>CAZMHP010000046.1:0-16544 GCA_964566095.1 uncultured Rhizobium sp. | reverse complement strand
GAGGCGGACATGCCGTTCGGCGGCTTCAAGGAGTCGGGCCTGGGCCGCGAGATCGGCTCGCTGGGCCTTGCCTCCTACATGGAGCCGCAGGTCATCAAGGTGCCGCTGCGCGCCTGAACGGCCTTCCGAGTTAGGCCGTCGAAAAGCCCCCACCCCGTTTCGGAGTGGGGGCTTTTCGTTGCCCTGGGCCCATCCGCGCGCCACGGGCCATATTTTAGTTGACAAGGAAACTATATGCCATTACTTTCCTAGGAAACTAATGGAGCCGTCATGGCGCGCAAGTCGTCGATCAGCGAGTTGGAGACCCATTTGGGCTATTGGCTGCGGATGGTGTCCAACCACGTGTCCCACGCGTTCGGCCAGAAGGTGGCCGGGCAGGGCGTCACGGTGGCCGAATGGGTGGTGCTGCGCACGCTCCACACGGCGGACGGCGCCACGCCCAGCCGCGTCGCGGACGAACTCAAGATGACGCGGGGCGCCATCTCCAAGCTGGTCGACCGCCTTCTCGCCAAGGGGCTCGTTTCGCGCACGGTGGTCGCGCAAGACCGCCGCTGGCAGGACCTCGCGCTCACGTCGAAGGGGCGCGCGCTGGTGCCGCGCCTCGCCGCGCTGGCGGATGAGAACGACACGGAATTCTTCGGCGTGCTCTCGGGCGAGGACCGCACCGCGCTCGAACGCATCCTCAAGAAGATCGTCCGCCGGCGCGAGATCGAAGGCGTGCCGGTCGACTGACCGGTCAATCCACCCAGCAAAGGAGACTGAAATGGACAGCGAAATCGCGCGCCTGGTCGAGGCGTGTACCGAAATGTCGAAGGGGGCGACGGGCAAGTTTCCCGAAATCGTCGGCCGCCTGACGCGTGCCGGCGTCGAGCGCTATCACGCCGACCTGCGGCGGGGCGAAAAGACCTACTACCTGCCGGACGGCGAGTCCCATGTCACCAAATCGGAGACCGTGTCCGGCCCGTTCGCGCAGGCGTTCGATCCGGCGGCCGTCGCCGCGGCCGTCCGCGCGAGCCAGGCCGACGCCATCGACTATTCCCAATTCCTGTCCCGGATCGCGGCCGCGGGCTGCGTTGCGTACACGGTGTCTCTCGCCGGACGTCGGGCGCATTACACCGGGCGCGGGGCCGAGCACTACACCGAGTACTTCCCGCCATCGGCATAGGCCGACCGCCACAAAAAAATCCGCCGGCGTTTTGCGCCGGCGGATTTCGTTCGCTGTGGTCGATCAGACTAGCTGTGGATGCGCAGCGTCGCCATCCATTCGCGCGGCGCGTTGTAGCTGCCGTAGATCACCTGGATGCCGCCCTGATTGACACCGGTCACGACATACCGGTCGTCGGTCAGGTTGGTGCCGCCCACCGACAACTCCCAATTGGCGTTCGGCGGCAGGTAGGTCACCGTCGCATTGAGCATGTTGGTGTCGGGACGGTTCAACTCCGGCGTTCCCGTCACGTCGTTGGTCATCGACGAGGTGTAGGTGTAGTCGACGTTGAAGCGCAGCGTGGTGTCGTTGCCCACCGCCAGGCGGTATTCCGGACTGATGTTGAGCTTCCATTCCGGCGTCTTGGGAAGCGGCGTATGCGTGGTGATCAGGATGCCGTTGGAGCCGGCACCCGGCGTCACCGAGTCGTACGCGGCATGCTCGTACCCGATCGACGAGTTCACCGTCAGGTCGTCCGACAGCAGCACGTCGTATTCGAGCTCGCCGCCATAGATGCTGGCATTGCCCGCGTTCAGGATGGTCGGCGAGATGCCGATCTGGAAGTTGAGCTGGATGCCGTCATACTTGGTGTAGAAGCCCGTCAGGTTCAGGCGCATCCGATCGTCGTCGAACTGCGTCTTCAGGCCGGCCTCGTAGCTCTTCGCCTTTTCCGGATTGAAGTGCAGCGACGGATCGTAGGTCGGATGCGGGCTCGACAGGCGGGTCGTCCAGCTGCCGGTCTTGAAGCCCTCCGAATATTTCACGAAGCCCATCATGTCGTCCGTGAACTGGTATTCCACGCCGCCGCTGGGGGCGAAGTTGCTGAAGTCCAGCGTATGCTGCCCGGGCGGATAGAACGTCAAAGGATTGTTCGGATCCGGGAAGCCCATCGCGATGCGGCACGCATTGGTGATCGGATCGCCGACGCCGGTGTTATTGTAGCAGTTGAGGAAGAGTTGGTTGGGCGTTGCACCGCTGCAAGCCGGGGCGGCCGCGCTGCCGGGGACGCCGGCGGGAACGCAGACCGAATTGGGCGTGATCTTGTAGACCAGCGCGTTCGGATCACTTTGCTCGCCGATGAAGGTTTTGTGCTCCTGCGTGTAGCGGCCGCCGAAGGTCAGCGTCAGCTTGTCGGTGACATGATAGTCGCCGTGGAAATAGGCGGCATAGGATGTCGTGTTGAGGAAGTTCGGGCCGTCCACCTGCAGCAGCAGGCCGGGGAACGTCACATAGTCGTGGATGCCGCCGCCCTCGTTGAAATAGTAGAGGCCGACGACGTAGTCGAGAGCGTTGTCGAACGTCGAGCCCGTGAGCTGCAATTCCTGCGAGAACTCGTGCTGGTTCTCATAGAACGACAGTTCGTGGATGTTCAGCGGCGAACCGTCGCCGTCTTCGCCCGACGTCCACTGAAGCCCGCGATAGGCCGTCGTCGACTTCAAATGGGCGTTGTCCAGCACGTTCCAGTCGATGGTCAGCGCGGCACCGTAATTCGTCATCTTCGAGAAGCTGGGCCCCGTCGAATAGGACGTGTCGATGTTGTTGGTCACGAACCACGGTCCGTAGGCCAGGCGGTTGTTGTTCGGGTTGCCGTCGAAGTTCGCGCCGCCCAGCGTGCCGGGCACCTGATTGGCGAACGCCGCGCCGGTCGGTGCGTAGGTCGAACCCGGCGTGCCGCGCGGACCGCACAGCGCCGGGAAGTTCGGAACGCCCGGAATGGTGCTCAGGAAGGTCAGGAAGGCTTCCGGACTGCCGATGCAGGTGTTGTAGGCATTGCCCAGCGTCGGGTTGGCGCCCGGCGGCAGGTAGTTCGGATTGATGGCGATCGGCCGCGTGGCGATGCCCTCGCCGTCGCTGTGGCTGTAGTCTGCCGCGAGCGTGAACTTCAGATCGTCATTGGTGTTCCAAACCAGCTTGCCGCGCGTGTGCCAATCGCTCTCGCCGCCTTCGCGGTCGTGCGTGGTGTAGCCGGCCTGGATGCCCGCACGCGTCGAGTCGACGATGGTCGGGCAGGAAGTAGCCAGGTAGCAGTCGCCGGCCGGCGAACCCGGACCGAACGCGGCCGCCGATTGCGCCGGCGACATGTAGAGTCCTGAAGCCGTCGCAGCCTGATCGAACAGGGGACCCGAGGTCGGGAACGGAATGCGTTTCAGATAACCGTCCTGGTATCTGTCGGAGAACGAAAAGCTGGAGTGCAGATTGTCGGCCAGCGGAATGTCCACCGTGCCGCCGATGTCGAGCTTGTTGTACGAACCGCCCGTTACGTCCGCCTTGTAGGAGAAGGTGTCGCCGGGATCGCGCGTGACGATGCTGACGGCGCCGCCGATCGTGTTGCGGCCGAACAGCGTGCCCTGCGGACCTTTCAAGACCTCGATGCGCTCGACGTCGAGCAGGTCCTGGTTGGCGCCGACCGAGCGGGCCAGATAAACGCCGTCGACATACACGCCGACGCCCGGATCCTGGTTGAAGGCGAAATCGTTCTGGCCGATGCCGCGGATATAGGCGGATAGCACGTCCGTCGAACCGCCGAACGGAACGCCCGCGTCGAACGTGACGTTTGGAGCGGAATCGCTGAGCTGCGCAACGTTCGAGATGTTCTTCTTCGCAAGGTCTTCCGCAGTGAACGCCGTGAGCGCGATCGGAACGCGCTGGGCGTTCTGCTCGGTTTTCTGTGCGGTCACGACGACCGTTTCGATGCCTTCGGCCGCGGCCAAGGCTGAACTCGTGAAGACGAGCGCGCCGATGAACGCCAGCGGTGCGGCAGAAAGAAACAAGCGCGATGTGGTATTGGACATTCGAACCCTCCCCGTTCGTCGCACCGATGTTCAGGCCTGGCGCGATTTGTATGAATTGCAAACAAATTACCAGAAAACCCTTCCCCAGCCATATAGAATGCGGCCGTATCGCCCTATTGGGATTTGAACTTTCGCGATATGTAGCATCTTAGCCACATCAATTCTTCTACCCGCTTCAGGTCCAGATGAGTCTTCCCGTACGTCGTAATGTTCCGTTATTGGATGGATTTATTTCGTTTTTAGAATGGATTGGCCCGCCCGGCGCTCCAATACTGATTTTTTCTCACGCCAATGGCTTTAACGCTTCGACGTACAAGACTTTGCTGCAGCCGCTCAGTGCGGAATTTCGAATCATCGCGCCCGATTTGCGCGGCCATGGCGAGACCACGCTCGTCACTGATTCGCGGCTGCTGCCGGGCTGGCGTGCCTATCGCGACGATCTGTTGGCGCTGCTCGATCGATTGGCCATCGCGCCGGACGTTCTCGCCGGCCACTCGCTGGGCGCGAGCGCGACGCTGCTCGCCGCGGCCGCCAAGCCCGACATCGGCAAGGCGCTCGTCCTCGCCGAACCCGTGATGGCGACCGATCAAATCGCCTGGAAGGCTTGGGCCGGCCGGCTGCTCGGCCGTTCCGACAAGGTCGTCCCGCTGGTCGCGATGACGATCAAGCGGCGCGACTCCTTCAAAGCGCGCGAAGACGCGGCAAAGGGCTTTACCGGCCGTGGGGCCTTCAAGACCTGGCCGGCGCAGATGGTGACCGATTACGTCGAAACCGGATTGGTGCCCGCGGGCGATGCCTTCCGCCTGGCGTGCCGGCCGCAATGGGAGGCCGCGAACTATGCGGTCTATCCGTTTCACATGGATCGCCTGGGAAGCCGCGTGACGGTTCCGATCTCCGTTCTGGTGGGAACGGTAGGCTCGGCGACCGCCGATCCGGTGCTGCAGGGTTTCATGCGCCGGCACGGCAAGACGCGCCTCGTTCCCGTCGGGGGCGCCAGCCACTTCCTGCCGATGGAATTCCCGGACCTGTTCCGCGCCGAGATCCGCCGCGCCGCTGGCCTTTCAGCCTGAGTGCCGCCGCCACAGGTCGAGCACCTGACCGATATTCTCCACCACCAGATGCGCGCGCTTGGAGCGGGGCGGCGCGTCGAATTCCTTTTGCTTGGCGACGCCGCTCATCACGCCGATCGCGGTCGCGCCGGCGCGTAGCGCCATGGGGATCTCCAGTTTCGGATCGTCGCCGATCACCACGACGTCTTTCGCCGCCACGCCCAGCCGCCGCGCGGCGACGCGCATCGCTTCGGGCGCGGGCTTGCCGAGCGGCTTGGTGCGCGAGCCGGTGATCTTGTCGATCGCGCCGGCGATGGCGCAGGAGGTGCCGAGCGTTCGGCCGTCCGCCGTCGCGAAATAGGGCACCAGCGAGGCGGAGAACATCTTCGCGCCGCTCCACACCGCCTCGCAGGCCGCTTCGATGTCCTCCATGCGGAATTCGCGGAACCAGCCGACATAGACCGCGTCGACGTTCTCGCGCTCGGGTGGGCGCACGACCTCGAGCCCGGCCTCGGCCAGCGGGCCGCCGACGCCTTCGCCGCCCAGCGCCATCACGCGCTTGTAGCCCTTGGCGGAAAGATACTCGGCCGCGACGGTCGAGGGCGTCATGATGCGCGCGGCCTCGACGTCGATGCCCGCGTGTTTGAGTTCGTCGACATAGTCGCGCGGGTGCCGCACCGTGCCGTTGGTGAAGAGCACGAAGGGCAGGTTGTGCGCGCGCAGATGCGCCAGGAATTGCGGCGCGCCCGGAAGCGCTTTGAGGCCCTTGTTGCGCCGGTCGCCCAGCACCAGCGTGCCGTCCATGTCGAGGATGAAACCCTTGGCGCGCGACAATCGCGCGGCCACGCGTGCGTCGTTGGTTTTCGCGCTAGCCATTGAGCGCCGCCGCCTTTTTTGCCCGCAGCGAAATCTTCAGGCCGGGCTTTTCGATATCGATGTCCGACGCCGCATCGCGCTCGGTGAGTTCGCGCAGCAATTCGATCAGCCCGCGCGTGTCGGGATTGTAGCCGAGCTTCGCGGGGCCCGCCGCCAGCATCGCGTCGACCTGTTCGGCCGGCATCACTGCGCGCAGCAGCAATTCCTCGTCGGACATGCGCGGCCCGAACGTCTTGCGCAGGTCCTTCGGGTTCAGCGCCGGCGCTTCCTGCAGCAATTCCTTGGCGCGCGGCGAGCTGGTGATCTTGTCCACGATGTTCGCATCGACCGGCGCGGTCGGCCGCCCGAACTTGCCCAGCACATAGCGGATGACCTGGTCGGGCACGTTGCCGTAGCGCGTGCCCGACGTGACGTTCAGCATCGCCTGCGACATCACGATCTGCGGGAAGGGCGTCACCATGATCGGATAGCCGAGTTCCGCACGCACCCGCGGCACCTCTTCGATCACCGCGGCGAAGCGATGCTCCTGGCCGATCTCCTGCAACTGCCGCTTCAACGTCGTCATCGCGCCGCCGGGCATCTGATGGCGCAGATAGGCCGCGTCGAACTCCTGCGGCGTACCCTTGGGCAACCCTTCCGCGTCCGCAAGCCGCGTGAAATAGCTTTCGACCAGCGCCAGGGCGCGATCGTCCACGTCGACCGTGTGCCCCATCTCGCGCAGATTGCTCGCCATGCGCGAGGCGCCGGGCAGCGAGGTGCCGTTGGCCAGCGCGCCCGCGCCGGTGTGGACGGCGGTGATGCCGAACTCGGCCGCCACCATATAGGTCAGCGGCGCCAATCCGATCGTGCAGTGCGCGTGGATTTCCAGCGGCTTGCCGTTCATCACCGTCTGCACCGCCGGCACCAGCGTGCGCGCGCGATCGGGCAACAGGATTCCGGCCGGGTCCTTGATATAGGCGCGGTCGATATAGGGGCAGTCGGCGGCGGCTTTCGCGATGCCGGCATAGAACGCGTCGTCATGCACCGCGCTGACGGTATAGGTCAGCGCCGCCATCACGTCGGCGATGCCTTCCTCCTTCGCCATCCGCGCCGACGTCAAAAGCCCGTCGAGATCGTGCATCGGATCGAGCACGATGATCCGCCCGATGCCGGCGCGCGCGATGGTGCGATAGACCAGGCGCATGAAGTCCGGATCGGCGGTCTCCCACGAGATGAAGCGAAAGCCCGTCGTGATGTATTGCAGCGGCGTGTTGGGCGCCGCGGCATGTGTCAGCCGGATGAGGTCCCAGGGGTTTTCCCGCTTGTAGCGCACCGCCATCGCCATATGGGTCGACGAATTGAAGTCGAGCGCGCGAAAGCCGACGCGATCCATCACCGGCGCGATCTGCACGATCTGCGCGGTGTTGAGGCCGGTCGCGCCCCACAGGCTCTGATTGCCGTCGCGGATCGAGATGTCGACGAGATCGATTTTTGCCATGGCTCCCTGGCGAGTGGCGAATAGCGAGTAGCGAATAGGGAATGCCGGCCGTTCTGCCAATCGCCCCTATTCGCTACGCGCCCCTCGCTATTCGTCCCTTCATTCCAAAATCGTCACCAGGCCGCGATTGCCGTCGACGCGCACTCTTTGTCCCGTGACGATGCGCTTGGTCGCCTGCCCGGTGCCGACCACGGCCGGCATGCCGTATTCGCGCGCCACGATCGCAGCATGGCTCATCGTGCCGCCGATGTCGGAGACCGCCGCCTTGATCTTGCCGAACACCGGTCCCCAGCTCGGATTGGTGACCGGGCAGATCAGGATGTCGCCCTCGCGCACCTGGCCGATGTCGCTGGCGCTCTTCAGCACGCGCGCGATGCCCTCGACGATGCCGGGCGACGCCGCGAAGCCCGAGATCTCGTTCTCATGACCTTCCTCCGCCGGCGAGGACCAGCGCTGCAGGCTCTCGCTGGTGATGCCCCACAGCATCTGCACCGCCGGATCTTCCAGCGACTCCGGCATGGGCCCGAGCGCCATCGGCGCGGTCCAGTCCTTCAGCGCCTCGTGGATGGCGCGGCGCTTCTTCACAAGCGGCTTGAAGTGCTGACCGCCGGCGCAATCGACGCCCGCCGCCCAGGCGAGCATGGCATCGACCAGGGCGTATTCCACTTCGGTGTGCTGCAGGTGGAAGACGTCCTCGACATCGTCGATGACGTTCTGCCGCTTCAAGAGCGCGCCGAACTCGCGCACCTTGTTGTAGAAGGTCGTCACGAACCAGTGCTCGCAATAGAACTTGTGGTCCTCCACATAGGGGAAGACGACGTGGCACAGGCCGAGCATCTGGTCGAACGCCGCCCGGTCGTCGTCCGTCGCCAGCAATTCGCGATATTCGGAAACGAAGCGTGCGCGCTCCGCGCGCAGCTTCTCGGTCGGCCGGTCGAGGCTTTCGCCCCGCTTGATGAGATCGATGTAGCGGGGCAGGGCGGAGAACGGCGTCGATAGATCGTCGTTCCAGCTGCGCTGGTGGTGATAGAAGCCGTCGCCGCTGGAGATGTTGAACCACGGCTCGCGCGAGCGCTCCAGTTCCGCCAGCCATGTCTTGCCCGGCTCGCCGAGCTGGCGCATCGCGGCGAGGATGTCCTGCACCTGCGCGCCCTCGACGATCTTGCCGTCCACGCCCAGATCGACCGCCGCCTGGGCGAGTCGCTTCAGCTCGTCGTCGGGACGGAACATCAGCACGTCGATGCCGGCCACCATGCGCGCCACCGTCTGGTCGGCGATCTCGGGAAACGCCTTCTTGCAGAACTGGAAGAACACCAGATAAGCGCCATATCCCAGCATCAGAAATTCGAAGTGGTGGTTCCACATTTTCGAATAGGCTTCGACCGTGCGATGCCAGGCCTCGCGCACGAAATGATTCTCGGCGATGCCGCGCGCGCTCAGGACGGTTTCGCGCTTCTCCAATTCGCCGAGCGCCGGCACCGCGATCGCCTTGCATTCGGCGATGAGGTTCTCCATCCGCGCCTTCCACTCGCCGAACAGCCGCGGCCAGTTCTGATAATAAAACCCGGCGCGCTCCTGGAACTCGGCCAGCCGCGCCTCGATGCGCTGGGGATCGGTCACCGAGTGCGAGGTGATGTAGACCCGCCCGTTCAGGATGCGGTACTCGATGCCGAGCACGGTCGGGAAGGCGAACACCCGTCCCGTCATCGCGCCCAGCGCGGTATAAGGCACCTCCGCGCCGATTCCGTCGAAAGCCGAAATCGGCTCGGGGAAATGCATCGAGTTGTAGAACCAGAAGAGCTTGTCGTCCTCTTTGCGGAAGCGCGAGAAATAGGGATAGAGCTCCTGCCAGTCCTCGGCACCCGCGACGCTGCCGATCTGCGACGGCAGCGGGAATGGATTTTTCCCGCCCTTTCGAGCCATGCCCTTCCTCCCAGCTTCTTGTTAGACTAGCTCACCATAGCAACGCGCCAGGAAGAACGGTATTTTTCCGTGATCGCAGGAACTACGCGACAAAGCTTCTTTCGGTTCGCCGGTGGTGGAGTGATCCGCGCAAGCGCGGCCTCAGGATGGGCGCAGTCATGACCAACGCGATTCAACGCGCGCAGCTTTCCGAATTCCTGCGCAACTGCCGGGCGCGGCTGACGCCCGCCGATGTCGGCTTGCCGGCGGCGGGACGCCGGCGCACGCCCGGACTGCGCCGCGAAGACGTTGCCGCCTTGGCCGGCCTGTCGGCCACCTGGTACACCTGGCTGGAGCAGGGACGCGATGTGCGCGCCTCCGACCGGGTGCTGGAGAATCTGAGCCGCACGCTGCGCCTGTCGCCGGAGGAGCGCGACTATCTCTTCCTTCTGGCCCAGCACCGGCCCGCGCCCATTCTCTCCGCGACCGAGCAGGAGGTGCCCGAAACCGTGCGGCGGATGCTCGATGCGCTGAACGTGCCGGGCCAGGTCATCAACGCGCGCTGGGACCTCGTCTACTGGAATGCCATGATCACGCGCTGTTTCGGAGATTATGGCCTCTTGCCCGCCGAGAAGTGCAACCTGGTGCGGATCCTGTTGACCAGCCCCGTCTATCAGCAGGACCAGGAGGAATACGAGACGCGGGTGCGCCGCATCGCCTCCAAGCTCAGGATCGACTACAGCCAGGCGGCCAGCGATCCCGCTTTCGACAGTTTGATCGAGGACATGTGCGCGTATTCCCCGCTGTTTCGCGAGATGTGGCACGGCCCGGACGTGCGCGGCCGGGCCGAGGGCATCAATCGTCTCACCCATCCGGTGTTGGGCGGCATCAATTTCGAGCACACCTCCTATGTCGTGGAGGGCGTGCCGTCGCTGCGCGTCGTGATCTTCGTGCCGCTCGATGCCGACAGCGCGCGCAAGGTCGCCGAATTGGCCAAGGCGGTTGAGGCCGATCGGCTGCGCGCGGCGCAAAGGCGCGACGGCGCATCCTTGCTCGTGAAAGCCTCCGAACCATGAGCGCCCCGCCGCACGGCGATATCGAGGACGACGTCCGCAGCGTGCGGACGCAAATCAACTATCTCGCGCCCGGTTCCTTCGTGAACCGCCGCTTCGTGGCGCCCGGCGTGGAACACAACACCGGTCACTATCAGCCCTATGAGGTGACGGTGCGCGACGGCCGCGCCATCGCGCCGCATTTCACGCTCGACACCCACGGTTTTGTCCTTTCGCGCCATGCGAGCGCGGTGAAGGATTTTTACGACAAGGACGAAGTGGACCGCGTCTATCCGGCGGAGGTGGCCGAGGCGGTGAAGGCGCTCACCGGCGCGACCCGCGTCGCGACCATGGGCTGGATGGTGCGCACCTCGGGCGATCTGTCGAAGTACCAGCGGCCGCAGCAGGCCGGCTACACCCATCGCGGCGGCGTTCAGCCGCCGGCCGGCGAGGCGCACATCGATACGTCGCCCGACCGCGCCGACCGCGTGGCGCAGATGAACTATGCGAGCGCCTTTCCGAGCGGCAAGGGTTATCGGCGCTACATCTACGGCAGCTATTGGCGCGGCTTCTCCGAACCGCCGTTCGACATGCCGCTCGCGGTTTGCGATGCGCGGACCGTGGATCCTGCGGAAGGCACCACCAATACGCTGTTCGTCGTCGACAAGCTTCCCGACGAGGCGACGATGCTGGGTCCGATGCCGAACGAGGATACGGTGCCGGGCGCGGCGATCTTCAACTTCAGCCCGGCGCATCGCTGGTGGTATTTCTCGAACATGACGCGCGACGAGGCGCTGTTCATCAAGTTCCACGATTCCGGCCGCGGTCGCGCCTGGCGCACGCCCCACACCGCCTTCCGCGATCCGAGCTTCCCCGACGCCAAGACGCGGTCCAGCATCGAATTTCGCGTCGTCGCGTATTTTGAATAACGCGCGGAAAACCTCTCCCGCCTGCGGGAGAGGACGCAAAATCTTACGTTTAGCGTAGCGCAGCGAAGCTAAGCGTTAGATTTTGCTGGTGAGGGGACGAAGCTTGGCGCAGATATCGTCTGGCGCTCGCCCTCACCCGAAAAATGCTGCGCATTTTTCGACCTCTCCCGCTTTGCGGGAGAGGTTGTGATGCTGCCGGCACGCGCAAAGAGCAAGGATTCAGTGCACATTTGGCGCATCCGCTTTGGCGGCAAGGGGGTAAACGTGTCGGCGCGGAGCGGCTCATGTCCGGCGCGCCGGAAAGGGACAGGGGCGTCATGGCCAAGAACAACACGATCACGCTGTTCGATCTGCAGCTCGCGAGCGGCTGCACCATCAGCCCCTTCGTGTGGGCGACGAAATACGCGCTCAAGCACAAGGGCTTCGAGATCGACATCGTGCCGGGCGGCTTCACCGGCATCCAGGAGCGCACCAAGGGGTTCGCCGACCGCGTGCCCGTCATCATCGACGACGGCCATTGGGTGAAGGACAGTTGGGAGATCGCCAACTATCTGGACGAGAAATATCCCGACCGGCCGATGCTGTGCGAAGGCCCCAGCATGAAGGTGCTGACCAAGTTCATCGACAGCTGGCTGTGGGCGACAGCGATCCAGCCGTGGTTCCGCTGCTACATCCTCGACTATCACGACCTCTCGCTGCCGCAGGACCATGCCTATGTCCGCGAGAGTCGCGAGCGCATGTTCCTCCAGGGCCGCAGGCTCGAGGACGTGCAGGCGGGGCGCGAGGAACGTCTGCCGCTCGTGCCGCCGACGCTCGAACCGTTCCGCGTGCTGCTGAAGGACACCAAATGGCTTGGCGGCGACAAGCCGAACTACGCCGATTATCGCGCGCTGTCGGTGTTCCTCTGGACCGCCTCGGTCGCCAAGATCCCGCCGCTGTACGATGACGATCCGCTCAAGGATTGGATCGATCGGGGCTTCGACCTGTACGGCGGCCTTGGTCGCCACGCCGGCATGCACAATCTCTTCGGCCTTCCCAAGCCCGAGGCGAAGGCCGCCTGAACGATCGTCTGGAGAACAACGAGCCGTGAGCGAGAAGAGCCTCGAAAATCTGATTCAAGCGTCCGGCAATGTCGTGGAGATGCTGCGCAATTCGCAGTCCGGCCCCAACGTCTATCCCGGCGTCAAACCCGAATATACCAACTGGCGCGACGAGCAGCAGGCCTGGCAGAAGACCGCCGTGCTGTTCAACCAGTCCTACCACATGGCCGATCTGGCGGTCGAAGGACCCGACGCGTTCAAGCTGCTCAGCTATCTGGCGCCCAACAGCTTCAAGGGCTTCGTGCCGAACCGCGCCAAGCAGTTCGCGCCGGTCAGCCATGACGGCTATCTGATCGGCGACGTGATCCTGTTCTATCTCGGTGAGAACAAGTTCAATCTCGTCGGCCGGGCGCCGGCGCTCGAATGGGTCCAGTTCCACGCCGCCAGCGGCAAGTGGGACGTGAAGGCCGAACTCGATCAGCGCACCGCGCTGCGCAGCGACGGCAAGCGCAAGCTGTGGCGCTATCAGGTGCAAGGTCCCAATGCGATGCAGGTGTTGGAGAAGGCGCTCGGCCACAAGCCGGAAGAGCTCAAATTCTTTCACATGACCGACGTCAGGATCGCCGGCAAGCCGGTGCTCGCGCTGCGCCACGGCATGTCGGGCCAGCCCGGCTGGGAACTGATGGGTCCGTGGGAAGACGCCGACGCGGTGCACGACGCGCTGGTGAAGGCGGGCGAGGAATTCGGCATGCGCCTGGTCGGCGGCCGCGCCTATTCGACCAACGCGCTGGAGTCCGGCTGGATTCCCTCGCCGCTCCCCGCCGTCTATTCCGGCGAGAAGATGAAGCCCTACCGCGAATGGCTGACCGCCAAGAGCTATGAGGCCGCGGCGTCGCTCGGCGGCAGCTTCATCTCGAGCCGGATCGAGGACTACTACCTGACGCCGTGGGACATCGGATATGGCGGCTTCGTCAAGTTCGACCACGACTTCGTCGGCCGCGAGGCGCTGGAGAAGATGGCGCCGGGTCCGCACCGCAAGAAGGTCACGCTGGCGCTCAACAACGACGACGTCGCCCGCACCTTCAACACCATGTTCAACAAGCAGGTGCGCGCGAAATATTTCGACTCGCCGTCGGCGGTCTACTGCATGCACCTCTACGATCGCGTGCTGTCGGGCACCAGGGCGGCCGGCATCTCGACCTGGATCGGCTACAGCGCCAACGAGGGCAAGATGCTGACCCTGGCGATCCTGGATGCGCAATTCGCCGAGCCGGGCAACGAGGTGACGCTGGTCTGGGGCGAGCCCGATGGCGGCACGCGCAAGCCGACCGTCGAACCGCACGTCCAGACCGAAATCCGCGCCGTCGTCAGCCCCTCGCCGTACACCGAAGTCGTCCGCCAGGGCTACGCCCCGGGCGGCTGGCGCGCGTCGGCGCAGGGATAGCTCACTTGTCATGGCCCGCGAATGCGGGCCATGACAATGGGGGAATTCATCCGCTAAAACAGAATCTAGCGGAATAAAAAAGGGCTGGGAGGCAACGCGTCATGGATGCAACGGATACGTTCGATTTCATCGTTGTGGGTGCCGGCAGCGCAGGCTGCGTGCTGGCCAATCGGCTGTCGGCCGATCCGAAGAACACCGTGCTTCTGCTGGAGGCGGGCGGCGACGACCGGCCGCTGCGCAACCTCAAGCAGTTCTGGTCCAACCTGATGATCCACACGCCCATCGGGTTCGGCAAGACGCTGAACGATCCCAAGGTCAATTGGCTCTACGAGACCGAGGTCGACGAGGGCTCGGGCGGCCGGCGCCACAAATGGCCCAAGGGCAAGGTGCTGGGCGGTTCGTCCTCGATCAATGGGCTGCTCTACATTCGCGGCCAGGCGGCGGACTATGACGGCTGGCGTCAGATGGGCTGCGAGGGCTGGTCGTATCAGGACGTGCTGCCCTATTTCCGCCGCGCCGAGCACCAGGAGCGCGGCGACGACGATTTCCATGGCACCGGCGGGCCGCTCAACGTCTCCGACATCACCGAGAAGAACGCGATCTCGCAGGCGCTGCTCGACGCGGCGGTCGAGGCCGGCATCCCGCGCAACGACGACATCAATGGCGGCGATCAAGAGGGCGCCACCTGGTTCCAGCTCACGGTCAAGAACGGCCGGCGCCATTCCACCGCGGTCGGCTATCTGCATCCCGTGATGGGCCGCAAGAACCTCAAGGTCGAGACCGAGGCGCATACCACGCGCGTGCTGTTCGAGGGCAAGAAGGCCGTCGGTATCGAATTCATCAAGAACGGCGCGAAGTTTACCGCGCGCTGCCGGCGCGAGGTTATCCTCGCGGCCGGCGCCGTCGCCTCGCCGCAGATACTGGAGCTCTCGGGCATCGGCCGCGGCGACGTCCTGCAGAACGCCGGCGTGAAGGTGCTGCATGAGCTCAAGGGCGTTGGCGAGAACCTGCAGGACCACTACATGATCGGCTGCCAGTGGCGGCTGAAGCCCGAATGCGCCACGGTCAACGGGCTGTCGCGCGGTCTGCCGCTGCTGGGCGAGATCCTGAAATACGGTTTGGCGCGCAAGGGCCTTCTGACGTTCGCCGTTGCCCATGTCGTGGCGTTCCTCAAGTCGCGCGCCGCGCTGGCGCACCCCGATCTTCAGTTCCATATGATGGCGGCGTCGATGGATCTGGAAATCCTCGGCAAGACCCAAGCGCTGGTGCTGGAGAAGGAGCCGGGCCTGACCTGCACGCCGTGCCAGGTGCGCCCGGAGTCGCGCGGCTCGGTGCACATCAAGTCGTGGGACGCCACGACCTATCCCAGCATCGTGCCGAACTATCTGGCCGATCCCGCCGACCAGCAGGCGGCGGTCGCCGGCCTGGACTGGGCGCGCAAGATCATGAGCCAGCCGGCGATCTCGAAATATCTCGCCGCGCCCGGCGATCCCTTCGGCGACACCGACGAGAGCAAGATCGCCTATGCCAAACTCGCCGGCGCCACGCTCTACCACGCCGTCGGCACCGCCAAGATGGGTCACGATCCGATGGCGGTGGTCGATCCGCAATTGCGCGTGCACGGCATCGAAGGCCTGCGCGTGGTCGACGCCTCGATCATGCCGCGCATCGCCTCGGGCAACACCAACGCGCCGACCATCATGATCGCGGAAAAAGCCGCCGACATGATCCTGGGCAAGAGCGTGGCGGCGGCGGCGGCTTGAAAATTCCTCCCCTGAAAGGGGAGGGTCGAACCGCGCAGCGGTTCGGGGAGGGGACGCCGCTCGCGAGCCGCATTCCCCCACCCGGCGCTTCGCGCCGACCTCCCCCTTTCAGGGGGAGGATTCCTTATGCCTTCACCGGCGCCGCCGCCTGGCCGATATTCGCCGCGAAGCGGTATTTCGGCATGATGAGCCAGATCGCCGCCACGAACAGGTTCAGCCCCGCCGTGATCATGAACACCGTGTTGTACGAATGCGTCGTGTCGAAGATCCAGCCGAACAAGGGCGCGCTGAAGCCGGCGAAGATGTTGGTCACCATGAATTGCACCGCCACGATCTCGGTGAGCGAGCCCAATCCGAAGAACCGCGTCGCGAAATATTGACCCATCGGGAACAGCGCGTTGAACGACAGCGATCCCAGGATCAGGATCGCCGCCAGCAGCGGCACGCCGCCGAAGGACGGCGACACCAGCAGCGTCAGGATCGCGCCCAGCGACGCGATCAGCGAGATCGGCGCGGCGATCTTCGCGGTCTGGAAGCGGTCCACCGCCCAGCCGCCGATCAGCGCGCCGGCGAAGGCGATGAGGATCGAGCTCGATTGCAGCTCGACGACGGTGGTCTGGGAAAAGCCCTTGCCCACCAGCGCCGGCACGAGGTGCGGGAACATGCCGTTGAAGATGAAAAGCCCGATGAACGCGGCCAGCGTGGAGAGCCAGAACACCGGATCGCGCAGCGCCTGCTTTATCGTCATGCCGGGCAGGTCCGGCTTGGGCGGCGGGGGCGCGGCGTCCAGCGCGGCGGTCTTGGGCCTGCGCCACGAGAATTTGCCCGCCGTGCCGTGCTGGCCGGGCTCCTCGAGCGTGAAGAACAGCACCGGCACGCACAGAAGGATCGTGATGCCGAACGCCAGGTACATGGTCTGCCAGCCTTCGTTCAGCAGCAGCCAGTTCACCACCAGCGGGATGCCGGCGCGCGCCAGCGTGGTCTCCGCCGTCAGGATCGCCATCGCCTTGCCGCGA
>CAZMHP010000045.1:0-17167 GCA_964566095.1 uncultured Rhizobium sp. | reverse complement strand
GATGCCTTCGTCATGCGCCATGTAGATCGGCGCCAGCGCGGTGCCCCAATCCACCGTCGCCAGCCAGCCGGCGTTGCAATGGGTGAGGATGTTGAGCTTGCGGCCTTTCTGCCTATGCAGGTCGCGGATGATGTCGAGCCCATTGCGGCCGATGGCCTCGCACATCGCGGCGTCTTCGTCGGCGATGGCGGCGGCTTCGGCCCAGGCGCGCGCGGCGCGTTCGGCGCGCGGGTGATTGCGCAGCGCGTCGCACATGCGCTTCAGCGCCCAGCGCAGGTTGATCGCGGTGGGCCGCGTCTGCGCCAACATGTCGTGCGTGGCGGTGACGTTCTCGTCCGACGGATCGGCGCGCACCGCGAGCGCGAGACCGTAAGCGGCGACGGCGCCGATCAGCGGCGCGCCGCGCGTCTGCATGGTCTTGATCGCGACCGCCGCGTCGTCGGCCGAGCGCAGCGTCAGCGTGACGAATTCGTGCGGCAGTTTCGTCTGGTCGATGATGCCGAACGCATCCTCGCCGACGGGCCAGACCGAGCGGTAGTGCTTGCCGTGGATTTTCATGGGGCGGGTTCTACCTACAAAAGCCTGCCTCGAAAACCCCATTCGTCATGGGCGGGCTTGACCCGCCCATCCATCAATCAAACAAGAGTGTAGTCGAGTTCCTTCCAAGTCGGATTGGATTTCGATCAGGTCGATCTTCCATTCTCGCCTCCAGCGCTTGAGCGAGGTCTCACGCGCAATAGCTGTCGTCACAAGATCATGGACTTCGTAGTAGACAAGGCGCAACAAGCCGTACTTCTTGGTGAAGACCGATGCCGTACCATTTCTGTGCTGCGTAAGCCGTTCGCTCATGTTCGACGTCATGCCAATGTACAGTGTGCCCCATGGCTTGTTGGTGAGGATGTAGACATAGCCCTTCCGCATCGCAGTCTCCCGCCGCGTGGACACGCGGCGATGGTGGGCGGGTCAAGCCCGCCCATGACGGATATGAGATTCAGCGAAGACGCCCCGCCGCCGTCAAGCCACGGCTAAACTTGTGGTTGGGTCGCGACCATCGACGGATATTGCGCGAATTTTTCGTACCAGGCCGCCAGCTTGGGGCGTGTGGCGCGCCAGTGGATGTCGCCATAGCGAAAATCGATGTAGCCCAGCGCGCAGCCGGTGGCGATCTCGCCGATGGTCGGGACCTCGGTGAATTTCACACGCTCCAGGGTGTCGAGACCGGCGTTCACGGTGGCCCGATAGCGCGCGATGAAGTCGCCGTTGCGGCGTTCCTCAGGCTGCATCATCTCATAGCGGCAGGCGACCGCGGCATCCATGATGCCGTCGGCCAGCGCGTGCAATCCCATCGCTTTCCAGCGGCCGGTGCTCTGGCGCCACAGATTCATGCCGGGGAAGAATTTTCCGCCGCCCATGTGGTTGAGATATTCGCAGATCACGCGGCTGTCGAACAGCGCCGAGCCGTCGTCGAGGATGAGGATGGGAATTTTCTTGAGCGGGTTGATGCGGCGCAGATGCTCGTCGTCGCGCGCCGCGACCTCGATCTCTTCGAGCTTCTGCTTGAGTTCGTGCGCAACGACGCGGCATTTGCGCGCGAAGGGGGATGCGGTGTTGGTGTAGAGTTTCATGGGCGGTCCATCCGTTCGAGGGACGAATACCTCTCCCGCTTGCGGGAGAGGTCGGCGAGCGAAGCGGTCCGACAGCGGCCGCTGTCGGACGGTGAGGGACCGTCACAAGCGGCGTTCCCCTCACCGAGCAAAATCCAAGCACTTGGCTTCGCTACGCGCTTCGCCAAGTGCAGGATTTTGCGTCCTCTCCCGCAAGCGGGAGAGGAAAGCTAGTGGCCCTCATAGGCCACTAAGGTCGTCACCTGCTTGCCAAGCTTGCGGATCTTGTCGGCACCGCCCAGTTCGGGCAGATCGATCACGAAGGAACAGCCGATCACGTTGGCGCCGGCGCGCTCGAGCAGCTTGATCGCGGCGACGCAGGTGCCGCCGGTGGCGATCAGATCGTCGACCACGATGACGTTCTCGCCCGGGATCACCGCGTCGGTATGGATCTCGACCCGATCCTGGCCGTATTCGAGGTCGTAATCCTCGCCCAGCACGGTGAAGGGCAGCTTGCCCTTCTTGCGCACCGGCACGAAGCCGGTGGAGAGCTGGTGCGCCACCGCGCCGCCCAGGATGAAGCCGCGCGCCTCGATGCCGGCGACCTTGTCGATGCGGGTGCCGGCATAAGGCTGCACCAACTCATCGATCGCGCGGCGGAAAGCGCGCGGGTTGCCCATCAGCGTCGTGACATCGCGGAACATGATGCCGGGCTTGGGGTAATCCGGAATGGTCCGGATGACGGTCTTGAAGTCCATGGCGGGGGCCCGGGAGTTACTGCAATCCCTTACCGGGTTTCGGCCCCTCCGTCACTTGCGCTTTTTTGCTTTGGCCTTGCGCGCCTTGGGCGCCCTTTTGGGCAGAGCACGGCCGGCGACGGCGTCGAGCTTGCGCAAGAGGCGCGGGTCGCGCTTGTCCGGCGCGGTCATCAGCGCGGTGTCGAGGATGTGCTCGATCCCCGGCGACGGTCGATGCTCCGGCCCGAGCTTGCCGGCGACATTCATGATCAGCTTGCGCGCGTGATCGGCATTGGCGTGCATGACCTTGACCACGGCATCGACGGTGACGTGGTCGTGGCCGGGGTGCCAGCAGTCGAAATCGGTGACCATGGCGACGATGGCATAGGGCAGCTCCGCCTCGCGGGCGAGCTTGGCCTCGGGCATCGCGGTCATGCCGATCACGCTGCAGCCCCAGGAGCGGTAGAGATTGCTCTCCGCCAGCGACGAGAATTGCGGCCCTTCGATGCAGATGTAGGAGCCGCCGCGGGCGTAGGCGATGCCTTCCTCCGCGCAGGCGATGGCGAGCTGGCCGGCGATATGGGCGTCCACCGGATGGGCCATGGAGACATGCGCCACCATGCCGGGGCCGAAGAAGCTCTTCTCGCGCGCGAAGGTGCGGTCGATGAACTGGTCGGCGATGACGAAGGTGCCGGGCGGCAACTCTTCCTTGAGCGAGCCGCAGGCGCTGACGCTGATCAGATCGGTGACGCCGGCGCGTTTGAGGACGTCGATATTGGCGCGGTAGTTGATCGTCGACGGCGTCTGGATATGGCCGCGGCCATGGCGCGGCAGGAAGACCAGATCGGTGCCCTTGTAGGTGCCGAACAGCAGCGCGTCCGACGGCCGCCCCCACGGCGACTTGATGGATTTCCAGCGTGGGCGTTCGAGGCCGGGAATGTCATAGACGCCGCTGCCGCCGATGACTCCGAGGACGGTTCTGGTCATGGGGTCGTTTTTAGCATGCCTTCCAATCGTGTCACGGCCCGCGAATGCGGGCCGCCCAGGTGATAACAAGTTCGAAGCCGAAATGAAGACGCCGGAGCGAACTTGTGGAGGTTCATTCCGGCGTCAACTGGGTGGCCCGCATTCGCGGGCCATGACATTTGTGTGTCGACTAATGCGCGGTGTCTTTCCACACCCGGCGGTAGGAGAGATACAGCAGCCCCGACAGCACGATCAGGAAGATCATCACGCCCACGCCGATGCGATGGCGGTCTTCCAGATGCGGCTCGCTCGTCCAGGCGAGGAAGGTCGCGACGGCATAGGCCTCGTCCGCGATCTTGTTGGGCGCGCCGTCGACGAAGGTCACCTGACCGTCGGTGAGCGGCGGCGGCATCGAGATGTTCCAGCCGATGAAATAGGGGTTGTAGTACTTGTTCGCCGTCACCTTGAAGCCGGCCGGCGGCGTCTCGTGGAAGCCGGTGATCAGCGAGTAGACGTAGTGTGCGCCGCCGGCGCGCGCCTTCTCGATCAGCGACAGATCGGGCGGCAGCGCGCCGCCATTGGCCGTACGCGCCGCCTCTTCGTTCGGGAAGGGCGGCGGGAAGTGATCGGCCGGGATGCCGGCGCGGGTGAGCGGATTGCCCTTGTCGTCGACCGTCTCGCCCTTGTCGTTGGGGCCCGCATCGACCTTGTAACCGGCGGCGATGGCTTTCATCTGCGCCTCGGTGAAGCCGGGGCCGCCGGCTTCATCGAGCGTGTGGAAGGCGACGCGGTTGAGGCTGTGACAGGCCGAGCAGACTTCCTTGTAGACCTGGAAGCCGTGCTGCAGGTCGGCGCGGTTGAACATGCCGAGCGGACCTTCGAAGGAGAAGGACACGTCCTTGAGCGGCTTTTGATCGCCGTCGGCGGCGAGTGCCGGTTGGGCAAGCGTAAGGCCGAGGGCGAGGCCAGCGAAAAGGGCGAAGCGCATGGATGTCCTCACTCGGCTGGCGCGGCGTGGGCGCCGAGCACGGATTTGGCGATCGAGTCGGGAAGCGGCTTGGGCGTTTCGATGATGCCGACGATCGGCATGATCAGCCAGAAGAAGGCGTAGTAATAGGCCGTGCCGATGCGTGCGACCCAGACGAGCGGCAGGAGCGGAACGCCCGGCACCGTCGCGTCGACACCCTTGGAACCGCAATAGCCCAGGATCAGGCAGTCCACCACGAACAGCCAGAAGAACTGCTTCATCAGGGGGCGGAAGCGGTTGGACCGCACCCGGCTGGTGTCGAGCCAGGGAATGAAGGCGAGCGTCAGGATCGCGCCGCCCAGCACCAAGACGCCGATCAGCTTCTGCGGGATCGACCGCAGCATCGCGTAGAACGGCAGGAGGTACCATTCGGGCACGATATCGGCCGGCGTTACCAGCGGATTGGCCGGGATGTAATTGTCCGGATTGCCGACGAAGTCGGGCGCGAAGAACACCAGCACCGCGAACAGGATGGCGAAGAGCCCGACATAGAACGCGTCCTTCGACGTGTAATAGGGGTGGAAGGGCACGGTGTCCTGCGGCCCCTTCACGTCGATGCCCAGCGGATTGTTGTTGCCCGGCACGTGCAGCGCCCAGATGTGCAGGCCGACCACGGCGGCGATGATGAAGGGCAGCAGGTAGTGCAGCGAGAAGAAGCGGTTCAGCGTCGCGTCGCCGACCGCGAAATCGCCCCACAGCCATGTGGCGATATGGCTGCCCACCTTCAGGCCGCCGGTCACCTGGTCGAGCGACGAGAACAGATTGGTGATCACGGTCGCGGCCCAGAACGACATCTGGCCCCAGGGCAGCACGTAGCCCATGAACGCCGTCATCACCATCAGCAGATAGATGATGACGCCGAGGATCCAGAGCACCTCGCGCGGCGCCTTGTAGGAGCCGTAATAAAGGCCGCGGAACATGTGGACGTAGACGGCAAGGAAGAACATCGAGGCGCCGTTGGAATGCACATAGCGCAGCAGCCAGCCATAGTTCACGTCGCGCATGATGTTCTCGACGCTGTCGAAGGCCAGGCTGGAGCCGGGCACCGAACCGACCATGGCGCTGGTCGTGTAGTGCATGGCGAGCACGATGCCGGTGACGATCTGCACGCCGAGGCAGAAGGTCAGGATGGCGCCGAACGCGTACCAGAAGTTCAGGTTACGCGGCGTCGGGAAGGTGAGCATCGTGTCGTGCGCGAAGCGCACGAGCGGCAGGCGCGAATCGAGCCAGCGGGTGAAGCCCGTCTGCGGCACATAGGTCGATGGACCGGACATCTATAAGCTCCTCAACCGACTTTGATGCGGGTGGGCGACAGGAAGGAATAGACCGGGATTTCGAGGTTCTGCGGCGCCGGGCCTTTGCGGATGCGTCCGGCGGTGTCGTATTGCGAACCGTGGCAGTGGCAGAGCCAGCCGCCGAAATCGCCCTCGAAGGCGGTTGGGGTGCAGCCCAGATGGGTGCAGACGCCCGAGACGATCAGCCACTCGGCCTTGGTCTCGCGGTTGGCGTCGGTCGCCGGCGCGTCGTCGGGCAGGTTCAAGTTGCGCGCGATCGGATCGGGCAGGTCTGACAGCGCAACGGCCTTGGCCTCGGCGATCTCCTTGGGCGAGCGGCGGCGCACGAAAAGCGGGTGGCCGCGGAATTTGACGGTGATGGACTGGCCGACCTGGATCGGCGTCAGATCGACCTCGATCGAGGCGAGCGCCAGCACCGCGGTGCTGGGGTTCATCTGGTCGATGAAGGGCCAGGCGGCGGCGGCGGCGCCGACCGCGGCCATAGCGCCCGTGGCTACGTAGAGAAAGTCGCGCCGCGTTGGTTCGGCGGTCGTGCTGGTGGCCAAGGCTTCACCTTTATTCGTTCGTGACGCTCCGGGCGGCGGGAATTCGCGTGCGCACCGTCCCCGGGAATCTCAAGCGCGCGCCGCTTTGCGGTCGGTAAAATAGAGGGATGGAATCTGAGGGTCTTGCGGCACGATGACGCATAAAATGCCGGAATTTCACGGGCTTGACCGATGGGACCGGGTCAGCACTCCAGCACGGCGAGGTAGCCCCGCCTCCCATAGTCGAGCAGCGCGGCGTCGCGCGTCATCACGGTGTAGCCATATTCGCGCGCCGTGGCGGCGATGATGCGGTCGAAGGGATCGCCGTCTGCGTAGTCCGGAAGAAACTGGGAGGCCATCAGAACCGCTGGCGGCATCGCACTCAACGCCAGACCTGGCTGGCTTAGGACATTGCTGAACCACCTTTGCGGATCGAGCGGCGATTTCGCCCGGCGCTTGCGGCTGAGCGTGGCGATCTCCAACGCCGTGACGGGCGAGACGAAGCTTGTGACGTCCGCAGCGTGGGCGTCCACCAACGCCCCATGGGCAGTCGCCGAAAGCGTGCCTTCCAAGAGCCAGATGCAGGCGCAGGTATCCAGAAGGACGGACTGCGTCACGGCTTGCGCTTCAAGCCGGATTCGATCAATGCCGCCCGGCGCTCGATCGACGCATCCCATTCCGCGACGATTTCCGGATCGGAGCTGGCGATGTCATACCCGGGCTCGATCGTCATCATGCCCTTCATCGCGCCAAAAGCTGGATGGCGATCCATTTTTTTTTCATGCGGCTTTGAACTCGGTTCTGCGGGTTTGAACATTCGCGGCTCCTCCTGAAGGCTTGTTGGCGGGCGCGCGATACGGCGGAAGACGAGCTTGCGGCCCGCCACATCGACCTGCTCCGACTTGTAGCCGGCGTCGAGCCAGACCTGGGTCATCACGTTGTTCGAGGTGCTGTTGCTCCACCACGCCTGATGCTTCTGCGAGGCCGGCAGTTTGACGCCCGTGACACGCTCGATTTCGGCGAACGTCATCGGGACAACTTCCCGGCCCTGGCCTCGCAAATAATCGCCCAGGCGGCCATATTTGGTCATTATAGAATTTCCTTTATATTATTTCCTATAAAGGAAATTTTAGTTTCAGTCAACGAGGCTTCATGCGCCTAGTCCTTTTCGAGCCCGATATCCCGCAGAATTGCGGAACCCTGCTGCGGCTGGGTGCCTGCCTGGGTGTCGGCATCGACATCGTCGAGCCGCTCGGTTTTGTGTTCGGCGAGGCGCAGATGCGGCGGGCCGGGATGGATTATCTGGACCGCGCGGACTACCGGCGGCATGCCTCCTGGGAGGCGTTCGCGGCGCAGCATGTGGGCCGTATTGTGCTGCTCACCGCCCATGGCGGCACCGCGTATACGGAGTTTTCCTTCCACCCTGACGACGCCATCCTGCTCGGCCGCGAGAGCGCCGGCGTGCCCGATCACGTTCACGCGGCGGCGGACGCGCGCTTGCGAATTCCGATGAAATCGGGCCTGCGTTCGATCAATGTGGCGCAAGCCGGCGCGATGGTATTGGGCGAGGCGTTGCGGCAGACGGGGATGTTTCCATGACGGCGGGGAAGGCGGCGGACGATCACAAGGCGCGCGCGCGCGCCTGGTTCGAAAGCCTGCGCGACAAGATCTGCGCCGCGTTCGAAGCGATCGAGGCCGACCATGCCGGCCAGTTGGCGGACCGCCCGCCGGGCCGTTTCGAACGCACGGCCTGGTCGCGCCCGGGCGAGGACGGCCCGGACGCCGGCGGCGGCGTGATGAGCGTGATGAAGGGGCGCGTGTTCGAGAAGGTCGGCGTCAACGTATCGACCGTGTACGGAACATTCTCGCCGGAATTCGCCGCGACCATCCCCGGCGCCGAGGAAGACCCGCGCTTCTGGTCGTCCGGCATCTCGCTGATCGCGCATATGCAGAACCCGCACGTGCCGGCGGTGCACATGAACACCCGCCATATGGTGACGACCAGGGCGTGGTGGGGCGGCGGCGCGGATCTGACGCCGATGTTCCCCGAACGCAGCGGCGACGATGCCCGCGACTTCCATGCTGCGCTGCAGCGCGCCTGTGACGCGCATGGCGCGGACTACTACGCCCGGTTCAAGAAATGGTGTGACGAGTATTTCTACCTGCCCCATCGCCAGGAGCCGCGCGGGGCGGGCGGAATCTTCTATGACCGGCTCGACAGCGGCGATTGGGAGAAGGATTTCGCCTTTACCCGCGACGTGGGACTCGCATTTGCCGACATCTATCCCCAAATCGTCAGGAGGCGAATGGAGCTTGCCTGGACCGCGGCCGACCGCGACCACCAGCTCGTGCGCCGCGGCCGCTACGTGGAATTCAACCTTTTGTGGGACCGTGGGACGCAATTCGGCCTGAAAACCGGCGGAAACATCGACGCCATCCTCGTGTCGATGCCGCCGGAAGCCCGCTGGCCCTGAATTCGCTTTGAGGTAGTTCGTTTGGATTTCCTGTTCAGTCACGGCGGTTTTTTCGCGCTGCTTCAGGTCGTGCTGATCGACGTCGTGCTGGCGGGCGACAACGCGGTCGTCATCGGCATGGCGGCATCGCGCGTGCCGCTGGTGATCCGGCGCAAGGTGATCTTCTGGGGCCTGGTGGCGGCGGTGGTGGCGCGCGTCGTGCTGGCGTCGCTCACCGTGGAGCTGCTCGAGGTCATCGGGCTGATGTTCGCCGGCGGAATCCTGCTGCTGTGGGTGTGCTGGAAGCTCTATCGCGATATCCGCGACGCGGCGGCAGAGAAGGAATCGCTCGCGGCGCTGGACGCATGTTCCGACAAGCTGGGCGGTCCCTATAGCGCGGAAGCGAGCGCGGCGATGGTGCGCCGCGCCGTGGTGCAGATCGCCGCGGCGGATCTTTCGATGTCGCTGGACAATGTGCTCGCCGTGGCCGGCGCGGCGCAGAAGCACTACATCGTGCTCGCCATCGGACTGATGCTGTCGATCGGCCTGATGGGCGTCGCCGCCAGCGTGATCGCGCGCGTGCTGAACCGCCATGCCTGGATCAGCTATGCCGGTCTTTTCATCGTGCTCTACATCGCGATCAAGATGATCTGGCAAGGCGGCATGATGATGATGCATGGGATGCCGGCTTAGGCGATCCTGAGCAGCACCGCCGTCGCGTCGTCGCTTTTCTTGAAGCGCGGAAATTTGCGGCCGTCGGCATCGGCCTCCTCGATGGCGCGCAGTTCTTCGGCCAAAGCGGCAAGGCCGCCCGACACGGCCTTCGCGAAAAAACTGTCCGCCGTGTAGGCGCTGTAATCGGTGGCGAGTGCGAGGAACCCATCGGACGCCAACAGCAGCATGGCGCCTTTCGGCGCGGCAACATGCTGGCGCGCGACGTGATCGGCGGCGCGCGGATCGGGACTGAACAGCCAGTGATCGCCGCGGTTCACGCGATCGCGCGCCTTGCGCAGCATGGGCAGGAATTCGGGAAGGTTGTCGGCCGCCGCCGGCGCGACACCCTTTTCCTTGGCCGACTTCGCGGCGAGGCGCGCCTCATGCGCCTTGGCGGCGAAGGATTCGCCCAGGATTTCGACCGCTTCGCCGGGGCGCGCCAGCAGCCCCGCGCAATCGCCGAAGCGCAGAAAATCGAAACCGCCCGGCGCTTCGACCGCGAAGGCCATCGAGGCGAACGGAATCTCCCATGCCTGCGCCGGCGGCCTGCGGCGCAACGCTTCGAACGACTTTTGCGCATCGGCGAGCGCGTAGCGCAACGCATCGACCGGCGCATCGCCGTCGCGGACATGCGCCATCAGCCGGCGGGCGCCGAAATGCGCCAGCCAGGCGGCGTCGCTGTCGCCCGGCATCAAGGGATCGCCGAGACTGGTGGCGCCATCGAGCACGACGGCCGCGTTGTCGACATGGCCGAAGGCGTCGTCGTTCGTCTTATAGGGGTTGCCGGGGAGCGAGAGCGTCTCGAGGATCGCGAAGGGCATGACATTAACCTTGTTGAGACCTTGGCCGGGGCCGATCGGCGCCTCTCATACAATGATGTGATGCGTGCTTTTCACCGCAATCGCCAAGGAAAAACGATACACGCGAAATATCGGCCTTCGGCAAATTGACCCCCGAGCCTCCACAACCGTAGGATTTAACCAATAACGGGGTACGCGGGGGGTCTTTGCACGATGGGCGTAGGAAACGGCCGTCCCGCATCGGCGGGCCGCCAGGCCACCGACAACGTGACCATCCTGGACCGGATGCGCCGGCTGATGCGCGGCAATGGCGCGGGTCAACCTCATGCGGCGGGCACCCCGCGGGAAGTTCCCGCGCAAGGTTACGACAACGTCATCGCGACGCTGAAGGGGCAGGATTCCGCGGACGTGATGGTCGTTTTCGAGGCGGCGCATTCCGGCAGCCCGGGCCGGCCGTCCGATCCGGTCGTCCGCGAATCGCTGGAAACTCCTTTTTGCGCGCGGTCGTCGGTCGAAATCACGTTTCCCGCCGACCGCCTGCAAATCGACCAGCGCGTCCGCGACCATCATCTGATCTGCATCGGCGGTCCACGTTCCAACGTCGTCTCGCGCGCGGTCATGGAATACGAAAACCGCGCCAGCGAACATCACGACGAATACTACACCCGCATCAGCCGGCCCTGCATTCCCTTTCCCATCGTCTATGTCCAGAACCCCCACGCCATCCTGACCGACCGGATCGACGCCGATCTGGCGCATGCCCTGCTGGCGGTCGGGCCGCACTTCAAGAAGGCCGATCCGCCGAACGGCAAGAACATCGTGGAGGATCTCACCCGGAAATTGCTCACCCGCGAACCGATCCGCCCTCGGCGGCTCCTCGTCAATCGCAATGAGGAGTCGCGCAAGCATCTGGACTCCGCCTATCTCGTTCCGATCGAACTGAAGCCCGGCCCCGACGCGCCGACCCATCTCGACGCGAATGGCAGCCCCGAAGCCGACGTCGTCATGGACTTCGTGTGGATCACGATCATGCCCAACCCCTATGCGCCGCCGGAGCGCAAGTTGAAGGCCATCATCGTGGCCGGCTGCACCAGCTTTGGGACGTCCGCCTTCCTGAGCGAAACCGTCATCGCCACCATCGACCGTATATTGAAGGAGAAGACCGGCACCGCCGGTCAACTGGGCATACAGGTGGTGATCCCGGTTCTCGCCTGCGCCGGAAGCTCCCTCAACAAGGACGCGAAGGCCTGCGGGACGTTTCGCTTCGGGGACGAGATCCGCTGCCCCATCATGCTCAGCGCCGCTTCGTCGGACTGGATGGACTTCCAGCGCGAGCTACAGGAGACGCTGGACAATCGCCCGGTCGCGGTCGCCAAGCAGATCGTCGAACTCAATCGCATGGACGCCAACCAGTTGCTTCGCGCCCTGCAGTACCGTCCCCGCGACGGCGAACCGGAAAACATCTTCGTCCTGGGATGTTTCGAGGGCACCAAGACCTTCGCGACGCAGCAGGGCCGAGCGCTGAGCTTCGTGCATGCCATCCACAAGAGCGGCCGCTTCCCCCCCGATATGAGCCTTGTCGTCATCGGCGGCGGCCTGAGCGGCCTGACCACCGCGGTCGCCGCCGCGGCAACGCGCATTCAGGTGCGCCTGATCGAACAAAGGTCCGAGCTGCTCGGCCATCTGTCCGGGGCCAAGCACCGCTTCATCCATCCGACCTGCTACGACTGGCCGGCCAACATCCTGGACAATGATTGGCCGCGATCGGCGACGAAGCAGAACGATTCCGGCATCCCACTGTTTCCCTGGCCGGCGGGCTCCGCCGACAAGGTGACGGCGGACATCTTGGCAAGCTACCGGCAAGAAAAGGCGCGCGTGCAGAGGCGCTATGGCGAGCGCCGCATCATCGAGCACAAGGGGTGCGTCGCGACTCGCATCGTCATCGCCGATTCCCTCTATCACGTGTACTTCAACTGCAACGGCAAGGAACGATTCGTCGTCGGCGACGCCGTGGTCATTACGACCGGCTTCGGCAAGGAAAGAGATGTACAGGTCATTCCTGAGGGCAACGGGTGGTGGCATGTCCTTGGTCCCGACGAGGGTCACCCGGCAGCGGCAAAGCCGATCGGGGACGTTGCGGAACTGGCCCCCTTCACGATCTCCAAAGGCTATTGGGAGAACGACGATGCCGCATTCCAGGCGGTCAAGCAGGGCGTGCTTCCCGAGCTCAAACCCGACGGCGACAGCAATCCGAGCCTGCGCAAATTCGTCGTGGTATCCGGTCAGGGCGACGGCGCGCTGATCGACATCCTGAGGCTGGGCATCAAGGACTTCGACCATAAAGCGCTGTTGAACGAGCTTTGCTTCGGCATGCGCAGCAACGGCTCGCCGACCGACCGGGCGAAGTACCTGGCCTATAAGGAGCTCGGCCGCGCGATGGCGCGCGCGACCAGTTCGGACGAATACCGCCGCGGTACGAACCGGACTCGCTTCAAATTTCTCGAAGAGGCGCTGACCGGGTTGCCGATCCGCGAACTGTTCGACCTGATGGAACTGGAGTTGGAGCCCGACGTCCGCATCGTGAACGTCACGAAAGGGGATTCGCCGTTCATGCGGCCATCGGCGACGGCGCACCGGCTGCTCGTCTGGTCGCTTTTCCTAAACAAGCGGGTCGAATTCATTTCGGGCACGATCGAAAGTGTCCGCCTTATTCACCCGCCGAACGGGGACGGCTCGGGCAATCTGGGGAGGCTGCTCGTGACCGTCGCGCGGAGCAACGTCAAAGACCAACCGACCGGAAAGGCGAGCGAGCTGCGTGAGGACTGGTTGCGCAGAGTCGGAAACGTCGTCGGCCTGGTCTTCCGGCACGGCAACCGCGACGGCCAGACGGTCGATGCCATTCCCATTCAGGACGAGAACAATCAGGCCGGTCCGAGAAACGACGCGTTCCTGCTGCAGCAGCTGATCTCGATCCTCAACCTGACCAGCCGCCCGCATCCCGAGACGATCAAGTTCTTCCTGCACAACATCCGGCAGTTCCGCTAGAGCGGTTCACCGCTTCATGGAATCGGTGAACCACTCTAAATTATTGTTTGGTCGCAATTCCGGACGGAAAGCGCCGAAGACGTTGACGCTATCGGCCGCACTTTTCCTGGAATTGCTCTAATACGCCGTCGCCTGAACGACGGCTTTGAGCCGTTCGGCGATTGAGAATTCGTCGTCGAGGAAGTCGGCGTCGATCCACCAATCCTCGACCTCCTGCAGGATGCGGCCGATCAGCGGTCCTTCGGGCACACCGGCCAGCATCACCTCGCGGCCCGTCAGCGGAAAGCGCGGCCGTTCCCAGGAATCGGCGACGGCAAGCAGCATGCGCCAGTTGATGGCGTTCGACTCCTTGGGGTCCTGCGCCCATTTGAGGAACACGCGATCCTTGAAGCGCGGCGCGTCCAGCCGGTAGAGCAGCTTGCGCACTTCCTTCACCGACAGATAAGAGACGATCTTCTCGCGCGCGCCGGCGATGTCGGCGAGGCGATCGGCAGCTGCGTTGGAGAGCCGCCACTCCTGCGCCACCGCGCGCGCCTCGGCCGCCGCGTTGGGCAACAGGGCGGCGAGGCGCAGGATGGCGTCGGGCGTGAAGAAGGCGTCGCTGTCGATCTTCACCAACCGTTCGAGGCGATGCAGATCGAGATTGCCGATCAGAATGTCGGGAAGAATACCGGCCGCCGCCATCTGGCGCAGCACGGGCATCGGATCGGGTGCCTCGAGCAGGCGCAGCATCTCTTTTTGCACGCGTTCGCCGGCGAGCAGCGTCAAGCCGCCCTTTTCCGCCGCCGCGGCGCGCAAGGCATCGCCGTCGAGCGCGCCCTTGCCGTACCAGGCGTGGAAGCGGAAGAGGCGCAGGATGCGCAAGAAATCCTCGCGGATGCGGGTCGTGGCGTCGCCGACGAAGCGGACCCGGCCGGCTTGCGCATCCGCGACGCCGCCGACCGTGTCGAGGATCGTGCCGTCTTCATCGGCGTAAAGCGCGTTCATGGTGAAGTCGCGCCGCTGCGCGTCTTGCGCATAATCGGTGGTGAAAGCCACGACCGCGCGGCGACCGTCGGTGGCGACGTCGCGGCGCAGCGTGGTGATCTCGTAAGGCTTGCCGTTCGCGACCGCGGTTACCGTGCCGTGCTCGATGCCGGTCGGCACCGCGCCCAGGCCGGCGGCCTTCAGACGGCGCGTGACCGCGTCCGGCAGCAGCGGCGTGGCGATGTCGACATCGGCGACAGGCCAGCCGAGCAATGCGTTGCGCACCGCGCCGCCGACGAATTTGCCCTCGCCGCCGAGCGCCGCCAGCACCGCGCGCGTTTCCGGCGCGGTCATCCAGGGATGGCGTTTGGGATCGAGCTTCACTTGGGCTTGCCTTGGGGCTTGTCCTGCGGCGACGGCACAACATAGCCCGGAACGACCTGGCCGTTCACGACATGCGGCGCGACATAGGTGCCTGTCGTCGGCTCGCCTTCGGTGAAGCCCCATATAACGAAGCTCAACGCGACCAGCGCCAGCCCGGCAATGACAAGCAGCGTCCAGGGATGGCGGCGCACGGACGGTTGCGGCCGGGCCCGAAGCGCCACGAGATAGATGCCGTAGAGAATGAAGGGCAGCGCGAAGAGCAGCAGGCGTTCGAGGATCGTGCGCGTCATGGCGCTGCGATCCGATCGCCGAAATCGACCAGCATGGCCGCCGTCGCGCCCCAGATGTAATGGCCGTCGTAGCGGAACGCGTAGAAGCTGCGCGTGACGCCGCGGAATTCGCGCGTGTCGCGTTGGCGGTTGGCGGGATCGAGGAGGAAGGCGAGCGGCACTTCGAAGATCTCCGCCACTTCCCCCTCGTGCGGACTGAGCGCGAAGCCTTCGCTCAGGATTCCGACGACCGGCAGGATGGCGTAGCCGGTGCCGGTCTCGTAGGCGTCGAGGAAGCCGGCGACGGTGACGAAGGCCGGTTCGATGCCGGTCTCCTCCTGCGTCTCGCGCAAGGCGGTTTCCACGAGAGATATGTCCTTGGGATCGGCGCGGCCGCCGGGAAACGACACCTGGCCGGCATGGCTGGACAGCGTGTCGGTGCGCTGCGTCAGCAGCACCCTGGGCTCGTCGCGATAGATCAGCGGCACCAGCACCGCGGCCTGGGTGAGATTGGGCGGCGCGGATGGGCGGTTCTGCGGATTGAGATCGTAATCGCCGCGCGTGGGGGCAAGCGGCAGCATCGGCGGCTCGCGCAGCAGCCGCGCGCGCAACAGCTCCAGCCCGCCGTCGACGATGCGCCGGCCGACCGCGGCGGGAGACTCCGTCGCCGCGCTCATTCCGGGCGGCCCAAGGGATAGAACGCGCCGCCGCTCCAAACGCCCAACATGCCGCGATGCGCGCCTTCGCCCGGCACGGCGAGATCGGCGAGCTGATAGAACACGGCGCGGGCGATGCGGGCCTCCAACCCCTTGCGGACATGGACGTAGGGCGCCGGCTCCTGGCTGATGGGATCGGTCTCGACGCGGATGGGATTGTCCGGGCCGGCGACCGTCTCGTCGCCGACATTGGTCGTGAAGACGAGCGATTGGTGGCGCCCGCTGCCCCGGACATCCATCAGCACCGCGAGGAAGGGCACGTCCTCGACCACGATGCGCATCTTCTCGGCCGGGGTGACGAGAACGTAACCGTCCGGGTCGCGGCGCAGGATGGTGGAGAACAGCCGCACCAGTTCCTTGCGCCCGATCGGGCTGCCCTGGTGGTACCAGGTGCCGTCGCGCGCGATGCGGATGTCGATGTCGCCGCAATGGGCCGGGTTCCACCGCTCGACCGGCGGCAGCTTGGCGAGCCGCGCCGCGTCGCGCTGCAGGCTCGCAAGACCCAGGGGCAGTTGGCCGCTCGTCATGTCCATCCCGCCGCGTCCATCACAGCCCTGTGCGGCGCGGGCGTTTTCCTTGTTGCGCCGGGAGCGGCGCGGTACATAACCGCTACGTCCCGGCGATCCCAGACCAAGATAGGGTGGGCAACAGGGACCGGCAACCAAGCATCCGGGCTTCCTTGATGAACGACATCGTGGCTGAGAGTTCTGGCGCCGCCGCCCATCTGGAGCGCGCCGCGGCCACCCTGGCCAAGGTGCGCGAGGCGGTCGGCAACGCGATCTTCGGCCAGGACGCGGTGATCGAGCAGACGCTGGTGACGCTGCTTGCCGGAGGCCATGGCCTGCTTATCGGGGTGCCCGGTCTGGCCAAGACCAAGCTGGTCGAGACGCTGGGCATCGTGCTCGGCCTAGACAGCAAGCGCATCCAGTTCACCCCCGATTTGATGCCCACCGACATCATCGGCTCCGAAGTGCTGGAAGAGGCGTCCGGCAAGCGCGCCTTCCGCTTCCTGCCCGGGCCCGTGTTCACCCAGCTTCTGATGGCCGACGAGATCAATCGCGCCTCGCCCCGCACGCAATCGGCGCTGCTGCAGGCGATGCAGGAGCGGCACGTCACCGTGGCCGGGCAGCGCTACGACCTGCCCAGGCCGTTCCATGTCCTGGCGACGCAGAATCCGCTGGAGCAGGAAGGCACCTATCCCCTGCCCGAGGCGCAGCTCGACCGCTTCCTGCTGCAGATCGACATCGGCTATCCCGACAAGGAGGCCGAGCGGCGCATGCTGGCGGCCACCACCTTCGGCGAAGAGGCCGTGCCGGGCGCGGTGTGCACCGCGGCCGATCTGATGATGGCGCAGCAGATCGTGCGGCACATCCCGGTGGGCGAGAAGGTCGTCGAGTCGATCCTGCGCCTGGTGCGCGCGGCGCGGCCGGGCGACGAGGGCTTCAAGGACATCCGCGATGCGGTGGCCTGGGGGCCGGGGCCGCGCGCGAGCCAGGCCTTCATGCTGGCGGTGCGCGCCCGTGCCCTGATCGAGGGGCGGCTGGCGCCGTCGACCGACGACGTGGAAGCGCTGGCCCAGCCGGTGCTGCGCCATCGCATGGCGCTCACCTTTCCGGCGCGCGCCGAAGGCATGACGGTGACGTCCGTCATCGAGCGGCTGTGCCGGA
>CAZMHP010000044.1:0-17219 GCA_964566095.1 uncultured Rhizobium sp. | reverse complement strand
CAGCTGATGAACATCTGCCAGCGCATCGTCAGCCAGGTCGGCCGCCGCGTCGATGAAAGTTCGCCGATCTGCGACGCGCGCCTGCTCGACGGCTCCCGCGTCAACGTGATCGCGCCGCCGCTGGCGCTCGACGGGCCCACGCTCACCATCCGCAAGTTCAAGAAGGACAAGCTGACGCTCGACGATCTCGTCAAGTTCGGCTCCATCAGCCCGGCCGGCGCGCGCGTGCTCAGCGTCATCGGCCGTTGCCGCGCCAACGTCCTGATCTCCGGCGGCACCGGCTCGGGCAAGACCACGCTCCTCAATTGCATGACCGCCTATATCGAGGCGGACGAGCGCGTCATCACCTGCGAGGACGCCGCCGAACTGCAATTGCAGCAGCCCCATGTCGTGCGCCTGGAAACCCGCCCGCCCAACCTGGAGGGCCAGGGCCAGATCACCATGCGTGATCTCGTCCGGAACTGTCTGCGCATGCGTCCCGAGCGCATCATCGTGGGCGAAGTGCGCGGACCCGAGGCGTTCGACCTGCTGCAGGCGATGAACACCGGCCATGACGGCTCGATGGGCACGCTGCACGCCAACTCTCCGCGTGAGGCGATGAGTCGCCTGGAATCCATGATCACCATGGGCGGCTTCTCGCTGCCGACCAAGACCATTCGCGAGATGATCGTCGGATCGATCGACGTCATCCTGCAGGCCGAACGCCTGCGCGACGGCAGCCGCCGCATCACCAAGATCACCGAGGTCGTCGGCACCGAAGGCGAAGTCGTGATCACCCAGGATCTGATGAACTACGAGATCTCCGGCGAGGACGAGACCGGCCGCCTCAAGGGCAAGCATCTGGGCACCGGCATCGTGCGCCCGAACTTCTGGGATCGCGCCCGCTACTTCAACCTCGAACGCGAACTGGCCGACGCGCTCGATCAGCTCCAGCAGTGAGCTGGCGATGATCTACCTCCTGGCCACGGTCTTCACCTTCCTGGCGCTCGGCGGCGCCGTCTATGCCTTTGCCGGCGGCGACAACCGCTCGGCCAGGCGCGTCAGTTCCATCGCCCGGCCGCAGGCCGCCGGTCGCGGTGGCAAGACGCCGGACACCGCGGCGCTCAAGCGCAAGAACGTTCAGGTGCTGCTCAAGGAGATCGAAAGCAAGCAGGCCGAGCGCAAGCAGAAGGTCACGCTGCGCCAGCGTCTCGACCAGGCCGGCCTGCCCAACACCTCGCCCCGCGTCTACTGGATCGCGGCGGCCAGCTTCGCCGGGGTCATGACCCTGCTGTGCGCTCTGTCGGGCCAGGGATTGATCGTCACCGCGCTGGTCGGTTTCGTCTGCCTGCTCGGCTTGCCGCGCTGGGTTCTGGGCTTCCTCAAGGGCCGCCGCGAGAAAGCCTTCACCAACGAATTCGCCAACGCGATCGACGTCATCGTGCGAAGCGTGAAATCGGGCCTTCCGACCAACGAGGCGCTGCGCATCGTCGCGCGCGAACTGCCCGATCCGTGCGGCAGCGAATTCAACCGGCTGTGCGAGGGCCTGAAGGTCGGCGTCACGCTCGAGCAGGGCGTGAAGAAGATGTATGAGAGCATGCCGACCCCGGAAGTGAGCTTCTTCGGCATCGTCATGACGATCCAGCAGAAATCCGGCGGCAATCTGTCGGAGGCGCTGGGCAACCTCGCCGGCGTGCTGCGCGACCGAAAGCGGCTGATCGGCAAGGTCAAGGCGATGTCGTCGGAGGCCAAGGCCTCGGCCGCCATCATCGGCTCGCTGCCGCCCGGCGTGATGGGCATCGTCTATCTGACGACGCCCGGCTATATCTCGCTGCTCTTCACCGAGCGCATGGGCAATCTCATGCTCCTGGGTTGCGCCGTCTGGATGGCGACCGGCATCGCGGTGATGCGCAAAATGATCAACTTCAAATCGTGAGGAAACGCCGATGCTGAGCGTGGGCTTCCTCGACATCCTGTTCGATCCGACCTTCGTGGCGACGGCCTGCGCGGCGATCTTCGCCTTCGCCACCATCGTCACGCTCGGCCTGCCGATGGCCAACCGCGACGGGCTCGGCGCACGCCTGAAGGCGGTGGCGCAGCGGCGCGAGGAATTGCGCGCCAAGCATCTCGCCGCCCTGAACGCCAAGCGCGGCGCGCTGCGCAGCCAGCCGGTCGGCTACATGAAATCCACGCTGGACCGTTTCAAGCTGGGCAACCTGCTCGAATCGGAAGACACGCGCGAGAAGCTCGCCCGCGCCGGCTATCGCGGCCAGGGCCCCGTCGTGACCTTCATGTTCTTCCGCTTCGTGATGCCGTTCGCGGTGTTCGCCTTCGCGCTGTTCTATCTCTTCGTCATCTCCCATTTCCAGTGGACCATGACGATGAAGCTGACCGTCTCGGTCGGCGCGTCGCTTCTCGGATTCTATCTGCCGGACCTCTTCCTCAACAACCAGATCGCGCGCCGCCAGCAATCGATCATGCGCGCCTTTCCCGACGCGCTCGACCTGCTCCTGATCTGCGTCGAGTCCGGCATGTCGGTGGAATCCGCGTTCCAGCGCGTCGCCGCCGAGATCGGCGTGCAGTCGAGCGAACTCGCCGAGGAGTTCGGCCTGACCACGGCGGAGTTGTCCTATCTGCCCGATCGCCGCCAGGCGTTCGAGAATCTGGCGGCGCGCTGCGGCCATTCCGGCGTCAAGGCGGTCGCGACCGCGCTCAACCAGGCGGAGAAGTACGGCACGCCCATGGGCCAGGCGCTGCGCGTCGCCGCGCAGGAAAATCGCGAGATGCGCATGGCGGAGGCCGAGAAGAAGGCCGCCTCGCTGCCCGCCAAGCTCACCGTGCCGATGATCGTGTTCTTCCTGCCCTGCCTGTTCGTGGTGATCCTGGGCCCCGCGATCATGAAGATCATGCACATGACGGGGCATCACTAGTTTTGCCCCCTCCGCCCTTCGCACCTGACGGTGCTACGGCCACCTCCCCCACCGATGCGCTTCGCGCATGCGGGGAGGCGGACCGCGACGGCGTCAGAAGCGTTAACGTCGCTTGCATCATCGACCGATGGTCGACGAACGAGACCCAGTCGAGGTCCGCCTCACCCGTGCGTGCGAAGCACGCTGACGGGGGAGGTGCCCGTAGCCGCGTCAGCGGCGAAGGGCGGAGGGGGTCAATTCAAGGCTTGTTTGCGTCCGCCGTCATGCGCAGCGCGGGGATCTTGTCCAGCGGCTTGCCCTTTTTGGGCGGCGTGACGGAGGCCGTCGCGCGCGGCGCGGCGGGCTTTTGGTCCGCCGGCTTGACCTTGTTCTCGGGCGTGGCCGCCGCCGCACGAAGCGCAGGGATCTTATCGGCCGGCTTGATCTTCGTTGCCGGCTTCGCCGCTGCGGTTGCGCGCGCCCGCGCCGCCTTGGCGAGTTTGGTGCCATGCCCATTGCGCGCCACGGGCCCGGCGAGGGGATCGAACGGCACCGCCTGCATGATCACGCCGTTATGCGCCAGCGGCATCGGCGCGGCCTGCGCGATCGCGTTCTGCGCGGGCGCCGATTGCACGATCACCGGCGTCAACACAGCCCGCGCCACCGGCTTGCGGGCCACGGTGGGCGCCGCCGCGGCGAGGGCCGGGGCCGGTTCCGCCGCGACCGGTGCCACCGGCGCGATGCGGTCCAGCAAGGCAAGGTTGCTCGCGATCCTGGGATCGGTCGAACCGCCGGCCTGGGCCTGCTGCAGCAAGGTGCGGGCAGACGCGTTGTCGCCGGCCAGCATGCGCGACATGGCGAAATTGTTCAGCACGGCGGGCTCACCCGGCTTCAACGCCAGCGCCCGTTCATAGGCAAGCTTGGCGTTCGCCGAATCGCGCCCCTGGTCGTAGGCGACGCCCAGCGCGGAATACAGCATCCAGTCGTTGGGCTGCAATTGGATGGCGCGGCGCAGGAACTGCACGGCATCGGCCGTCTGGTTCTGCTGAAGCAGCAGCTTGCCGTACTCGCCGACCACGCGCGCATCGTCGGGATAGACCAGCATGAGCTGGCTGAGGATGCGGGTCGCTCCGGCGACGTCGCCATTGACGCGCATCAACTGCGCCTTGCGGACATTGGACTCGATATCGGGCGCCATCGGTGTTGCGTCGGCGGCCGCGGCGGCGCGCGGGGGGGCATCATGGTCGGCGCCGCCGAACATGCTGCATCCGCCAAGCGCGCTCGCGCACAACGCCAATCCGAGCAGCGGTGAAGCCAGCCGACGCATGAAACGGGTCCCTTTCGGACGGTACGGTCCGTCTTCAGAATGCGCGCCGGCGGGTCAACAAACCCTTAAGCATATGGCGGCATACTGACTTAAAGGCCCAAGGCCCGGCGTCGCGTCTTTGCTCCCGCCTCCAGCATGGTTTCTTTCTCGCGAAGACGTCCAATTCCTGACGCAAAGTTGCGATTGGATTGCGCCATGGTATCGCGTCGCATGTTGGGCATCGCAGTGGCGGCACTGGCCGTCGTCGCCGGTGCCCTGCTGTTCGCCGTCGAATTGGGAACCGCGCAAGGCCTGCCGCCGCGCATTTCCTTCCAGATCATGACCGGCTCCAGCGGCGGAACCTATTTTCCCGTCGGCCAATTGCTCGCGGGCCTGATCAGCCACCCGCCCGGCGTCGATCGCTGCGAGGCCACGCCGGTCTGCGGCCCCGCCGGCCTGATCGTCAGCGCCCGCACCTCGGACGGCGCGGTGGCGAATGTTCTCGCCGTCAACGCGGGGCGTGCCGAATCCGGCCTCGCGCAGGGCGACGTGGTCGCGCAGGCCGTCGCCGGCCAGGGCAGCTTCGCGGCCGCGGGCCGGCAGTCCGCGCTGCGCGTCATCGCCGATCTGTTTGCCGAGGACGTGCATCTGCTCGTGGCGCGGCGCGCCAAGATCGCAAGCGTCGTCGATCTGAAGGGCAAGCGCGTCTCGCTGGGCGCCGAGAGTTCCGGCACCAGCGTGACGGCGCGCGCGATCCTGAACGCCTATGGCATCGGCGAATGGCGGTTGAAGGTGCGCCATGACGCGTCCGACGTCGACGCCCAGCTGATGCAGCAGGGTCAGCTCGACGCGTTCTTCTTCGTCGGCGGCGCGCCGGTATCGCTGGTCCAGGACCTGATCGATCACGGCGTCGCACGGCTGGTGCCGATCGACGGCAAGGGCCGCGACCGGCTCACCCACGCCAATCCGGCCATCGCGCGCGACATCGTTCCGGCCGGCACCTATTCCGGCACGCCGGCCCTTCAAACCGTCAAGGTCCGCGCGCTCTGGGTCGTCAATGCCCGCGTGCCCGACAGCACGGTCTACGGCATCGTTCGCGCGCTGTTCCAGCCGGGCAACCGCGCGGCGCTCGATCAGGGCGGCCGCTCGGCCGCGCAGATCCGCCTCGACGGCGCCGTCGATACGCTGCCCGCGCCGCTGCATCCGGGCGCCGCGCGCTTCTTCCGCGAAATCGGACGGCTGCCGCGCCCCGGCGGCAAGAGCTGACGCGAGGTTCAAAAGGCTGCGCTTGCTGCTCATGCTTCGACAGGCTCAGCATGAGGAGTTGGATTAGGTCCTCATCCTGAGCCTGTCGAAGGATGGGGACCGCTTGGCTCAGGCGACCCCCGCATCCACTTCCTTCTGCGCCGCCGCGCCCCAATCGCGCATCGCCGGCAGCGCCATCATCCGCTCCATATAGCCGGCCACGGGGGCAGGCACCTCGACGCCAAAGGTCGTGAAGCGCGACACCACGGGCGCGTACATGCAATCGGCGATCGACAGCCCGCCGAACAGGAAGCCGCCCGAATCGCCGAAGCGCGACAGCGCCGACGACCATGCCTGGATGATGCGCGCGATCTGCGCCTTGGTCGCGTCGCGCAGCTCGGGCAGCGGATGGCGCCGCGCGAAGTCCATCGACAGCTGATCGCGCACGTCGGCAAAGCCCGAATGCATTTCCGCCGCGTAAGCGCGCGCCTCGGCCCGCACCAGCGGGTCGTCCGGCCACAGCTTGGCGTCCGGATGGCGCTCGGCCAGCGTCTCGCAGATCGCCAGACTGTCCCACACCGTGACGGTGCGGCCGCCCTCCTCGATCGTCAGGACCGGCACACGGCCGGCCTTGGAATATTTCTTGATCTCGTTGCCGGTCAGCGGCTCCTGGCGCAGCGGTACCAGGATCTCCTCGAACGCGGCGCCCGTGGCGCGCAGCGCGACATAGGGCCGGAGGCTCCAGCTCGACCAGTCCTTGGTCCCGACGATCAGCGTGTATTTCGCGGCCATGGCGCCCTCCTGGGTTTGACGGCGCGACACTCTCAGATTCGGCGGCCCTGGGGCAGGGCGCGGCGCGCAATGCCGTTTCGCGCCGCCGGCATCGCACGAATTCGAGAGCACCCGGCGTTGCGCGAACGTCCGGCGCGTCTTATCCATCGTCGTTCCCAGGGACGTCCCCCATGCACAGCAGTTTCATCAAATCCGCGCGCGGCGCGATCCCGCTCCATGCCGTATCGAAGGCCGGTCTGAAGCGCTTTCTGGCGCGGCTGTCCAAGCGCGAGGCGGCGGTGCTCAGGGCGGTGGGATTCGCCGCCGCCGACGACGAGCTGCGCCTGATTCCCAACGCGGCCGGCGCGCTCGGCGCCGCGGTGCTGGGCCTGGGCGACCATCCCGACAAGCTCGCGCTCGCCACCTTTTCCGAACGGCTTCCCGCCGGCCTCTACCGCTTCGCCGACGTGCCGGACGATCTGGGTGGCGCCGACGGCGCGCTTGGCTGGCTGCTCGGCACCTATCGGTTCGCCCGCTACAAGAAGGCCAAGCCCACCGGCGCCAAGCTGGTGCTGCCGCAGGGCGTCGACGGCGAGGAGATCTCGCGCATCGCGGCCGGCCTGTTCCTGGCGCGCGACCTCATCGCCACGCCGGCCAACGACATGGGACCCGAAGAGCTCGCCCATGCCGTGCGCGACGTCGCGAAGAAGCACGGCGCGAAATTCTCCGTCGTCATCGGCGATGATCTGCTCAAGCAGAACTATCCGCTGATCCATGCCGTCGGCAAAGGTTCGGCGCGCGCGCCCAGGCTGGCGAGCTTCACATGGGGCCGCGCCGATGCGCCCAAGCTCACCCTGGTCGGCAAGGGCGTGTGCTTCGACACCGGCGGCTACGATCTCAAGCCCGCCGCCGGCATGCTGGCGATGAAGAAGGACATGGGCGGCGGCGCCGCGGTGCTCGCCATCGCCGACATGGTGATGGGCGCGGGCCTCGACGTGCGGCTCAAGGTCTTCGTGCCGGCGGTGGAGAATTCGGTGTCGGGCGCCGCCTATCGCCCGGGCGACGTATTTCCCTCGCGCAAGGGGCTGACGGTCGAAATCGGCAACACCGATGCGGAGGGCCGGCTGGTGCTCGCCGACGCGCTGGCCGAGGCCGATGCGGACGCGCCCGATCTTCTGATCGACATGGCGACCTTGACCGGCGCGGCGCGCACCGCGACCGGTTTCGAGCTGCCGCCCTTCTTCACCGACGACGAGGCGCTCGCCGCCGCGCTGACGGAACACGCGCAGCGCGTCTGCGATCCGATGTGGCGCCTGCCGCTGTGGCGGCCTTACGAGAGCGCGCTCAACTCGACCGTCGCCGATCTCACCAACAATCCCGCCTATGTTTATGCCGGGGCGATCACCGCCGCGCTGTTCCTCGGCCGCTTCGTCGCCAAGGCGAAGAGCTGGGTGCATTTCGACATCGCCGCCTGGATCGATCGTCCCAAGCCTGGCCGCCGCGCCGGCCCCGAAGCCACCGCCGCCCGCGCGATCTATTCACTCCTGAAAGCGCGCTACGGTTGAAGCAGCATTTTGCGTTCGGACATGCGCGGGACGTCCTCATGCTTCGACGGGCTCAGCATGAGGAGCTGGGCCAAACCCTCATCCTGAGCTTGTCGAAGGATGAGGCCGCGCGATTGCGTCGGATTGTCAATCAATACCCGCGGCGCATGTCGACGATGTTCTTCGGCGCATCGCCGCGCTCGATCGCGGCGATGCCGGCGAGGATCGAACGCGTCATCGGCATGGGCGAGGTGATCGCGGCGATGTGCGGCGTGGCGATGATCTTGGGGTGTTTCCAGATCGGGCTCGTCTTGGGCAGCGGCTCGGTCTCGAACACGTCCAGCGTCGCGCCGGACAGATGCCCCGAATCGAGCGCGGCGATGAGGTCCGGCTCGTTCACATGGCCGCCGCGCGCGATGTTGATGACATAGGCGCCTTTGGGCAGCTTCGCAAAGCTCGCCGCGTTCAGGATGTGGCGCGTGCCCGGCGTCAGCGGCAGAACGCAGATCAGAAAATCGCAGACCGCGAGGAACGCATCGAGTTCACCCGCGCCGGTATAGCTCGTCACGCCGCGCACCGCCTTGCGCGTGCGGCTCCATCCCGAGATGGGAAATCCCATGTCGCGCAGCCGTTCGGCGCACGCCGTGCCGATCTCGCCGAGCCCTAAGATGCCGATGCGCGTGTCGCCGGTGGCGCGCGGCAGCATGCGCTGGCGCCAGGCGCCTTCGGCCTGCGCCGCGGCGAAGAACGAAACCGTGCGGTGCTGCATCAGCACGTGCAACGCGGCGAACTGCGCCATCTCGCCGGACAGCGAAGGATCGACGAAGCGGATCAGCGGAATGTGCTTGGGAAAATCCGGATCGATCAGGAATCCGTCGACTCCGGCGCCGAGCGAAAACACTGCGCGCAGATGGGGCAGCGTCGCCAGCAATCCCGGCGGCGGGCGGAAGCTCGCGGCATAGCGGATTTCGGCGGGATCGTAGGCGTCGACGCCATGGGCGTAGACCTTGGTGCCGCCGACCGACAACGGTTGCTGCCACAGCCCGCCCCAGCCGGGCGGCACGAGTAAGAGAATGGAGCCTGTCATGCGCGCACGTTTACGCCAGCGCCGGGCAAGACGTTAGGGCTTTTTCGGCGGCGTCGCGCCGGCCGGTGCCGCCGGCTTGGCGGGCGCGGGCGCCGGGATGGCGACCGGGCTGTCGTTCTGCGTGCGCAGGAACGCGATCAGGTTGATGCGGTCCTGCACGCTCTTCAGACCCGCAAAGCTCATCTTGGTGCCGGGCACATAGGTCTGCGGCTGCTTGATGAACTTGAAGATCTTGTCGAACGTCCACGGCTCGTGATCGGCGCTCATCGCGCTCGAATAGGAGAAGCCGGGGTTCGTCGCGCGCGGACGGCCGATCACGCCATAGAGTTCCGGTCCGATCTTGTTGGGTCCGCCCTTGGAGATGTCGTGGCACTGCTCGCAGCGGGCCGAGATCGCCTTGCCGCCGGCGACGTCCGCGGCCGGCAGGACCGTGCCCCAATCGGGCGGTGTCTCTTCCACCGGCGCGGCGGCGGCGGCGGCGGTGGACGCGGTCTCGACCACGCCCTCGACGTGATAGGCCTCCTTGGCGGGCTTCTCCGGTTCGAACAGCGCTTCGGTCGCGAACGCGACGACAAGGATGAAGATCAGCGTGCCCAGGACCGCTCCGGCGATCTTGTTGAACTCCCAGGAATCCATAAGGTCACGCTCCGCTTGGCGAATGCCGCAATGCCGGGCGACATTACCCATGGGCCGGGAACCGTCATTGCGGCGAAGCGTCGCAGAATTCAAGGAATTCAAAGGGTTTCGATGAAACCGATCGTACTTATCCCCGCCCGCATGGCCTCCACGCGTCTGCCCGGCAAGCCGCTCGCCGACATCGCGGGGGTGCCGATGATCGTGCGGGTTTGGCAGAGGGCCGTCGCGGCCGGCATCGGTCCGGTCGCGGTGGCGGCCGCGGAGCCCGAGATCGCGGCGGCCGTCGAAGCGGCGGGCGGGCGCGCCGTGCTGACCGATCCCGATCTGCCTTCCGGCTCCGATCGCATCCATCAGGCGCTGCAGCGTCTCGATCCCGAGGGCGCGTTCGATGTGGTGGTGAATTTGCAGGGCGATCTGCCCGATCTCGATCCGGCCTATGTGCGCGCAGTGGCCGACGTTCTGCGGCGCACCGGCGCCGACGTCGCGACGCTGGCGACGCCGATCGTCGATCCCACCGACCGCGCCAATCCCAACGTGCCCAAGCCGATCGTCGCCTGGGACGCCGACGGCAGGACCGGCCGCGCGCTCTATTTCACCCGCGCCACCGCGCCTTACGGCGAAGGGCCGCTCTACTTCCACATCGGCATCTACGCCTATACCCGCGCCGCGCTGGCGCGCTTCGTCGCCCTGCCGCCCTCGCCGCTGGAGCTGCGCGAGAAGCTGGAGCAGCTGCGCGCGCTGGAGGCGGGCATGCGCTTTTCGGTCGCGCGGGTGGACGGCGTGCCGCTCAGCGTCGACACGCCCGATGATCTAGAAAGGGCGCGAACCATCTTGGGACGGAAGACTTCATCATGAGCGGCTCGGCCATCCGCGGTGCCAGGCGCGTCGCCTTCCAGGGCGAGCCCGGCGCCTATGCGAACATCGCGGCGCGCGAGGCGCTGCCGCACGTGCAATACGTGCCGTGCCCGACCTTCGACCAGGCGGTCGACGCGGTGAAGCGCGGCGAGACCGATCTGTGCATCATCCCGGTCGAGAATTCGCTGATGGGCCGCATCGCGGACATCCATCACCTTCTGCCCGAAGCGGGCCTGCACATCGTCGGCGAGCACTTCCTGCGCATTCGCCATCAATTGCTGGGCGTTCCCGGCGCCACCCTCGGCGGGCTGACGCGGGTCTTCAGCCAGGGGCCCGCGCTGGCGCAGTGCCTGAAGGTCATCCGCGATCTCAATCTCAAGGCCGAGAACTGGCACGACACCGCCGGCTCGGCCAAACACATCGCCGAGCTCAAGGACCCCGCCGTCGCGGCGATCGCCTCGGCGATGGCCGGCGAGCTCTACGGCCTTACCGTGCTCAAGGCCGACGTGGAGGACGAGCATCACAACCACACGCGCTTCCTCATCATGTCGAAGGCGCCGGACGACGCGCCGAACGACGGGCGCCGCATCATCACCAGCTTCGTGTTCCGCGTGAAGAACATCCCCGCCGCGCTCTACAAGGCGATGGGCGGCTTCGCGACCAATCGGGTCAACATGACCAAGCTGGAGAGCTATCAGCTCGGCGGCTCGTTCAACGCGACGCAGTTCTACGCCGACATCGAAGGCCATCCCGACGACGACAATGTGCGCCTCGCGCTGGAGGAGCTTGCCTTCTTCACCGCCAAGCTGACGATCCTGGGCGTCTACCCCGCCCACGAATACCGCGAGGATATGCCGTAGGCGCGGCGCGGCCCTCATGCTTCGACAGGCTCAGCATGAGGATTTTAGCCAAGTCCTCATCCTGAGCCTGTCGAAGGATGAGTTGCACCGCACTCACAACGCCCCGTCCGCGAACGCCTTGATCAAATGATGCGCGATGGCGACGAAGGGCGGCACCGAGATGTCGTCGAAGCGCTCGCCCGCGATCAATCGCTTGGCCTTGTCGCGGTCCACCCACATCGCGTCGGAAATCTCCTCGCCGTCCGGCTTGAAGTTCCGGCTTTCCGCTTCCGCCAGACAGCCGATCATCAGCGAGGACGGAAACGGCCAAGGCTGCGTCGCGTGGTAATGCACCTTGCCGACTTTGCAGTTGACCTCTTCCATCAACTCGCGCCGCACCGCGTCCTCGATCGTCTCGCCTGGCTCCATGAAGCCGGCGAGCGCCGAATAGAAATTGCCGGGGAAGCGCTTGTTGCGTCCGACCAGACAGGCGCCGTCATGCACCGCCAGCATGATCACCACCGGATCGGTGCGCGGGAAATGCTCGGCCTTGCAGGCGTCGCAGAGCCGCCGCCAGCCGCCATCGACCAGCCGCGAGGCATGGCCGCAATTGGGACAGAAGCCGTGGCGGTTGTGCCAGTCGATCATCGCCTTGGCCTGACCCATGATCGCGGCGTCACCGATGGAAAGAGTCGCCGCGGCCATCCGCGCGTCGCGAAAATGTCCGAGTCCCGCCAGCGGGCCTTCATTGGCCGGATCGGGCGCGGCGGAGATGTCGAGCGCGAACACCGCCCGCTCGCCGTCAAGTCCTAAGAAGATGCAGGGGGCGCCCGGCGCCGCCAGGCTGTCGGCCAGTCCCGGCCGGAACAGCGCCAGCTCCACCGGCGGCGGCGCCCGTTCGGACCCAAGGATGAAGGGCTGCAGGCGCCACATCGGCAGCAGCAGGGAATTGGGATCGCCGCGGCGCGCCGCGATCCATTCGGCATTGGCACGCCTGGCGCTCGCGCGGTCGAGAGGATTGCCGCAAAAAGGGATCATTATTTCAACGACTTTCTGGGCACCCTTTCTAAGGTGCTCGTTTTGTGATTCCCTAGCAGCTTCTAGGACGTAGCGATGAACATACTCAAATTTCAGCCCGATCTCAGCCTGTTTGATAAAGGTCTGTACACCGTGGCTGAGGCCTCCAGCCTGACGGGGGTACCGTCTGCGACTTTCCGCAGATGGGTATTTGGCTACACGCGAAATCGTTCGGCGGTGCGTGTCAATTACGAACCGATTGCCAACCCGGAGATCGGCCGCATTGACGGCACATATGCCGTTGGATTTCGAGACTTGTTGGAGGCGCGAATCGTACAGGCCTTCCGCGAGTCTGGCGTCTCCTGGAAAGTCATACGTCTTGCTGCGAAGAATGTGCGAGGCGGCGGATTGCACCCGTTTTTGTCGAAGCATTTTCGAACGGACGGCAGGACTATATTTCAAGAGTCCATCAAAGAAGCTGGCGAACCCGATCTTCTCGACCTAGCGAAGAACCAACACGCGTTTCATGCCGTTATTGCGCCTTCGTTGTTCAAGCAGATCGAATTTGATTCTGCTGATGTGGCGGTGCGCTGGTATCCTCTTTGGCCTCGTAAGGTTGTCGTCTTGGACCCAAACCGGTCCTTCGGCAGGCCGACGGTGGCAAATATTCCCGCCGACACCTTGGCTGCCGCAGCTCATGCTGAGAAATCGGCCGAGGCGGCGGCCCGGTGGTTCGATGTCTCGATTGAACAGGTTCGGGCCGCGCTCGACTGGCAAGACAGGTTGGCGGCGTGAATTTTCTGTGCGATGCGAACGTTTCGCCGCACCTCGCGCATGCTCTGAATGCACTTTCCCAGCCCGAGGGCCATGCCGTACGGCACCTCCGGGATCGATTTAGGCCCGATACACCTGACGTCGAATGGGTCACCGCTCTGGCCAGAGAGGGCCAGTGGGCGGTTGTCACTCATGACCGTGCGATGTCTAGGCGCCCGTTGGAGCAGGAGGCGCTTCGAAGGTCCGGCTTAATCGTTTTCATGTTGGGGAGGGTGTGGAACTCCCAGACCCAATGGACACAAGCGGCCGCACTTGTTCGATGGTGGCCCACATTGATTGAACAGACGACACTAATTACCGGCGGCGCCGCGTTTGAGGTCCCGTTTGGCTTCTCGGGAAAGAAACGGCTGCGACAGATACGTCTATAGTACGCCTCCTCTAAATTCCCGATGCCACCGTCCAACTTAGGTGTCCGCTGGGCCCTCGCGGCCCGAACGCCGTCACAAATCCGACTCGCCTTTCGCCGAAAGCACCCCTATATCCCCGTTCGGAAGTCGGTTGGACGGACCGCTCGCCAACCCGGTCAGGTCGGGAACGAAGCAGCCGTAACGAATCCGATCCGGGTCAGCCGGCTTCCACCTCACACACGTCCAAATCGCCTGGGTTCGTCAATGCCGGATCGCGGAAATTTTCATCCACAGTTATGAAGAATCCGCGGGCCTTGGCGGCGTCCCGATTGGTATAGTTCGCCCCTCATGGATCAGACCGACGAACCCTCGCTTGGACTGGGGCTGGAGTCCGCGCCCGCCAAGGTGGAAGCCTATCGCGTGCTCGCGCGCAAATACCGCCCGTCGGATTTCTCCGGCCTGGTCGGGCAGGAGGCGCTGGTCAAGACGCTCTCCAACGCCTTCGCCACGGGCCGCATCGCGCACGCCTTCATGCTCACCGGCGTGCGCGGCGTCGGCAAGACGACCACCGCGCGCATCATCGCGCGCGCCCTCAACTGCATCGGGCCGGACGGCAAGCGCACGGCGCCCACCATCCATCCGTGCGGGCTGTGCGAGCCCTGCATCGCCATCGCCGAGTCGCGCCATGTCGACGTGCAGGAGATGGACGCCGCCAGCCATACCGGCATCGACGACATCCGCGAGATCATCGAAGGCGTGCGCTATGCCCCGGCCTCGGCGCGCTACAAGGTCTACATCGTCGACGAAGTGCACATGCTGTCCAAGGCCGCGTTCAACGGCCTTTTGAAGACGCTGGAAGAGCCGCCTCCGCATGTGAAGTTCATTTTCGCCACGACCGAAATCCGCAAGGTGCCGGTCACCGTCCTGTCGCGCTGCCAGCGCTTCGATCTGCGCCGCATCGAGACGGGCGAACTGGTGAATCTGCTCGCCGACATCGCGCAGAAGGAGAGCGTGAAGATTTCGCGCGATGCGCTGGCGCTGATCGCCCGTGCCGCCGAAGGCTCGGCGCGCGACAGCCTCTCGCTGCTCGACCAGGCCATCGCCCATGGCGAGGGCGGCGAGATCGCGGCCGACGCGGTGCGCGACATGCTGGGTCTGGCCGATCGCGGCCGGGTGCTCGATCTGTTCGAGAAGCTGATGGGCGGCAAGATCGCCGAGGCGCTCGGCGATCTCGGCCAACTCTACGATCACGGCGCCGATCCGCTCGCGGTGATGCAGGACCTGCTGGAGATCGTGCATTTTCTCACCCGCGTGAAGGTCGCTCCCGGCGCCGAAGGTTTCTTCGATGGCGGCTCGGACGAGGCCAAGCGCGCCGCGGAGATGGCGGGCAAGCTCTCGGTGCCGTCCCTGACGCGCGCCTGGCAGGTGCTGCTCAAGGGTCTTCTTGAGGTGCGCGACGCGACGCGCCCGGTGGCCGCCTGCGAGATGGCGCTGATCCGCCTCGCCTACGCCGCCGATCTTCCGCCCACGGACAAGCTGGTGCGCGATCTGCTGGATACCGAAACCAAACAAAGAACCTCCCTCTCCCCCGCTGCAAGCGGGGGAGAGGGTCGGGGTGAGGGGGTGGCTCCGCGCGCGACCTTGTCGACGGGCGTGGCGACCAGCCCGAAGCGGACTCCCGAGCCGACTCTCGCAGCCTCCTCGCAGGTCCAACTGCGCTCGCTGCAGGACGTCATCGCTTTCATCGAACCGACCTCGAGCCTGAAGGTGAACCTCGAACACAACGTCCATCTGGTCCGCATGGAGCAGGGCCGCATCGAAATCCGTCCGACGCCCAAGGCGCCCACCACGCTCGCCGGCGATCTGTCGCAGAAGCTCTTCGCCCTGACCGGGCAGCGCTGGTCGGTGTCGATCTCGCGCGAGGCGGGCGCGCCGACGCTGGCCGAACAGAAGCGCGATGCCAAGGCCGCCAAATTCGAAAGCGTGACGCAGGAACCCCTGGTGCGCGCGGTGCTCGACCGCTTCCCCGGCGCCGAGATCAAGGAAGTGCGCCGCATCGCCGACGAAGACATCGCCGCGCCGATGTCGGAAGACGACGCTTAACGTTCTGTCCAATTGAACTTATCCAAACAAACTTGGTCATTGCCCGGCTTGTCCGGGCAACCCAATTTTCTTCTGGAAAAAAATGGGTCGCCCGCATAAAGCGGGCGATGACGAATTTCTTAAAATCCAAGCCGAGCCATCAAAGAAAATTCGTCGGCCAGATCATCGTGCGCCACATATGCGCCACCGGCGAATTGTCGAAGCCGAGGCCTTCCTTCGGCTGCTTGAAATGCCGGCCGACCACATCCTCGAATTCGCCCGGATCGATCGTGACGCTCTCGTCGAACGAATAGATGTCGTTCAGGCAGATGATCCGCGACGTCATGTACCAGCGATGCGTCCGCGCCGCCGCATAGGCCTGCTGCAGGTAGTCGGGCACCACATAGTCCGGCCCGAAAAAGCGGTGATACGCCTCCGGGTATTCGTAACCGACCGCGGAATCGGGAAAGAAGCGAAGCGCCTGGTGCTGCTGGATCGCCCAGCTCACCTCCTCGTCGACGTAAGGCGCGACCAATTGCGCGCTCCAATAGGCGTGATCGGTGCGGATCAGGATGCCGTTGGAAAGATCGTGCAGCAGGCAGGCGAGCACGATCTTCTCGCCGTGCCCCGCCTTGCGCGCCAGCATGGCGCTTTGCAGCAGATGGCTGGCGGTGATCTGGCCGAAGCGCAGGCGGAAGAAGTCGAGCAGCCTCGGCTTCTCCGGCATCTTGGGCAGCGCCGGATTGTCGCCCTGCATCATGATGGTCCCGGGACCGAGCTGGCCGAGCAGCGCGCGTTCGGCCGCGCATTCGCGATCGGCGTGATTGGCGACCGGTTGCGGCAAGATCAGGCGGCGCGGCGCGGTGTCGGACATGGCGGTCTCCTGCTCGGCGCGGACCATGGCAAGATTTCGAACGCCCTGCTAGATGACGCCATGGCCAGTTCCTCCATCGGGTCCGAGATCGAACGCCTGATCCAGCTTCTTGCGAAATTGCCGGGGCTGGGCCCGCGTTCCGCGCGCCGCGTCGCGCTGGTGCTCCTGAAGAAGCGCGACGTCTTGCTCGAACCGCTCGCCGCCGCCCTGCGCGAGGCGGCGGACGCGATCAAAACCTGCGAGGTCTGCGGCAATCTCGACACCACCTTGCCCTGCTCGGTCTGCCGCGATCCGCGGCGCGACGGCCATGTGCTCTGCGTGGTGGAGGACGTCGCCGATCTGTGGGCGCTGGAGCGGGCGGGCGTGTTCCGCGGCCGCTATCACGTGCTGGGCGGCGCGCTCTCGGCGCTCGACGGCGTGACGCCGGAGCGGCTCAACGTCGCCGGCCTGATCGCGCGCGCGAAGAACGGCGTCGACGAGGTGATCCTGGCGATGAATGCCACGGTGGAGGGCCAGACCACGGCGCATTATCTGATGGACACGCTGGCGCCGACCGGCGTCAGCGTCACGCGGCTGGCGCATGGCGTGCCGGTCGGCGGTGAACTCGACTATCTCGACGAAGGCACGCTCAGCGCGGCGTTCAAGGCGCGGCGGTCGCTTTAGGCGCCGGGCAGTTTCGGTACGGTCTCTTCCGCCGGCCCCAGTTTCGCCTGGCCGATGCGGTCGGCATGGCGCTCGATTCCGCGGATCGAGGTCTCGATCAGGCCGATATCCTTGCTGGTGCCGTCGAAATGCTTGCGCAGATCGCCGATGCGTTCGCCGAGCCGCTTCACGTCCAACAGCAGCGCGCCCACTTCCTTTTGGATCTCGAAGGCCTGTTCGCGCATCTTGGCG
>CAZMHP010000043.1:0-17246 GCA_964566095.1 uncultured Rhizobium sp. | reverse complement strand
TAGGTGCCGTTGTCGCAGATGTAGCGGAAGAAGGTGCCGAGCGGCCCCTCGTTGTTGAACGACAGCGACAGCGTGCAGATCGCGCCCGACGGCGTCTTCAGCTGGATGCTCATGTCCATCGCGATGCCGAGCGTGGGATGGATCGGCCCTTCGACGGCGCGCGCGATCGTGACCGCCTCGCCCGTCTGGTATTGAAAGAGATCGACCGTATGACAGGCATGGTGCCACAGAAGATGATCGGTCCAGCTGCGCGCCTGGCCGAGCGCGTTCATGTTCGTGCGGCGGAAGAAATAGGTCTGCACGTTCATCTGCTGGATCTTGAGCTCGCCCTTCTTGATGCGGTTGTGAACCCATTGATGGCTCGGGTTGAACCGCCGGGTATGGCCGCCCATGGCGACCAAGCCGGTTTCCTTCTGGACGCGCAGGAGACTTTCGGAATCGGCCAGATTGTCGGCGATGGGGATTTCGATCATCACATGCTTGCCGGCCCGCATGGCCTCGATGCCCTGCGCCGCATGCATCTGCGTCGGCGTCGTCAGGATCACCGCTTCGACGCCGGGCTGTTTCAGGGCCTCCGAATAGTTCGTCGTCCAGTGCGGAATGCCGAACTTCTCGGCCACCTGCTTGGTCGTTTCCGGCCGGCCGCCGGCCAGCGAGACGACCTCGATGCCCGAAATATTGCGAATGGCTTCCAGATGCTTGACGCCGAAGGCGCCCTGCCCTGCCATCACGATCTTCATGCCGCGGCCTTCCCCTTGCGCTGGTCGTGGAATTCCTTGGTTTCAAGGATGATGTTTCCGACGCCGGTCGACGAGGCCGGCACGTGATAGAAGCGGTAGACTTCTTCCGCCTTGTCGCCCAGCGCGCCGCGCATGATCAGCCACATCACCAACTCGATCGCCTCGTTGCCGGCCTCGCGGAGATATTCGAGCGGTTGAATGCGGACCAGCGCCTCGGGATCTTTGGTGAGACCGTCCAAGAACCGCTTGTCGAATTCCTTGTTGATGAGGCCGGCGCGCGGCCCCTGGATCTGATGCGACATGCCGCCGGTGCCGAAGATCACGACCTTCAGATCCTCGTCCCAGCTCTCGACGGCCTTCTTGATCGCCTTGCCGAGGTTGTAGCAGCGATTGCCGGTCGGCGCGGGATATTGGATGACGTTGACCGCCAGCGGGATGACGCGAACCGGCCAGGCCTTCGGCGAATCGAACAAGAGCGTCATGGGCACGGTGAGGCCGTGATCGACCTGCAACTCATTGACGATGGTGATGTCGAACTCGTCGAGCACCAGCGATTGGACGAGATGCGATGCCAGTTCGGGATAGCCCTTCACGACGGGAACGGGGCGCGCGCCCCAACCTTCGTCGGCGATGGGGAATTCGTCACCGCAGCCGATGGCGAAGGTCGGGATGATCTTGAAGTCGAAGGCGTTGACATGGTCGTTGTAGACCATGATCACGACGTCCGGCTTGACCTCGGCGATCCATTTCTTGGCGGGTTCGTAACCCTTGAAAAGTGGCGCCCAATAGGGTTCGGCGGTCTTTCCGTTGTCGACGGCGGCGCCGATGGCGGGTGTGTGCGAGGTGCCGACGCCGGCGATGATCCTGGCCATCAGGCTTCTCCCCGGTCTTTCTTGGACCGCCAGCCTTCGACGGAACGGCCGCCGGCGATCATCATGTCCATGTATTGCTGCTGGCTCATGCCGGTCATCTCGGCCGCCATGTACTGATAGGAATGTTCGTCGGTGAAGGCGAGCTTCGCCAGGGCGTAGGAGACGCCGCCGAGCGCGAGGAGCGTATTCCAATCGCGCTTCATGACGGCCTGGCGCTGATCCTCCGTCATAGGGAATTTCTTGAGATAGGCGTATTCGCCGGACAAAAATTCCTTGCGGTTCGCCGCGCTCATCAGCGAATAGAGGAACTGGTTGAGATGATAGCCCTTGCGCGCGCGCTGCGCGTCGAAGACGGTCGTGCCGGGGATATCCTCGTAGGCTTCGATCTTGGTCATCAGCGGCTCCAATACAGCCTCATGGGGTTGTCGACCAGAAGCGATTTCTGCAATGCCGCGGTCGGCGCGATCTTGGCGAGCGAGTCGACCAGCAATCCGTCGTCGGGCATGTGCGATTTCATGTTGGGGTGCGGCCAGTCGGTGCCCCAGAGCACCCGATCGGGAAAGCGCTTCACGAGGTATGAACTGAACGGGATGACATCGTCATAGGGCGGGCCCTTGAGCGTCAAGCGCTCCTCGCCGCTCACCTTGGTCCAGAAATTGGGATTGTCCTCCAGCAACCGGACGAAGCGCTGGAAGTCCGGCCCCTCGGCAGGCTTCGACACATCGGGGCGGCCCATATGATCGATGACCACGACGGTGGGCAGCGATTTGAGGAACGGCGTGAGGTCGTCCATGTCCGGCGCTTCGAAATAGACCACGACATGCCAGCCCAACTCGGAGACGCGGTCGGCGATGCGCTTGAAGACGTCACGCGGCGCCGAGTCCACCAGCCGGCGCAGGAAATTGAACCGCACGCCGCGGACACCGGCATCGTCCATGGCCTTCAGCGCGGCATCGCTGACGTCCCCGCCGACCACCGCCACGCCGCGCGCCAGGTCGCCGGCCGTCTTCAAGGCATCGACCATCGCGTCGTTGTTCTTGCCATGGCAACTGGCCTGCACGATCACATTGCGCGAGAAGCCGAGGAAATCGCGCAGCGCGAAGAGCGTTTCCTTCGGCGCGTCGCATGGCGTGTATTTGCGCTCCGGCGCATAGGGAAATTTGTCCGCCGGCCCGAACACGTGGCAATGCGCATCGACGGCGCCCGGCGGCGGCGCGAATGCCGGCTTGGTCGGATTGGGACAGAACGGCAGATAGTCAGGATCCATGGCGGTCTCTGTTACCTCCGGCGACGTGCGGCGACCCCACTATGGGCGAAGCCCTATGCCGCCGTCCGCGCAAGCCGGGCGTTCAGCCGCGAATACACGCGGCGCGCGTTGCCCTCGAAAATCCGCATGCGCACGTCGTCGCTCAGATCGAGCGCATCGAAGTACCGCTTGGTATCGTCGAAATATTGCCCGGTCTCCGGATCGATACCGCGCACCGCGCCCACCATTTCGGAGCCGAACAGGATGTTCTCGACCGGGATCACCTTGAGCAACAGCTCGATACCCGGCTTGTGATAGACGCAGGTGTCGAAGAACACGTTCTTCATCACATGCTGCAGCAGCGGCGGCCGCTTCAGCATGTCGGCGAGCCCGCGATAGCGGCCCCAGTGATAGGGCACCGCGCCGCCGCCATGCGGGATAATGATTTTCAAGGTCGGGAAATCCTTGAACAGATCGCCCTCGATGAACTGCATGAAGGCGGTGGTGTCGGCGTTGATGTAGTGCGCGCCGGTGGCGTGGAAGTTTGGATTGCACGAGGCGCTGACATGCACCATCGCCGGCACGTCGAGTTCCACCATCTTTTCGTAGAGCGGATACCAATGCCTGTCGGTCAGGGGCGGCGAGGTCCAGTGGCCGCCGGACGGATCGGGATTGAGGTTGCAACCGACGAAGCCCAGCTCCGTCACGCAGCGCTCGAGCTCGGCGGCCGAGTGCGATGGGAGAACGCCGGGCGACTGCGGAAGCTGGCAGACGCCGACGAAGTTCTCCGGATAGAGATCGCAGACCCGCGCGATGAGGTCGTTGCACAGCTTCGACCACACCTGGCTCGTCTCCTCCGTGCCGATGTGGTGGCCCATGGCGGAGGCGCGCGGCGAGAAGATCGTGACATCGGTGCCGCGGGCCTTCTGCAGCTTGAGCTGCGCGCCCTCCAGGCTCTCGCGGATCTGATCGTCGCTGATTTTGGGCAATTGCCTAGGTGCGGCCTTGGGATCCTTCAGCGCCGCGATCTGTGCCTGCCGAAAGGCATCGTGCGGCGCCGGCGCCGTCGTGTAGTGACCGTGGCAGTCGATGATCATAAAAAACACCACCTTCGTTGGCCAAGAGAGGTTAGCAAACCTCGCCGCCGGCGCGCCACTTTTTCGACCACCGAGCATACTGTTTGCGGGCACTCAAAAAGGTGAACGAGATGGGCTGCGAAGCCGGACACGTCGTCGAAGGAACCACGCTGTGCGCTGGCTTCCTGGACGCCTACTGCGTGGCTGTCGCATCAACTCGACGGCACCCGCGCGGGATTCATCAACAAGGACTTCGACCTGTTCTGCATGAACAAGCTGGTGGACGATCCGGAGGCGCTGACAAAGTTTACGACCGCCGAGCTCGTCGAGAAGGCGGGCACGCAAGGCGTCGAGTTGCTCAACTGGCTGGCCATGCGCGGGGCGCTTTGCGGCCGGGTATCGAAGCTGCACAGCAACTATCACATTCCGATTTCGAACACCGCGTCGGGAATTCTGCTGCTGGACAATCAACCATTGCGTGCCGCGGCATAAGCGTATTCGCGGGCTTTTTCGCCCCCGCATAGGTGTTTTTGCTTAAGGAACTTTGCGGCGCCACCCAAAAGATTGACCGCGCCGGATTAAGAGGCCGTTGACCTCGCGCTCATATAATTCGCCCCAAAGGAGTGCAGAGAATGACTGCAACCGGGGGGCCGTCGACGACACCCGACGCCTACAACGGAATTGTGCCGCGCTTCGACAGAAAAGAGCTTCCAAGCTCGGAACTCCTCGAAGTGCAAGGCGAGATCATCGACTTGATGGCGAGCGGTGCGAGCTTGCGCGAGACGTTGAGCCATATCGCATTGCTGGTCGACGACCTCGCGCCGCCGGCGCTGTGCTCGATCCTTCTGCTCAAACCGGACGGTCATCATCTGCGGCCTGCCGCCGGCCCCAACCTGCCGCCAGCCTATTTTCAGGCGATCGACGGGGTCGAAATCGGCCCCTGCGCCGGGTCCTGCGGCACAGCCGCGTACCGCAAGGTGCCCGTGATCGTCAGCGATATCGCGACGGACCCGCTCTGGGCCGGCCCACGCGACTTTGCCCTGTCGTTCGGGTTGCGTGCCTGCTGGTCGCTTCCCATTCTCCGGCGCGACGGCATCGTTCTGGGCACAATCGCGATGTACTACCGCGAGCCACGCGCGCCCACGGCGCGCGATTGGGGATTGCTGGAGCCGGCGTCGAAGTTGGTGCGATTGGCGCTGGCGCAGGACCGCCGGGAAGAGGAACTGCGCAACAGCGAGGCGCGCTGGCACTTGGCCGCGGACGCCACCGATCTTGGCACCTACGACGTCAACCTCGCCACCGGCCAGGACGTCTGGTCGGCACAATTCGGGGCGATTCTGGGGCTTCCAGAAGACACCAAGCCGGATGTCCGGCTCCTGATCGACATGATTCACCCGGACGACCGCATCCGGTTTCGCACCACGTTCGGCGGACCGACCTCACCGATCGCACATCTGCAGCGGCATGAGGAGTTGCGGGTCCGACGGGCCAGTGACCGTGAAGAACGGATCGTCTCCCTCAAGGGACGGATTCTATTGAACGCGGAGGGCCAGCCGTCGCGTGCCATCGGGACCATGGCCGACATTACGGATCAGCGGCGCCGCGAGGGCGAACTGGCGCACGCCAAGATCCTCGCCGACAAGGCCAATAAAGCCAAATCGGAATTCCTTGCCAGCATGAGCCACGAATTGCGAACGCCGCTCAACGCCATCATCGGCTTCTCCGACGTCATCCGACACCAGACTTTCGGGCCGCTGCATCCGACAAAGTATTGCGAGTATGTCGACGACATCTACGACAGCGGCCGGCATCTGCTGAGCCTCATCAACGACATTCTCGACATGGCGAAGATCGAAGCGGGCAAACTCGAACTCCACCTCAAGGAGATGAACGTTGCCACCGTCGTCGCGACCGCGCTGCGTCTCGTCGAGCCGCAGGCTGCGGAAACGGGGCTTGCGATCGGGTGCGATGTGGAAACGAGCGTCGAACTGATCGCCGACGAGCGCGCCGTGAAGCAAATCCTCGTCAATCTGCTGTCAAATGCGGTGAAATTCACGAAATGCGGCGGCAGCATTACGGCGTTCGCCCATCGGACGCCCGCTGGCGGGATTCGCCTGGGCGTCGAAGACACCGGCATAGGCATGAGCCGGGACGGCGTGGCCAAGGCGCTGGAGCCGTTCGGTCAAGTGGCGCATGCCGTGACGGTGGAAGGCCGCGGGACGGGCCTGGGCCTGCCTCTGGTCAAAGCCCTGGTCGAAGCCCACGGCGCGGTGTTCGGCATCGAGTCGATACTGGGGCGTGGGACCCGCGTATGGGCCGAATTCCCTCCCAGTGCAGTCGTGCTTGCGCGCGCAGCATCTTAAGCCTGCGATTACAGCCCGACATTGACCCATTCGCCCCGCGCGTCGCAATCTGCGTCGAGAAACCCGTGCGGAACGGCAACCATGGCCATCGTGGTCCAATCGATCGAACGCCCCTCCTGCGACGTCGTGGCGGGCTATAACGGTTTGGGCGTAGCAACCGTGCATGAGGCGCAGGGCCGGACCGGTCTGATGGCCAGCTATATGCGCACGATCTATCCGCGCGCGCAGCTGGCGGGCAGCGCCGTGACAGTCGAGCTGCCGCCGGGCGACAATTGGATGCTGCATGTCGCGGTCGAACAATGCCGCGAAGGCGACGTGCTGGTCGCAGCGCCGACCTCGCCGTGCGACACCGGTTATTTCGGCGAGTTGCTGGCTTCGTCGTTGGCGGCGCGCGGCGTGCGCGGGCTCATCATCGAAGCGGGCGTCCGCGACGTCGCCGCGCTAGCCGATATGAAATTTCCCGTTTGGTCGAAGGCCGTGTCGGCGCAAGGTACGGTGAAGGAGACGCTTGGCAATGTGAACATGCCGCTGGTCTGTGCCGGCGCGCTCGTTCATCCCGGCGACCTCATCTTGGCCGACGACGACGGCGTCGTGGTCGTGCCGCGCCTTAAGGCGGCCGAGGTGCTGAAGAAAAGCCTCGAACGCGAGGACAAGGAGGCGACGACGCGCGCGCGGCTGAAGGCGGGCGAGCTTGGGCTCGACATCTACGGCATGCGCGAAAAGCTCAAGGCCAGGGGCTTGGTCTATGTCGATACCGCGCCGGAGACGAAGGGCTAGGCCATGCTGACCGGCATTCGCTGCATGGTAATGCGGGGCGGAACGTCCAAGGGCCTGTATTTTCTCAAAAGCGAGCTGCCGCAGGACATGGCCGCGCGCGACCGCTTCCTGCTCCGCGCCATGGGCTCGCCCGACACCCGCCAGATCGACGGCATGGGCGGCGCCGATCCCCTCACCAGCAAGGTCGCGGTGGTGGGGCCGCCGACCCGACCCGACGCGGATGTGGACTATCTCTTCTTGCAGGTTGTGGTCGACGAGGCCCGCGTCGATCCCACGCAGAACTGCGGCAACCTCCTCGCCGGCATCGGAGGCTTCGCCCTGGAGCGCGGCCTCGTCAAGCCGCAAGGCGATGTGACGCGCGTGCGCATCAACATGCTCAACACCGACAGTATCGCCGTCGCCGTAATCGAGACGCCCGGCGGCATAGTGAATTATGAAGGAGAGGCGCGGATCGACGGCGTACCGGGCACCGCGGCCCCCATCCCGATCGATTTCCTCGATGTCGCCGGATCCAATTGCGGCGCCCTGCTTCCGACCGGAAACGCCCGCGACAGGGTGCAAGGTGTCGAAGTGACTTGCATCGACAACGGCATGCCGGTGGTGCTGATGCGCGCTGCCGATCTCGGCAAGAACGGCTATGAAAGCCCCGAAGAGATCGAAGCCGACACCGCATTGCGAAAACGGGTCGAGGACATTCGTCTCGAACTGGGACCGAAAATGAACCTGGGCGACGTGACAAAGAAGACCGTGCCGAAGATGTGCCTGATCGCGCCGCCGCTGCACGGGGGCGCGGTGCATACGCGCAACTTCATCCCGCACCGGGTGCACAAGGCGATCGGCGTATTCGGCGCGGTGAGCGTCGCCACAGCCTGCGTGCTGCAGGGGTCGGTCGCCGACGGCATCGCCGCTGTCGACAAAAGCGCCAAGCCGCTGCGGCTCGACGTCGAGCATCCGACGGGCTTCTTCACGGTGGAGATGGAGATCGCGAACGGACCGAACGGATTGGAAGTCCGCCGCTCGGCCCTTCTGCGCACCGCGCGCAAGTTGATGGACGGGACGGTCTTCGCAGCCGTTTAGCGCATCTTGGCCATGACGCGCGGAATGGCCGCTTCGTTCAGCGGCGCCATGATGTGCGCGCCGGAAACGCCCGTGATCTCCTTCATCTCCTGAAGCAGCGCGACACAGATCGCCTCGCCTTCGGCCTTGGCGTCCGCCGCGCCCTCCAACCGGTCGATGAGCCAGTCGGGAATAATAGAGCCGAAGAGGTTTTCCTTGATCCAGCGTGCCGACTTCGCCGATGCCAGGGGCGCGACGCCGACGATGAGATGGATCTTGTCGAGCAGACCGTGTTCCGCCAGGTGCCGCGTGTAGCGGCGCAGAACGCCGGTATCCATGCAGAATTGCGTCTGCGCGAATTGCGCGCCGGCCTTGATCTTTTTTTCAAGGCTCGTCGGTGCCCAACCCTCTTTGGGATCGACGGGCGCATCGGCGGCCCCGACGAAGTAATCCGGCGTGCCGACAACGGGGCGGCCGTGGGGCAATTGATGCTTGTCGCGGATCGAGACCGCAGTCGCGATGAGCCCGCTCGAGTCCAAATCGAACACCGGCTTTGCATCGGGTTGATCGCCCTTTTTGGGATCGTCGCCGGTCAACGAGAGCACGTTGACGATGCCGAGCGCGGCGGCGCCGACCAATTGGCTTTGCAGCGCGATGCGATTGCGGTCTCGGCACGTGAGCTGGAGGATCGGCTCGACACCACTCTGCAGCAGCAAATGCGCCGCGATCGTCGACTCGAGGTGCGCCCGCGCACTGGCGCCGTCCGTGACGTTGACCGCATCCGCCAGACCCTTCAGCGGCTTGCCGCGCTCGATCATGTCCTGCGGATTGGCGGAGAGCGGCGGCGTGATTTCGGCGGTCATGACAAAGGTGCCGGCCGTCAACTTTTCGCGCAAAGTGGAATGAGACATCACTTTTCCTCGTATCTGCTGGAAATCCATCATGCAGATAGGTCGCGCCCTGTCCACCGCCCCCAAACGTCCGCGCTATACTGCGCGTCGAAAGACGATTGCGGCGGTCTCGTGCGAACGGAAATCTGTATCATCGGCGCAGGGCCGGCGGGGCTGCTGCTGGCCAAGCTGCTGCGACAGGCCGATATCGACTGCGTGGTGCTGGAACGGCGCACGCCAGACTATGTCCTGAGCCGCATTCGCGCCGGCGTTCTGGAGCGCATTACTATCGATCTTATGCACAAGACGGGTTGCGCCGAGCGGTTTTCCCGCGAAGCGCTGATCCACGATGGCTTTGAGATCGCCTATGCCGGCAAGCGGCTGCGGGTCGATCTCAAAGGCCTCACGGGGAATACCGTCGCCATCTACGGTCAGACCGAAGTGACGCGCGATCTGATGGACGCGCACCGGACCGACGGCACACCCATCGAATACGAGGCGGAAGCCGTGGCGCTTGCGGACTTTGACAGCAGCACGCCGTGCGTCCGTTACCGCAAGGCCGGTATCGACCGCGAAATCACCTGCGACTTCATCGTCGGCTGCGACGGCGCGCACGGCGTGAGCCGCGCCGCCCTTCCGCCGCAGGCCGTCACGAACTTCGAGCGGCTCTATCCCTTCGGCTGGATGGGCGTGCTGGCGGAAACGCCGCCGGTGTCCGACGAGATCGTCTATGCAAATCATGCGCGCGGCTTTGCGCTGTGCAGCATGCGCTCGCGCACGCGCAGCCGGTACTATGTGCAATGTGCACTGACCGACACGGTCGACAACTGGTCCGACACACGGTTTTGGGACGAGCTGCGGCGGCGGCTGCCGGCCGAACTGGCGGACGGTCTCGTGACCGGCCCCTCGATCGAGAAGAGCATCGCGGCCTTGCGCAGCTTCGTGGTGGAACCGATGCGCTTCGGCTCCCTCTTCCTGGCCGGCGACGCGGCCCATATCGTGCCGCCGACCGGGGCCAAGGGCCTGAATCTCGCCGCCTCCGACGTCCATTATCTATCGACCGCGCTGATCGCGCATTATCGCCACCGCGACGACCGCGGCCTGGATACCTATTCCGACCGCGCGCTGGCCCGCGTTTGGAAAGCCGTGCGGTTTTCGTGGTGGCTGACGAACCTGCTGCATCGGCTCGACGACGATGGCTTCACGGCGCGCGTGCAGCAGGCCGAGCTGGAATACTTGCAAAGCTCGCGCGCCGCGCGAGCGTCGGTGGCGGAGAACTATGCCGGCCTGCCGTTGTGAAAAACAATCCTAGAACATTCCGTTCGAATTCGCCGACTTCTCCGGCACCGGCTGACCAACATCCCAATGCTCCTGGATACGGCCATTGGCGACACGGAATATGTCGACCACCGCCATGCCGCGATCCTGCTTGTTCACCTTGAAGAGGTAGTGGATGGCCACCAGATCACCGTCGGCGAGAACATGGTGGATCACGATCGTCGCGTCTGGGTTGCCGGCATAGAAGCCCTTGAAGAAGTTGCGCAGCGCCGCCGCGCCGGTGGGCGCCAGTGGATTGTGCTGGATATAATCCGGCGCGAAATAGGTATCGACCGCCTGATCGACCTTGTGATCGATGAACAGCATAGTCGCCGCATCCAGCACCAGTTTCTTGTTCGCGTCGCTGATCGGATCGGCCGACACGGCCGGTGCCAGCAGCAGCAACCCCGCGCACACCGCGGCCACGAAAAACATCGACTTCATCTCCTATCCTCCCACTGCCAGCCCGTAACGGGCCACTTCTTATATCATGCGCTAGCCGGCGGCGCCGAAGGCACGCCGCAGTTCGTCCTTCTTAACCTTGCCGGAGCCGGTGCGCGGCAGGGTTTCGACGAACGCAACGTGCTTGGGCACCTTGTAGTGCGCCAGCCGTCCGCGAACGTGTTCGATGACGTCGGCCTCGGTGATGTTGTCGCGCGGCACGACGAAGGCGCAGCCGGTCTCGCCCCATCGCGCATCCGGCACGCCAATGATGGCCGCCTCGGCGATCGCCGGATGTTCGGCCAGGACACTCTCCACTTCGGCGGGATACACATTCTCGCCACCGGTGATGTACATGTCCTTCCAGCGGTCGACGATCTGGTAGAAGCCATCCGCGTCGCGCCGCGCCGCATCGCCGGTCTTGAACCAACCGTCGGAAAACGATCGTTCGGTGGCGTCCGGCTGGTTCCAATAGCCGGGCGTGACGCTGGGCCCCCGCAGCCAGATCTCGCCAACCTCGCCATTCACGGCGTCGTGACCATCGGCCGCGACCAAGCGGACGGCGATCAACGGCGCCCGCACGCCGGACGTCCCCGCCTTACGCGCCACGATTTCGCGGTCGAGCGGAATGGCGAGCACGGTGCCGGCCTCGCTCAAGCCATAACCCTCGATGGGCATGACGTTGCGCGCCACCAGCTTGTCCACGACGCTTTTTGGCAGAGGCGCACCGCCGATCACGAGCGCCTTTAGCCGCGAGAGGTCGGAAGCCGCGAACGAGGCATCCTGCAGCATTGCCATCGCCATCTGCGGCACGGCGAAATAGTGCGAAATCGCCAACCCCGGATCGGACATCCGCGCCAGCGCGACGGCCGGAACGAAACGGTCGGAGATCAGCAACGTAGCGCCCATGAACAACGCGGCGCGGGCCACGCCGAACAGGCCCGCGACGTGAAATAGCGGCATGTCGCAGAGCAGGACGTCGCTGGCGGCAACTTGGTTCGCCATGGCGAAGTTGAAGGCGGTGGTCCAGGCGTTTCGGCGGGTGACGATCACACCCTTGGACCTGCCCGTCGTACCCGACGTATAGAGCAGCGTGATCGGCACGTCCGGGCCGTAGTCCGCTCCCGCATCCGGCTCGGAGGCCGCCAGCGCGGCTGCCAGCCTGTCGTCGTCTGGCGCGATCCGCACGATGTGGCGCACGGCCGCCTGCTCCATCGCGACGATCGCCGCGTCTTCGAACTCGGTCTGATAGATCAGCAGTTCCGGCGCAGCGTCGGCCACCTGCGCCGCAAGCTCGTGGCCCGAAAGCCGCCAGTTCAGCGGCTGGAAGATCAGGCCCGCGCGCACGCAGGCGAAATGCAGCACCAATGTGTCGACGTTGTTGCGCGCCAGGATCGCCACGCGCGCGCCGGGGCTCAGCAGGGAGCGCAGCCAATGCGTGCACTTCGCAACCTGACGGTCGAGTTGGTGATAGGTCAGGCTTCGGTTCGAGGCCAGATCGACGCATGCCAGGCGGCTGCCGCTGGCGAGCGCATGATAGGCGATGAAGTCGGTGTCGCTCTGTGCTGGATCCGCCGCCGCTGCATGGGCTTCGAACGTATTGGAATAAAGCGGCATCTTTGCTCCCGAGCGCCGAACCACACAATCCGAGCGCAGGCCGTCAGCGGTAAAGATTGGTATGTTGCGCGTACAAGCCTGTCAACGTGGCCCGGTACCCGTGAAGGTAAAACGGCCGGCGAGCAAAAACTCGCCGGCGCGCTTGGCATCGCGGATGCGAATAGGCCTTAGGCCTTTCCGGTGCGCCAGCCTTGCGCATAGGTCTCGCGCGCGTCGCGGGCAAACGGCACCGGCGATACTTTCACGCGAACCTCGAGCTGCTTGTGGCGTTCCGAGGTCGGCTTCTTGGTACCACCGCCGGGCTCGCCCCAGAGCAAGGTCAGCACGTCGCCTTCCTGGATGTCAGGATCGACCAAGCCCAGCGACAGCGCCTGGCGCTCATTGGCCGAATAGCCGGAGAACATCGACAGGCCGACCACCTTGCCGTTCTTCGTCACGGCGTCGAAGCTCGACGAGCCGTAATTGGCGATCGGGACGTCGAAGAACTTGTAGATGTCGCGGCCCGGCTCGAACAGGCAGTCATAGGCCTTGGCGATGTCCGCGCCGTTCCAGGCGAAGGTCACCTTGCGGCGATGGGGCTTTCCTTCCATCGCCTTTACGGCTTCGGCGCCGATGAAGTCGTGGTCGAACTTGATGAACGGCCCGTAGCCCAGCTCATAGGGATTCGTGTAATAGTCCTCGATCTTGTCCGACACATAGCTGCCGGCAATGGAGCCTGTCGCTTCGTACCCGCCAGCCGGCAGCCATTCGCGATAGGACTTCATCCGGTCGTCAGAGTAGACGGCGGGAAGCGGCGACGGAATCCAGCCGGACTCCAGCGTGTTGGACGCATAGGCGCGCGAGCCCACCGCCGTCAGGCCGAACTCCTTGCCGGCCTCCAAGATGATGTCGCGGATTTCGAGATACTGCTCATAGGGCCCCCATATTTCGAGACCTGGCTCGCCGGCCATGCCGTGGCGAAGCGCGCGCACCTTGCGGCCGCCGATGTTGATCTCGTCCATGAAGAAGAACTTGATGTCCGGGATCGGGCCGCCGTTCAGCTTGGCGATCACGTCCTTGGCCTTGGGGCCCTGGATCTGAAAGCGGTAGTGATTGCGTTTCACGGCGCGGCCCATCGGAGCGGAGGGCGAGCGGTCGTCGCGGGTGATCTTCACATCCCACTTGCCGGTCTTGGCCTGAAATTCGATCCAGTTGACGGTCGGGGCGCGGCCGACGAAGTCGTACAGGTTCTCGGACAGGTGGAAGAGAATGCCGTCGCCGATGACGTGACCGCTATGCGACAGCGGCACCATCTGCTTGGCGCGGTTCACGGGAAAATTCTTGAAGGTGTTGATGGTCAGGTAGGACAGGAATTTGGCGGCGTCCGGACCTTCGACCATCATCTCGGCCATATGGTGCGACTGGTCGAACAGGACCGCGCTGTGGCGCCAGGCGATCTGCTCGTCGCGCCAATTCGAAAACTCGGACGGGACGACCGGATAGACATAGGCGCCGATTTGCGAATTGCGCAGCATCGTCACGGGGTTACCGGCGGCCTTCAGCACGCCTTCCAAATTGTTCTGGGTCATGTCCTGTCGTCCTCCTGCCGCCAATTTGTATGCCTGTTCACGTTCCGGGGCGTCTGTTCCAGAAGAGAACCAAAATCGATGGGAAATGCGAGATAAACCCGTGCCTTGACGGCCGGCCCTCAGTTGAAGACGACGGTCCGCCGGCCGTTCATCAGCACGCGGTGCTCGGCATGCCACTTGACCGCGCGCGCCAACACCCGGCTTTCGATGTCGCGCCCGACGGCCGCGTACTCGTCAGCCGACATGGCGTGGGTCACGCGTTCGACTTCCTGTTCAATGATCGGACCCTCGTCCAGATCCTCGGTCACAAAGTGCCCAGTCGCGCCGATCAACTTCACGCCGCGCTCATGTGCCTGATGGTAGGGGCGAGCGCCCTTGAAACTGGGCAGGAAGGAATGGTGGATGTTGATGATCTGGCCCGACCAGCGGCGACAGAAATCCCTGGACATCACCTGCATATAGCGGGCGAGGACCACCAGATCGATGTCCTTGCTCTCCATGATCTCGTTGAGGGCGGCTTCCTGCTCGGCCTTGTTATCCGGCGCTACAGGTAGATAGCGGAAGGGGATGCCGCTCGCCGCCGCCATGTCGGCGAAATCGCGATGGTTGGAGACAATCAGCGGCACGTCGATGGGAAGGGCGCCGATGCGGATGCGGTAGAGCAGATCGACCAGGCAATGGCCGAATCGCGACACCATGATGAGCGTGCGCGTCTTCTTGGAGGCGTCGTAGAAGTTCGCATCCATCTCGAATTCCTGCGAAATCGGCGCGAAGGCGCGCTCGATATCGGCGATCGGCGTGCCGGTCTCGGACTCGAAGAAGATGCGCAGGAAGAAGTTGCCGTTCTCTCGGTCGCCGAATTGCTGGCTGTCGATGATGTTGCAACCGCCATCGAACAGAAAGCGCGAAACCCGCGCCACGATGCCCCTGCGATCGCGGCAGGCGATGGTGAGGACGCCTTGCGGAAATTTCGTCGTCGTCTTTGCGTTCATAGGACTATTGCCCTGCGATCTTTCGCGACGGCATTGCATTTTCCGCACGGCGACGGGCGCCGTTCAGCCATTCTGATGTCTTACGCACCCCACCGAACATGTAAAGATGCATGCCGACCACGGGTCCAAGATTGCGCCCGGCAAGCTGGGCCGCAAGGTCGACCAGCAGCCCCTCGGGGGTGGTGTCGCCCATCAGCTTGCCGATGGCACCACCACGGGTGCGCAACGCTCGCAACGAATTGCCGACGCCACAGCGTATCGCGAACTTCAGGAGGGACGCGGTGCTGGCGGGGCCGGCGACGCCGATCCGTACCGGCGCATCGATCCCCAGATCGCGAAGATGCGACAGCCATCGCACGATCGGCTCGGCCTCGAAGCCGAATTGTGTGACGATCTCCGGCTGAAGGCCGCGCTCGCGCAGCACCCTCACCTTGACGGCGAGCGCTTCATCCAGCACGGCGTTGTCGACCACCGGATGGCCTTCGGGATGGCCGGCGACGAGGACGGTGCGAATCCCGCTGCGCTCGATCAGGCCAGTGCCGATCAGATCGATGCTCGCGGCAAAATTGCCGCGCGGACGATCGACGTCACCCGCGATCACCAAAGCGCGGTTGACCTGCGCATCGCGCGACAGATTCGCCAGATGCTTCGCGAACGTCTCGACGTCGATGAAATTGCGCGCCGTCAAATGCGGCGTCGGATTGTAGCCGACATTGCGCAGTCGCACACACGTCTCGGCGGCGTTCACCTGGTTGTCGTCCGGAAGAAAGGTGACGTGCACATCGGTGCCCGGACCGAAATGACCCAAAAGATTTTGCGCGATGGAAGGCTCGCGCGGCGTCACCTCGATCGATGCGTCGGCAAGCAAAGCCGTAAGTTGCTGTGTCGCGGTATCGTCCGCTGCCATGGCACGGTTCCGAATGCAGCTCACCAACCGGGATGTCGGTCGGCATTCAAATAGCGATTGTTATGGACGCATACAATTCATTTTCCGGCCCAAACGCTTGGCGTCAATGGGTATTTTTACTACCCGCCACTTCGACCGCGACGACAAATCAAGGCTATTGGCACCGTGGCGCGCGCGGCGAAAATCGTTAATCGCGGCGCTTCAGGCGCTCTCTTCGCCGGCGCGGGTCAGGTCGGCAATCTCCTTCTCGCGCCGCACCACGGTCGCGATGACGACCAGCATGCAGACCACGAGTAGCGGCACTACCACATAGACGCTCATGATCCCGGTGAAGAGATCGCCGGTGACATCGCTGACGAGGCCGGCGGTATACGGGCCCAGCCCCAGGCCGATCATCGTCATGGCCAGCGTGAGCGCGGCAGCCGAGGTGCCGCGCATGCGCGGTGGAACCAGTTCTTGCGCGATCGCCGCGGCCGGCGCGAGCCACGCCGTGACGAGCGTGCCCACCAACATCCACCATTCGAGCATCCCGGTCAGCGTCGGCGCCTTGAGCATGATGGGCACGATGGGAACCGGCAGCGTCATGGCGGCGAGCGAGACATAGAGCCGGCCGCGCGGATTGCCGTGGCCAAAGTAGTCCGCCAGCACGCCGCCAAGATTGGTGCCGATGATGCCCGCCAAGGCGGCGACGACGCCCATCTCGAAACCGACCGTGGCGAGCGGCAATTTGTATTTCGTGACGGCGTAGAACGGCGCCCAAGACGTCAGACCATAGTTGGTGAACATCTCCAGCGCCGCCGCGGCCAGCAGCGCCACCATCGGCGGCGAACGGAAGATCATCGCAAAGGCGGCTTGATCGCGCAGGCGCAGCGATTGCGCCCAAGAAAACATGCCGTAGATGCCGACACCCAGCGCCGTCCAGTGTATGGCGTGACCGGTGATCGCAACTCCCCATAGGTCGAACATGACGCGATGCTTGGCGGGCGGCGTGATGGCGTTGGTGAAATCGATCAAGGCGCCGGCCGCCACCACGATGGTGACCAGCACGGCCAGATGGACCGCCCAAGTCCGGGACGAGGCACGCAGCCTAAGCAGGTTGAGCAGCGTGAAGGGCGGCAGGATGGCGAACAGCTCCGATATGAAGCCGCGGAAGGGAGAGACGCTCCGCGTCGCGGTATCGCGCGCCGGCTCGCGCATGCGCGCCACGAGCAGTGCCAGGATCAGGCCCGGTGCGCCAACCACCAGAAATGCGACCTGCCAGCCCCTGAGATCGAACGGCGCCCCGCCATGCGGATACCAGGCGTGCCACCAATCCACGACGGCGCCGCCGAGCCACAGCGACCCGCCCAGACCGAAGGCGACGCCGGTCGAATAGATGGCAAGC
>CAZMHP010000042.1:0-18081 GCA_964566095.1 uncultured Rhizobium sp. | reverse complement strand
GCGCAAAACCGTGGTGGGGTGTTGAGTCTCGGGCAGACTATCGGAAATGCGATTGTGGATGGGATCGAGGAAGGTCAAACCCAGGCAGCAAAGACGTCGAGCGACGATTTTACGAACTTCAGCCAAGCCGATAAGCAAATGGGCGCGCAATCGAGCCTTCAACAGAGCGTGGTCGGAATTGAGTGCGCGCCGCCGCATTCGAATGTTACGTTCATAACGAATGCGCCAATCCCCAAACCAAAGCCAGATGACAACAACATCACGTTGTCGATAAGCGATCCTGCTGCGGCGGACAGTGTCGTCAACGAGATCGATCAAAACGGCAATTTTATAGGAGGGAGCATGCAACCCTCCGACGCTCAAGTTTTGGACGCTCCATTGGGGTCCACACAAGATCAGGCTGAGGCGCCCAGTCTACAAAGCCTTGATCCGGAGAATGCCGTCGTCGTTAGGTTTGATGGCGTGGCAGGAGCACCGGGTTCAACAAATGGAACAGCGCTAGCAGTAGATCCGACGATACGAAATCTTCTCGATCGAATCGCGTTAGGTGAAGGTACGGGTGACGCCGCGGCTCAGCAACATGGGTTTGCATCCGGTTATGACGTTACACTCGGTTACGGGGCTTATGCACAATCTGATATCCCCCTGTCACAGATGACATTAGATCAGGTTATCCAGCTCCAAACCCAAATACTCAACAATCCCGACAATCATTCGGACTCCTCAGCAGTCGGAAGATATGAAATTACCCGAACGACACTACTTGGCCTGATGCAAAATCTAGGCCTGTCTGGAAACGAGATATTTAGTCCTGATTTGCAGGACCAACTGGGTCAGGCGTTACTCGAAGGACGTGGTCTTAATGCTTATACCGCCGGGAGTATCACTTCAGCGCAATTTCAAGACAATTTAAGTAACGAGTGGGCATCTATTGCGCGATATGAGACGGGACAGCCCGCACGTCCCGGACAGCATCTGGGAACTACCACAGCGCAAATACAAGCTGTATTATTGCCGCTGCAACATCATTAGCTCTAATCTGCCTATAGGGGGCTGCATGAGAAAAGAAATCTACGTCGCTGCTTTACAAGCATGCGTTTTCCTTTTTTGTGGGGTCGCTTTTGCGCAGCCCTTTTCCAATCATTTTTCTAGGGAGTTCTATAATAGAAATTATGATTATGTTCGTATGAAGTTGGTTCGACTAGGTTATGAACCGGTCATGATCCATCATAAGGCGACAGACACCGTTTGCGATCTTCAGAAGATGTGCGGGCAGTATCGTGAGGTCCTGGATTGCTCAAATACTGGTTTAAGTTACTGCTATTTCGTGTTCCGTGCCCCGGAAAGCAAGCGATACGTTATAGTCACCACGCATGGAGAAATCCGGAGGATATTTGAATCACTTGCGCCTGCTAACAAGTCGGATTTGGTGATGATCGGGCAACACTAACACAGACTCATACTCGATGATGCAATCCGCCGAGAACGGATCGTGAGACGATGAAGAAGACGATGCGGCCGATGGACGATGACGACGATTTCGGCTCGCCGATCACGGTCATGGGACAGTTGCGCAGCATTTCGATATTGATGTCGCAGTGCATCTCCGCATTGCGTGAGCACTTTGCCAGCCGCGCTGAGATTCTCGCCCTGCGAATGACGAACCGCTATCTCCGCTTGCGTTTGCGGGTGGCACTCTTGATGTATGAGCAGGACGACTGATCGACGGGTTGGATACAACCCGGTAACCAAACCGAAGTTGCGTGATCGTTTGAGGGGGTACCCCCTCCCGATTTATGAGGTTCAAGTCGATGTGGTCCGGCATCCGCGCGAACGCAAGACCTGGGGTCGGCGGTCGCGCCGCGCTACGGCCGACCGGGTCTTTTCCTCGGCATCGCAACCGGCGGCGGATCGCCGGGGTGCAGCGCGCGGCCTACGCTTACGACGCGATGGGGCGCGTCACCGACTACAAGGAATACTCCACCAGTTCCTCCGTCGTGTACGAGCGCACGGCCGTCTACGACGCCGCCTCGCTGGTCACCAACGACCAGGTGACGAGCGTGCGCGGCTCATCGACCTATGTCGCGACCTCGACCTACGCCTATTACGACGATACCAACGGCGACGGCATCTTCGGCGACACGGTCAGCGGCCTGGCCGACCGCTACATGGGCGGCGGCGCCACCCACGTCGTCACCACCAACACCACCAACGGCGTGTCGCAGCCGACCTCCGACACCCTGACCCAGTTCGACTTCACCGACGGGCCGCAGGAGGCCTGGATCAAATACACGCCCAACATCGCGGCGCCGACCGTCACCAACACCTCCACCTTCACCTACGACGCCCAGGACCACATCGAGCCAGCAACCAAACTAAAGTTGCAGGATCGCTTGAGGGGGTACCCCCTTCGGATTTTGAGGTTCAAGTCGATGTGGTGCCGCATCCGCGCGAACGCAAGACCTGGCGTCGGTGTTCGCGCCGTCCTACCTGCGACCAGAGCTTTCGCTTAGTCCTGCAACCTGCATCGGCTCGACGGCGTGCACGTCGTCACCAAGGGCGCGACTTTGACGGGCAGCGCGCCTGCTTTGATCGACAAACCTCATCCAGCGGTTGCGATTGTGAATGCACCCAGTCCGGAGGCCGGCGCGGGCGCGACAATCACGGGCAAGGTCAGCGGCTACTGTGGATCGCCGATCGTGACACTGACATCGGCCGGAGCTAGCACGCCGGTAACGGCGCAGGTTGCGGCGGATGGCACCTGGTCGGCGCGGCCGATCTTCGACAAGGCGTACGCCACGGGGCCGCTGTCAGTTACGGCCAGTGTGAACCAAGATGCGAACAACCACACGACTCTGGCTTACTTCACCGTCAGTGTTTTGCCGGAGACTCTTGTTGCGACCGTCACAGGCCTGCCCGTTGATATGAATGCGGGTCAAACGGCAAACGTCCACATCCAGTTCAATCGGTCGTCGGGAAACGATCCGATCCCCGCGCAGCAGTACAATGTTGTACTTGGCAAGTGGAACGCATGCATGAATGTCGGAGGCGGTGGGGGGATCAATTGCACGGTTTCTGTCCCGCTCCTTCTGGATGACAGCCTTGCCGGCTCTCATGCCAGCATCGCCGTCACGCCGCAGGGGCCTTATCCTGCAGCCATCACCGTTGCCGGCACGTCACAGACCATGTTGTTGACGCGAAACGGCTGGGTGGTGCGCAAGCTGAACGCCAGTTTCATCGATCCGGTGATCCAGGGTCTTCGGCCTGGCGGCGTTCTGCTGCACAACCTGAACCAAGGCATGGGTAGCAAGGAGGCTAGCGATTGCGTGAAGTGCTCGTGGATTTATCTCGATCCCTCGCTTTCTCCAAAATTTGGCACGGCATTCGACTTACCCTATTTCGGTTCGAACCCTTGGTTCTTCTATGCCAACTATGTGCTGATCAAGACCGATCCGCTTACGTTTCAGGCGCCGGCCAATATCACAATCCCGCTCGAAGTCAGCGGCGTGAACGGCGAGGGGCCGTCGATCGAAGGAAAATGCTGGCGTGACCTCAGTTGCGCCGCCGTTCCGGCGTTCCGCAATCTGAGTCTGGTCGACGCGAACATTCAAATTCAATTCGTCGTCGCCAATGGTGCGATCGTGGCGCGCCTGTTGTCGGCGCAGGCTCAGATAGCTTTCGACTGCAAAGGGATCGCGAAGTCGGATTGCGGCGGGTTGCAGAGTTTCATCAACAGCAACCTGCAGAACGCTCTCGATCAGTTGGTCGCCAACCCACAGGTGAAAGGCCAGCTTGCGGCAGTGGCAAAGCCGTTGAACGATTTGGCGCATCAGTCCATGTCGTCTGTCGGCCAAGTCGTCGTTACCAGTGGCGGCGACATCATCTTAAAAGGGCCGCCTACTGCAGGAAATTGACAAACCGGTCGCCCCCTCCGGGCTGCTGGAGTGGGCTGGATATCCGTTACGCAAGGTGGCGCGAGAAACCCCACAGGTGAGCTGCAGCCGTATCTCTTCGTCAATTGCCTGCTAGTGGGCCTGAACCAAAGCGACCACGACATTCACCGCCATGGCTATGAGTACCGTATTGAAAATGAACGACATGACGCCATGCGCGATGCTCAGCTGCCGCATCAGCGTCGATTCGACTTGCACATCGGACACCTGGGCGGTCATGCCGATGACGAAGGCGAAGTAGATGAATTCCCATGGGCCGGGCTCAGCGGTTCCCGGAAATCTCAATCCGCCGCGTTCGGGAAGCCCAACGCCGATGCCATCGGGATCGCCATAATAAGCATGCGCATAGTGAAACGCGGCGTTGGTATGGAGCACGAACCACGCCAGAGGCGCAGAACAGATCGACAAGGCAAGGTGAATCCCGTCTGGCCGCACCGGCGCATTCAGCAGCTTGAATATCGAGGCGAGACTGAAAGACAGCGCGACGAGGGTGATCAGCGCAATGAATACGATGCCTTCGTCGTCGGACGCCGCCCTTATGCGCAAATCTGCCGGGCTCATGCGCAGCACGACGCTGCCCACAAAGAGCAGATAGCTGCCATAAAACACATCACCACCAATCGAAGCCGTTGCCTCGGGGTCGAAAACATATCCGATCAGCGCTGCCGCGGCCCCAAGCGCAAGCGCGAGATAGAACCATCGGTGATGCAGAATGTGGTCGGTAATGTCGGAGAACCAGCTGGCCATGCAATATCCGGTGTGTAGCGCAAAGGGACGATTATACTCGGCCGCTTAATCCACGATCGCAAAATCCCTGCATCGCGTATTCCATTTCATTCTCATCGTTCGAAAATCAGAAACAGGTAGGCCACGAAGAGCAGCAAGTGCACCATACCCTGCAAAACATTCGTGCGCCCACTGGCAAACGTTACGACACTGACGCCCAGCGTGAGCAACAACATCACGAAGTCGGTGTTTTGCAGTCCCAGGACGATGCTCTGTCCCGTCACCAGGCTTACTGCCAACATGGCGGGCACGGTCAGACCGATAGTGGCAAGCACCGAGCCGAGAAAAATGTTCATTGCACGCTGCTGGTCGTTGACGAGCGCGGCGCGGACCGCGCCAATAGCCTCTGGTGTGGCCACCAGAAGGGCGATGGTCATGCCGCCAATCGCCTCAGGCGCATGAACCGTCTCGATGAGATAATCGATTGGGCGCGCCAGCTGTTCGGCTAAGAACACCACGGGAAGCATGTAGAGCGCGAGCAATGCCGTGTGCCAAGCCAGCGGTGGCAGATGGGGATCTACTGAACCCGAATGAGCCGGATGCGGTTCATCGCCAAGTACAAAATAGTGTCGATGGACGCTGGTCTGCACCGCGAGAAAAGCGACGTACAAGCCCGACACCATGACGATTAGAAATGTCGACTGGCGAGGCGAGATCGTTGGGCCAAGCGTGGTCTGGGTGAAATTGGGCAAGATCAGGCTAAGGACGGCAAACGGGATGATGAGGCCCAGATAGGTGTTCGCCCCTTGAAGATTATATTGCTGCTCCCCGTGACGCCATGCACCCAACAGCAAGGACAACCCCACCATTCCATTGAGAATGATCATGACAACCGAAAAAAGCGTGTCGCGGGTCAGCGTGGCATCGCTGTGCCCGTGCACCGTTATCGCGGTAATGCTCATCACCTCGATGGCCGTTACCGCGAGCGTTAGGATCAGGGTTCCATAGGGCTCGCCCAGCCGGATCGCGAGCTGATCCGCGTGGCGAACCACGGCCAACGCCGAACCGAGGACGGCGGCGAACAACCACAGAAAGACAAAGCTCAGCACCAGGGGATTTGAAAGCCAACCGAATAGCGCTGGCCCCTGCAGGATGAACACCAAGCAGGTGAGAAAGCTGATACCCAGGAACCATTCGTGCCGCACCAACCACTGCAGTTGGCGCAGGAGTAGCGTGGAGCGGATGTTCATGTGCGCGCTCGTGTTGGATTGATGGACCCCGTCAAACATCGGAGACGACATCACAAAGCGGCCGAAGGAGCCACTCTTCACCTCACCGCTGCCGCCGCATCAATCAAAGCGGCTTTGATCCCGATCTTCAACTTGGGGCGCAAGGTTACGGAGGTTTAACGTTGTCCACCGCGCGGGGAGCGGGCCCTGAAGACGACTTATCGGTTCCCAAACGTTCAAAGCATATGCGAGGTGTCTGGCTCCGCCTGATGATATCCGGCCTTTTGGTCGCGATGGCCAATGGCTGCGCGCCGTCGCCTCCGCCCCTGCCGCGCTATGCGCTCGTGCGCGAGACCTCGGCGCCAATGGACACAAGTCCGGGCGATGTCGCACTGCTGAACCGCGTCAGTTGGGGCGCCAGCACCTCTAGCGCCCAAATGCTGGCAGCCGAAGGCGCGAGCAAATTTCTGCAGGACCAGCTTCATCCAACGGCAGACGATGGCTTGCCCCGCAATGCGGTGCTCCAGATCGCCGCGATGGACATCAGCCGCTATACGCTTGTGCACATCAATGACGAGGTACGCGCGCTGCGCGAAGCAGCGCAGAAGGTGAAAGGCACGCCGGCGTATGACGGGGCGCAAATGGCCTATCAGAAACGTCTGAGCGACTATGGGCGGCAGGCGGCGACGCGCTCGTTGCTGCGCGACCTCTATTCGAAGAACCAGTTGAAGGAACAGCTCACATGGTTCTGGATGAATCATTTCAATGCTAGCCAGAACAAGGGCGAGATACGTGCGTTGATCGGCGACTATGAAGAAACGGCCATTCGCCCGCATGTTCTGGGCAAGTTTCGGGACTTACTGACCGCCACCGTATTCCATCCCGCCATGCTGCAATATCTCGACAATGCCCAGAATGCCGCCGGGCATATCAACGAGAACTACGCCCGCGAGATCATGGAGTTGCACACGCTGGGCGTCGGCGCCGGTTATACGCAAAAGGATGTACAGGAGCTGGCCCGCATACTGACCGGTGTCGGCGTCAATCTGTCGGGCAAGGCACCGAATGTCCGGCGCAATCTGCGCGCCCAATATCGCACCGGCAATCTATTCGAATTCAATCCCAACCGGCACGACTTTGGCGACAAAATCTTTCTGGGCACACCCATCAAGGGCGAGGGACTGAAAGAGGTGGTGGAAGCGATCTGGATTCTGAGCGCGCAGCCCGCGACCGCGCATTATATTAGTACCCAGCTTGCTCAGTATTTTTGCTGCGATGCACCGCCGTCCTCCCTGGTCGACGTTATGGCGGCAGCATTCCAGGCCAGCGACGGCGACATTGCAGCCGTGCTGACCACGATGTTCGCCGCGCCGGAGTTCAAGGCCTCTTTGGGCAAGAAGTTCAAGGATCCCATTCACTTTGCCATATCGGCGATCCGCACCTCCTATGGCGATACGGTCATCCTCAATAGCCAGCCGGTCTTGAATTGGCTCAATCGGATGAGCGAGCCACTCTACGGCCATGAGACGCCAGACGGCTATCCGCTGACCGAGGCCGCCTGGTCGGGGCCCGGCGAAATGGAGACGCGCTTTGAGATTGCGCGGCTGGTCGGCATGGGGCATTCGGGCCTCTTCAAGCTGCCCGATGACACGGCCAAGGAGATTGCACCACCACCGGACATTCGCGCGACGCGATATTATCAGGCGATCGCACCGACGCTCGGTCCGGAAACGGCTGCAGCCCTCGCGCAAGCCAAGCCGCCGGCGGATTGGAACATGCTGTTCCTGTCTTCCCCAGAATTCATGCACCGCTGACGCAGGAGCTTCGTGATGGACCGCCGCAGTCTTTTGAAGTCCGCCGTTGCCGCCCTGCCGTTGGCGACTGTCGCAGGGCGCCTGTATGCAACGCCGGTCGTCACCGCGCCGCGTCTGCTCGTCGTATTTCTGCGCGGCGCCTATGATGCGGCAAATATCGTCATCCCGGCGTCGAGCGACTTCTACTACGCCGCGCGTCCGACCCTTGCCGTGCCCAAGCGCGCGTCTCTCGTACTCGATTCCGACTGGTCGCTGCACCCGGCGCTCAAGGACACGCTCTATCCGCTCTGGCAGAAAAAACAGGTCGCCTTTGTGCCCTTCGCAGGCACCGACGATGCCAGCCGCAGCCATTTTGAGACGCAGGACACCATCGAACTCGGTCAGCCCGCTGGGGGCTCGCGCGACTATCGCTCGGGGTTCATGAGCCGGATCGCGCAAACGCTCTCCGGCGATCGTCCGATTGCTTTCACAAGCCAACTTCCCCTGACGTTCCGCGGCGGCGTGGCCATTCCCAATATCGCGCTCAACTATGCGGGCAAGCCGGGTATCGTCGGCAAAAACGCGGCGCTGATCGAAGCCATGTATCGCGGCCAAGACCTTGCGCCGGCCGTCAGCGAGGGCTTCAAGGTCCAGGACGAGGTCTACCAGGCGATCTCGGCTGAGATGCAGGCTGCCAATCGGAACGCTGTCAGCCCAAAGGGCTTCGAGCTTGCGGCCCAGCGCATCGGCATTCTCATGCGCGACAAGTTCAATCTCGGCTTCGTCGATATCGGCGGCTGGGATACCCATGTCAACGAGGGCGGAACCGAAGGTTACTTGCCCAACCGCATCGGCGAACTCGGGCGCGGCCTGGCGACACTCGCGACCGAACTTGGCCCGCAATGGGCCAACACGCTCGTGATCGTCGTTAGCGAATTCGGACGGACCTTTCGCGAGAACGGTGACCGCGGAACCGACCATGGCCACGGCAGCGTCTATTGGGTTCTGGGCGGCGGGATTGGCGGCGGCCATATCGCTGGCCGGCAACTCGCTGTAACTCAGGCCAACCTTTTCCAGGATCGGGACTATCCGGTCTTAAACGACTACCGGTCTCTCATCGGCGGCGTGCTTCAGAAGGGCTATGGCATGCGCTCCAATCAACTCGAAGCGGTATTCCCCGGTGCGAATCCGACGGACCTTCAATTGATTTAGAATAATTGGGAAACGGCTGATGGGTGGGGACCTCAGTGACAGCTATTGTTCTTCCGAAGCCAAAATAGTAACCCCGGTCACGATGGCTGCGAGGCCGGCGAGTCGTATCAGCGTTACGTGCTCGTGAAATAGGACAACCGCTGCGATCAGCGAAAATACATAGAGCAAAGCGGACATAGGGTACGCGCGACTGATCTCCGCGAATCGAATAATCGTCATCCACGCAAGAAATGCACCGAAGTAAAGAGCATAGCCCAGCAAAACCCATGGGGATGTCCAGGCACGCAACAGCATCGGCAGGTTGATCGGACCGTGGAGTTGCTCGCCTCCGAGCTTCAAAGCTATCTGGCATCCCGTTTCCATGGCCAGGAACACCAGCCAGCTCAAAATCGCCCGAGCGGTCATATTGTTTGACGCTCTCGCTTTTCAAATGCGTATCCATTTCCAACGTCATCGAAAAATGCCGCCATTGCGTTGCCCACGATCTTGCGCTGACGATCGATCGTGATGAGATGATAACCAACGACGATAACTCAACCGTTCCTGAAGCAGAAACCTGCCAACAAGGCCGACGCCAACAAACGAAAGAGGCGCCAGCGTCAACATTGATTGTATTTTAAGTTCCGTTTCTATCGTGCATCGACAGAAACAAGCTCGTGTCGCTTTGTTTCGCGATAAACGGCAAGCGGACGGCGCTGCAATGGCGCTGACCACTCAATTATCCAAACTCGACCAGGCGGCAGCAGATCGGCGTTTCCTCGTCGAAATGATAGACCGCGCAAATACGGTGGTACCCGTCCGCGACGACAAGCGGCAGGCCGCGCGTCGCGTCACCGCGCACGAGAAGCACCGGCGGGAGTGCCTTGCCGCGATGAATCCTCTTCAAATCCTTGACGACCTGCGCGTTGTCATCGCCAAGCAGCGGCAACGCACTTGCCCGCAACAGGTCTTTCGCGGCTTGCCGAATTTGCGGCACGCCACGCAGCGACGCGATGATCTTCTTTGCGGCGGATTGGCTGTAGAGGAGATGGAGGTAACGAAAAGCAGCATCGTAGTCCTCCTCCTCCGGTTCTTTTTTCCACTGTACCTTTTGTCTGGCCATCGGTTCTCCGTCTCATTTGAGAGCAGTGTCTTCCATAACTGCAATCGTGTCCAACGAAGGCAACGAGCATCGATCGGCGCAATGCGTGTTAGGGATCGCGTTTTCGCTAGTCGATCGTCGCCCGCAATTCTCGATTTGCCGTCATCCTGCACCGAAAGCGCCGATGATCATGTCTTTTGCAAAAAGCCCGATGAGCCACATGGCAATGACGCATCCCGCGACCAAAATAACGAACCACCGCGCATTGCCAAGAATAGCGGCGAACCAACCGATTGCAGGTTCTGGATGATACATCACCTCCGCGTCAGCTTGGGACGTGCATGCAGAGAGCCGAAAAGGTTGGAGTCGATGGAAGTTCTTCCACTCGTTACAGCGTCGATTTTCGCCTCTTTATATATTCTATGGGCTTGTGGTGTATGGGGCTTGGTTCCGGCAGGGAATATCTTGTCGATTGTGCCGCCCTCGCGAAGAAGGGGCGGCAACCAAGCCGCCCCTTCGCGAAACTCGACCAGCGATCAGAGGTTGATCCACACGCCGCTGCGCCAATAGCCACGACCCTCGTGATAGCCGCGCCAGTGATGGTCACGGTCATTGTCCCAATTGCGGTGGAAATACCAGTCGTCATTGTGCACGTCGAAGCGCACGCCATGCGGGTGATAGACGCGGTCAGTATGCCAACAGTCTCCTTCTGCATTGCAGACGATTCGAGCCGCAGCGGGTCCGGTGCTCATCGCAGCGATGCTCAAACCCAAAAGCGCAGCCGTCGCCGCGCAAGCAAGATACTTTTTCATTTTGTGACTGCTCCAGTTCGGCCCCTTGCTCACAAAACCCTCAATGGATGGCTTTGTTCCTCCACCAAGGGAACTTATTTGGCTGCGACGCGCTTACGTTCGATAGGCGGTTGGTGCGACTGCACAATCGGCCGCCCGACAATTCCCACGCATCGGAGTTCAATTGTGAACGGATCAATGCGTGCCAAGCTGTTTGCGAGCGCCATGGCGTTAAGCGCCCTCCCGCTGGCCTGGTCCACATTCCCCGCAAGCGCCCAAGAAGAGGTGAGCTTCGATGCATTTCACGACGCCCTCGCCGGTGAGGGCGACTGGGTCTACAGCGACCGCTGGGGCGAGGTCTGGGTGCCGCAGAATGTGCCGAGTGATTTTCACCCCTATTACACGGCCGGGCGCTGGGTCGACACCGACGAGTATGGTTGGCTCTGGGAGTCGGACTATGACTGGGGTGACATCACTTTCCATTACGGCCGTTGGGTAAACGATCCGGAAGACGGCTGGCTTTGGATCCCGGGCTATGTCTGGAGTCCCGGCTGGGTGATTTGGCGCTCCAATGATCGTTATACCGGCTGGATGCCGATGCCGCCGGACGACGCCTTCCTGCGCGACAGTGGAGGCTATGGCTCGGGTAGCTCCATTGGCGTTTCGATCGATTTCAATCGAACTGACGGCTTCTACGGCTATTCGCGGTGGTATGGACGTGATTACGACGAGAACCGTTTTGCCGCCAATTGGGGTCGTTCCCCGAGCGGCACGGCTCGGCCAAGGACGTGTCGGGTGGCTGGAGCAGGAGATAGAGGATTGGATCGCATCACGCGTGGCAGAACGCGATAGAACCACGCCCTCCATGTGAGGGAGCGTGCGAGGAAGGGTGAGTAGCCTTCCTCGCATGTGGCGCTAGGTATCGATGCGAAGCGGAGGAAGTGCCGTGCGCTCCCCGGCACCAAGGAGAAGTTGAGGCACCGGAGCGGTCAGCGCGCGCGGGGCGAAGGCCTTAAACGGAAACGTGGGATTGCTGCCCTGCTCGGAAAAGCGGCGCAACGTTTCGGTCAGTCGGCGTTCGTCGGCCATCACGGTGAGCACAAAGAGATTGGGAAGTCCCCACTGAGATTTTGGTAGCTGCCGGGTTATGGCGTCCCGGTACATCGCGAGCTTGCCAAGATACGAGGTCTGAGAGCCGGACGACCGCGAGACGGGCATCGTGCCGCGATCCGCTTCGAGCACGAAAAAGCGATAGGTTTTCTTGCCGGCGTCCTGGTATTCGAGGCCGAACAGCCCATCTGGGATGATTGCGCCGTCGGTCATTGCCAACTTGAATGGGCTGGTGGAAGTTTTCGCGACGGCTGGCATCTTCGCCGCGATTTCTCCGCACGGGATGAAGCGGAGGTCCGGCCGCTCGCGCGTCGCAAGCTCCAGCGACGCCAGGCACTCGCAGATCGTCGAAGAATGCGGGAACTGTCGATGGGCGGTGGACGAAAGATGCGTTCGCTCAACTTCGTCGTTGCCATATTCGGCCAGGACGGCCCTCATGGAAGAGATCGCCCAGCCGTTCCTTGAATCGCGTCTCGGACTTGCCGCCGACGAAAGCGTGGAGATAGGAGGAGCGTAAGTAGCGGTAGCGGGACAGCCAGCGGAATATCGCGATGTCGCGCTTCTTGAGCTCAATCCGCTTCCCGGTTCGGAAGCGCCGCATTCGTGACCGCCGCTGTGTCATCCGATGTTGATAGCGCTGCGCAGTACTCGGCGACACGGGAAGCGTTGCGCAAGGATGTGCTGCGGTGGCATCGCATGTCGTGTGGCGATCAACCTGCACCAATCGCACTCGAAACAATTTGTGATGTTTGTGCATTGCGTTGCGCACGAGTTCACCGCTGCGCATCGCTACGCATATCCGAGCATGTTTTTCAGTCCGAGGCTCGGGCGCGCCGCCGCTATATATCTTCCACCCTTCGGCGATAGAGACTCAATTCTCCTCGAATGCGAATCGGGCCACGCTCACGTCTTGTAGAGATACTTAACTGTCAGGATGGCTACTGCATCGTCACGACCTTTTGTTCGGACAGTGTCGATGGTCGCAACGAAAAAGAGCGTAATCTTAGTCTTTTCGTTCAAAGCTGCAGACGCAGGCCGCCATGCACTTCCTGCGAGGTCGCGTGCGCGCGCAACTCGCCGCGGTAGCCGACGAACAGGCTGAACGCCTCACTCTGCCAGGCGGAAAGATCGATGCCGACAACCGCTGCATCGCGCCCGGGTCCGGCGGCCTCGATGTCGAAGGGCGCGCTCAGGATCGCGGCGTGCGTGATCAGCGTGTCGTCTTCTAGATCGTGCGTCCAGGCGATGTCGATCTGCGGCGCGACGGTGAACCCTGCGATGTCGAAGCGGGTCGCGGCACGGGCGCCGAGCGCAGTGACCGTTTTGGTAAAATCCTGCGCCGGGAAGCTCAGGCCGACCATCGATGTCTCGCTGTAGGCCGAACGATGCAGCGTCTGCGCGTCGATGCCCAGGTAGGGCTCAAGATCGATGTCGTCGAGCCGCGCGCGCCAGCCGCCTTCGACGGCGCCCAGCATGCCGATGCCATGGGCGGCGCCGGTGACCAGCGTCGGTGTCCCGAAGACGCTGACAAAGCGCGCGGTGGTGCTGTTGCTGGGACCGGCGGCGAGCCGCGCGTCGATCGTAAAATCGCCCGGCGTCCATGCCGCATAGAGCGCACTGGCATAAACGTCGGACACCGCCGTCTCGCCGCCGCCCGTGGTGGTCGTGCGCGAATAGCCGAAGGCGCCGCCGGCCGTGAGGTCGGATGAGAAGCGCCGATCGGCGCCGGCCGCCATGCCGTTGCCGCGGCTGTGCGAGCCGGGGAGGCCGATATCCGGCTGAATGGAGGACCAGCGTCCGAAGCCTTGGGCCCAGGCGGTCCAAGTGTCGGATACCGCGGGCGTGCCGGCGCCGCCCGTGTCCAGGTCGGAAGCGACCGCGTTGCCATAGCCCCAGGCGACGCGCGATGCGTCGCCGTCCGGCGTGTCGAACAAATTCTGGGCTTGGCGCTGGGCAAGCGTGTCCGAAATACCGGAATAGGCTGACAGCACAGCGGCCGGAACAGCTGCGCCGCCCTGATCGGCGAGCGCGTTCAGCTCGCTATCGTCTTCGCTGATGCTGTCGTCGTAGAGGTTGTCGAACACCGTCGCCGAGCGTGTACCGGGCCGCGCACCGGCATCGGGGCGCACAACGTCGAGCGCGCCGGCCACTGCCTTGGCGTTGGGGTCGAGGTTCTGGCCAGCGGCGGCGGCGGCGAAGTTCAGCGGCGTGACGTTGAGCGTGACCATGGTCGGCGTATAGACGACGTCGAACCGCGTATTGGGTGCGAGGCCGGCGCTGGGCTGGGCGAGCGTCGCGAACTGGCCGGCGACGGCGGCACCATTCTGCGCCGTGACGATGACGAAGCTGGTGCCGACGGCCGGTGAATACGTGTTGTTGCCGCCAACGATGCCGCGCAGCACTGGCGCCAGCGTACCGTTGGCGGCGAAGGTCGCGCCGGTGCCCGTCACGAAGATCTTGTCGAAAGTGCCCGGACCGCCGGGGATGAGAAGCGCGCCATCTATGTTCTCGCGCATCGTGGCGCTGGCGCCGAAGGTGACGTTGCCCTGGAAGGTCAGCGTGCCGGGCGAGGTGCCGCTTGCGGGGATGCCGGCCGGCACCGTGCCGCCATTATTCGCGGCGAGATCGGCGTAGTTGGGAAGTTGTCCGGCGTTCAGCGTGCCGTTGATCACCGTATTGCCGACGATGCGGCCGAAGCCGGCCAGCGTCGCGCCTTGCGCCACGGTCATGCCGGTCTGCAGCGTGAGCGTGCCGTCGACGCCGAGCGCACCCGCCGCGACGTTCACGTCGCCCGCCGCGGTGGTGCGCCCCGCTATGATCAGATAGCCGGAGCCGGTCTTGGAAAAGCCGCCGGCTGTGGTCAGCGGCTGGCTCCAATAGGTCGTTTGCTGTGTTGCCACATCGACTCCGGCTCCGGCGCCAAGCGTGGTCGGCCCGTCTGTCGCACGGTCGAGCCGGATGAGACCATAACCATAGGTCGCGTTGTCGCCCGCCATGCCGCCGACATTCTCGGCGGTGGCGAAGAGCACGTTGGCGAGGTCGCGCGCGGCATAGGCCGGATAGGCCTGTTGCAGCACGGCAAGCGCGCCCGAGACGGCCGGCGTCGCCATCGAGGTGCCCTGGAGGTATCCGAATTGGTTGCCCGGCAGCGTGGAGTAGATGCCGTTGTCGCTGTCACCGCCCCCGGGTGCTGCCACGCACCAGCTTGCCGTCACGCCGCAGAGCTGGGCGTAGGAGGCGACCAGCTTGTTGGCGCCAACGGCGGTGACGGCAATGATCAAGCCCGGTTGGTTGAGCAGATTGGAAAAATTGTAGTTGTTGTTGCCGTCCAGGTAGACGCCGGCATTGGCATTGCCGGGTTGGATGAAGGGATCGAGCGCAAGCCCGTTGGGGTTGGCACTGGCAATGGGGCTTTTGGTCCGGTCGTTGCCGGTGGCTGCGACGATGATCTTGCCGTTCTTGAGGGCGCCGAGCGCAGCGTCGGCTTCGTCGGGATCGAGGATGTTGGCCGGCCATACGGTCGTGTTGGCGGGCGCGTCGGGACCATAACTCGCGTTGTAGATGATGGCGTTGGACAGACCCGCATAATAGTTGAGGGCCGCAACGGACCCGTTTGGGATGCCGGGCGCGTCGCAGTTCTGGCCCTTGGCGCAGCTTGAGATCATCTTCAGTACGATGAGGCCGGCGTTGTAACCGATACCCGGAACGCCGCTGGCCGCCGACGAGGCAACGATGCCGGCGACATGGGTTCCGTGGCTCTGCGGGTCGGGATCGTTGATCGCAGTCGGATCATAAGCGGCGCCCGGTGCAGTAAGCACGAAACTTTTGCTGCGGGTATCGATCTTGCCGGCGAAGGCGGTGTCGTTGGGATCGATGCCCGAGTCGGCGACGACGACGGTTATGCCCGCACCGGTGTAGCCGCGCGCCCAGGCGATCGGTGCACCGATCAGCTGCGGTCCATACTGGTTGGCGTTGGGAGTCGGAACGGCCTGGGCGAAGGCCGCTGCCGGCACGCAGAGAAGGCTGGCGCAAAACACCGCGCCGCGCGCCGTGCGTCTCGATGTCATGATCATGCGTCGGTGCCCCAAATATGGACCTGAGACTAACCGAGATGGGGCCGAGAGCGGTGGGGCATGGGACGCACGGTCAAGCCAAATGGACGCAGCGCAAAGAAGAACTTTTCAAGCGAGCGCGGCGATCCATTCCTCGTAGCGCCGGTCGCCGACCCGCGGATCGAGTTCGGCGTGCCGCCGGTCGACAGCCGCATCGAGCGCGCCGCGCGTCTCGACCGGCGTGCGGCCGAAGCGGGCACGAAATGCGCGCGAGAAATGCGCAGCGTTCGTGAACCCCCAGCCAAAGGCGATGTCGGCTATGTGGCGATGGGCATGGCGAAGCGAGGTGATCTCGTTGTGGCATCGCCGCAGGCGCAGCTCGCGGATATATCCGGCAACGCCGCCGTTGGGCTCGAATAGCTTGTAGAGGGCGGTGCGTGACAGGCCGACGCCAAGCGCGACTGCTTCAGGTGATAGTTCTGGCGACGCCAAGTTCTCGCGGATGAAATGCATCGCCTTGAGCAGGAGGGCGTGCTCGCGTGCGGGCATCGCGTATTCCGCGTCGGTGCCGTTGAAGGCGCAGGCCGCGAGCTCCAGCAGCGCGCGCGAAGCGGTGCGGGCCTCGGACGGGGTCAGCGACGGCGCAACGCGATAAAGGCAGCTCAGATAGTCGACGAACAGGCAGCTGGCGGCGCCGTCGCGCGCCGGCATCGAGGCCTGGAGCGAATCGGGACGCGTCAGCAGCGGCGCCAGTCGACCGCGCGGAACGACGAAGCAAAGGATATCGAATGCGGTGTTGTAGCTGTCCAGTACCTCGCCGAGATCAAAGGCGATAGGGCGGAGCGGATCGCTGCGTACCTGCCGACGGCGCATGTCCACCTCAGTATGGCCGCCGAGAAAGACCTGGATCATATAGTGATCAAGGCCGTCGCGCGCGATCTTGGCCGGTGCGCGGTCGTATTTCTGCCGCCCGGCGACGGCACGGGTCACCATGACGTCGTCGAGCAGATAGCTCTCGATGTCGCCTGTGAACGCTCCTGCGTCGTCGTTCGCGGAGAGGCTTGCATCGAGGAACACGGATTGGCTCTCGCGCCAAGCGGCGAAGCGCTCAGCCCGTTCGATAGTATGGGTGCGGAACAGGGACGAAGGCGGCCGCGAGCGGCTATGGCGCTCGAGCCGCTGCGTCCGGTTCGGCAGGGGATGCATCATGACTCCTCGGGTAGGCAACATACCAAACCCACGAAAGGATGTCGCGACCAAGTCGGAGTAGTTGTCAAACCCGGTCCGCGCCGTTTTGCGTACTGTGCTTTAGTCGCGCAAAGTTCCTGAAGCTCGCCATATCGCGCGTGACTCGGCTCGCGTTACAGTGTGCAACGTATTCGTCCGGATGCACCGTTATCGTAACGACTTCGGTGCCGCCGCCGCCGCCGGCAGCGATATCGTGCGAGAAAAACCACCGCCACGCGTCATAGGTGTCTGGAAGTCCGAATAGGACGCGCTGCCAAAGAGGATATTCTCCCTCGACGATCTCGGAAACGTACCGAACAGACACTGCCGACCCCTCCAGGGATTCAACGGTATCACCCGCGCCGTAGTCTCGCAAAACGGCCGAGGTGTCACAATTGGGGCGTCCGCAGCGCCTTACCGATCTTGCGTGACTTGCCGCGTGGCCGTTCGCTAAGAGGGCGGTGTTCCTCTCGACGAGCAATGCCAGTCTGCCATCCGCTCGATCGAGATCTGCTGGCCCCAAAAGGACTTCCTCAAGGCGATGGTGCGGAGCTTCAAAGGCGAGGACCGGCCGCTAGAGCGGCAGATATTGAAGCTCGTAAAGCAATAGTGACCACAACTCCAATCGGAGTCCGCAAGGCCAGGGCCGACTACGGTCCCAATATTTTGAATTCGAGGTCCGGGCGACGCAGCCAAGATGACGCCGCAACGGCCAGCTTTGGGATTGTCCCGACACCGCCTGCCGCTACAAATTTAACGGCCGAGACTATGGCGAGACTACAGAGGTTAGAGGGTGCACGAGCAGCTCCGGTGAGAGTCTGCAAAACCCTGCTAACCCGTTGAAATGGCGGAGCCGGAGGGATTCGAACCCTCGATAGCGCTTTACAACGCTATAACGGTTTAGCAA
>CAZMHP010000041.1:0-18211 GCA_964566095.1 uncultured Rhizobium sp. | reverse complement strand
CGGCGTCGAGATCGGCATCCTCGAACACGATGAAGGGCGACTTGCCGCCGAGCTCCAGCGTGAGCTTCTTGCCCGTGCCGGCGGTTGCCACGCGGATCAGGCGGCCGACTTCGGTCGAGCCGGTGAAGGCGATCTTGTCGATGCCCGGATGCAGGACGATGGCGCGGCCGGTTTCCCCATCGCCTGTGACGATGTTGACCGTGCCCTTCGGCAGGCCGGCCTCCTCGCAAATCTCGGCGAAGAGCAGCGCGGTGAGCGACGTGTCCTCGGCCGGCTTGAGCACGACCGTGTTGCCGGCTGCCAGTGCCGGGGCGATCTTCCACGCCAGCATCAGAAGCGGAAAATTCCACGGAATGATCTGGCCGACGACGCCGAGCGGTTCGCAATCGGAAAATTCGCTCTCGATGAGCTGGGCCCAGCCGGCGTGATGATAGAAATGCCGCGCCACCAGCGGCACGTCGATGTCGCGCGACTCGCGGATGGGCTTGCCGTTGTCCAGGGTTTCGAGCACGGCGAACAGGCGCGCGTGTTTCTGCACCAGCCGCGCCAGCGCATAGAGAAAGCGCGCGCGCGCGTGACCGCCGAGCCGGGCCCAGCCCGGTTGCGCGGCACGCGCCGCGGCGACGGCGGCGTCGACATCCGCCGCGGTGGCTTGCGCGATCGAGGCGAGCATCTCGCCCGTCGCCGGATTGACGCTGGCGAAATGCGAAGCGCCCGCGACCCAAGCCCCGCCGATGAAATGGCCGAACCTCGCATCGTGGCGCTGCAGCCAGTCCTGCGCCGGGGCCGCGCCTTCCGGGGCGGTGCCATAGTCCATCGTCTCGAAGGCCTCGCGGACGTTCATCGCTCAACCCATCGGATGACGGTGCGCCGCCGAATAGCGGCCGGTGACGTGGTGCTCGAGCTGGCGCTCGATATCGGTCAGAAGGCTCGACGCGCCGATGCGGAAAAGATCGGGCTGCAGCCAGGGAAGGCCGAGTTCTTCCTTCATCAGAATCTGGTAGTTGAGCACGTCCTTAGCGGTGGAAATGCCGCCGGCCGGCTTGAAGCCGACGCGATGGCCCGTCATCTCGCGGTAGGCGCGGATCATGCGCGCCATCACGAGCGCGAAAGGCAGCGTCGCGTTGACCGGCTCCTTGCCGGTCGAGGTCTTGATGAAATCGGCGCCCGCCATCATGCAGGCGAAGGAGGCGCGCGCGACATTGCCCAGCGTGCCCAGATCGCCGGCCCCGACGATCGCCTTCACATGGGCGGCTCCGCAAGCCGCACGGAAGGCCTTCATCTCGTCATAGACCGCTTTGACGTTGCCCGTCAGCACCAGGCCACGATCGATCACGATGTCGATTTCGCGCGCGCCGGCCGCGACCGACAGTTCGATCTCCTTCACCCGCGTGGAGAACGGCGAGAGGCCCGCCGGAAAGCCGGTCGACACCGCGGCGACGGGAATGGCCGAGTCCGCCAGCGCCTCGACCGCCGCGGGCACCATGGCGTGATAGACGCAGACGGCGCCGGCCTGGATGTTCGCGTCGCCCATGCCCATCGCGTCGAGCAGGTCCTGGCGCACCGGCCGGCGCGCCTTGGCGCAGAGCCGGCGCACGCGGCCCGGCGTGTCGTCGCCCGACAGCGTGGTGAGATCGATGCAGGTGACGGCCTTGAGCAGCCAGGCCGCCTGCCAATGCTTCTTGACGGACCGCCGACCGGGCAACGCCGCAACCCGCCGCTCCGCCGCGCTGCGGTTGACGCGCAGCGAGCCGATGATGTCGGCGTCGAAGGCCATGCCCGGATTGCGAGCATGGGCGTGCGGCTCCGCCAAAGCAGGCTCGCGACCGCGCACAATCGGCTGGACGTTGGACATGGCGGAAGCTTCCACGAGCCCAAAGGGCAGTCAAGTTCGGCAGACAGGCGGGGCTATGATCGCAGGAATATGACGGCGCCGGGTATGGGTTTTGCCAAGACGGTCAACAGTTGCGGCACGAGCGGCCGCAGATCCTTCAAGGCATTGCTTCGCACACCCAAAATCACGTCTCAAGCAGACGGTCCTGCGCCTGCTCCAGAAACGCGACCGCCTGTTCGCGCGTGACCGACGGAAAGCCCTCAAGGAATTCGTCGATCGTTTCGCCGGTTTCCAGGGAGTCGATCAAATTCCGAACAGGCACGCGGGTGCCGTAGAAGACGGGCGCGCCGCCCAGGATCTCTAGGTCGCGATGGAAGATCGGAACACTCATGCCAGCAGAATACGCCGCCGATCCCGCGCCCGAAATCTCCCCTATTTCGTCCCGAACATGCGGTCGCCGGCGTCGCCCAGGCCCGGCACGATGTAGCCGTGATCGTTGAGATGGCTGTCGATCGCCGCGGTCCAGATGTGCACGTCGGGATGGGTGGCGCGGAAGGCGCGGATGCCTTCGGGCGCGCACAGCAGCGTCATCAGGCGGATGTTGCGCGCGCCATGGCCCTTGAGCCGCGTCACCGCCGCCGACACCGAATTTCCGGTCGCCAGCATCGGATCGATCACGATCACCAGCCGCTCGGCGATGTCCTGCGGCGCCTTGAAATAGTATTCGACCGACTGCAGCGATGCGGGATCGCGGTAAAGCCCGATATGCGCCACGCGCGCCGAGGGCACCAGGTTGAGCAGCGGATCGAGGAAGCCGGTGCCGGCGCGCAGGATCGGCGCGAAGACGAGCTTCTTGCCGGCGAGCGCGGGCGCCATCATCCTGGTCAGCGGCGTCTCGATCTCGACCTGTTCGAGCGGCAGATCGCGCGTCACCTCGTAGGCGATCAGCATGCCGATCTCGCCCAGAAGCTCGCGAAAGTTCCTGGTGTCGCGGCGCTTGTCGCGCATCAGCGTCAGCTTGTGCTGCACCAGCGGATGATCGACGACGGTCACGCCTTCCACGCCGCTTACTCCGTTTCGGCGCCGCTGATCGGATCGACGGCCTCGGGATCTCCGTCCTTCGCGTCCCAGGGAAATACCACCCAGGAATTCTGCGGCGCCTGCAGGAAGCGGATGTCGACCGTGTCCTCGCCCTGCGGCTTGGAATAGATCGCGACATAGAGCGCGTTGGGCAGGATCTTGCGCAATTCGCGATAGGTGTTGCCGGTATCGACGAGGTCGTCGAGGATCAGCACGTTCTCGCCGCCGTTCACGATCTTCGCCATCAGGTCGGGATGGATCTGCTTGTGCAGGCGCGCCTCGCCCTGGCGCTCGCCCTTGTAGGAGGAGAGACCGATGGTCTCGATGTTCTCGCGGATGTTGAGCTCGCGCGCCATCACGGCGGCGAAGGGAAGGCCGCCGCGCGACACGCCGATCACCACATCGATCTTGCGGCCGTCCTGCCGAATATCGTGCACCCATTTGGCGAGTTCGCGCATCTGCCGGTGAATCTCGTTCCAGCTGACGCGCACATACAGACGACGCTTGTTTTCCAACCGCATGACTTGCCTCCGCAGGCAAGACTATTGCCATCGATGGCGCGAAAAGAAAACCGCCGCGATCACGGCATCGCGGCGCGGTCGGCGAACCAATGGAGGCGTCCGGCGGGAATGAGGCGCGCTGCCGGATCGTCGCAGGCGCCGTCGCGAATGCGCCGGAGCACCGGCTCCTTGTCCGCACCGGCCACCAGGAAGGCGACATGGCGGCTGCTCTCGAGCGCCGGATAGGTCAGCGTGATGCGCGTTTCCGGCTTGGCGCCGACGACCGGCAGCACCCAGCGCTCGCGTTCGCGCAGCGCGGGCGAGCCGGGAAACAGCGAGGCGGTGTGGCCGTCCGTGCCGAGCCCCAAGAGCGTAACGTCGAAGAGAAAGGGCCGCTCGCGGGCAAAATCCCGCAACGTGCGCTCATAGGCGTCGGCCGCGGCGACGGGTGAGAGTCCGACCGTCGCGATGGGGTGGATGTTCTGCGGCGGGATCGGCACGCGCGCCAGCAAGGCCTCCCGTGCCATGCGGAAATTGCTCTGCGGATCCTCGGGCGGCACGAAGCGTTCGTCGCCCCAGAACAGGGCCGTGCGCCGCCAGGGCATGCGATCGCGATGGGCGGGCGAGGCCAGAATCTCGTAGAGGCGGCGCGGCGTCGAACCGCCCGAAAGACAGAGCGCGAACGTGCCTTCCGTCGCCAGCGCGACATCGACGAGCCAGCCGGCGACGTGCCGCGCCAGCGCGTCGGCATCGGCGAAGGCGCGAAATTCGGCCGAAGCGCTCACGGGTCTTTGAAGGCGCCCGAGCGCACCGGGCGCCAGGCGCGTCGTCCATCGCGCGCCAAAAGCGCGGCCGCCTCCTTCGGGCCGTCGCTGCCGGATTCGTAGAAGGCGGGCGCATCCGGATTGGTCTGCCACGCGTCGAGCACCGGCTGCACGACGCGCCATGCCTGCTCGACCATGTCGGCGCGCATGAACAGCGTCGGATCGCCGATCATCACGTCGTAGATCAGCGTCTCGTAACCGACATTCTGTTCCTTGGGAAACCAGTCGTCGTAGCTGAAATTCATCTTCACCGAAGCAAGTTCGACCGCCGGACCGCGCTTCTTCACCTGAAATTGCAGCGAGATGCCCTCATTGGGCTGGATGCGCAGCACCAGCCAATTGGGCAGCAGCGCATCGACCGGTGTATCCTCGAAGGCCGCCGAGGGCGCCTGTTTGAAGCAGATCGCGATTTCGGTGTTGCGCTCGCACAGATGCTTGCCGGTGCGCAGATAGAACGGCACGCCCGCCCAGCGCCAATTGTCGATCTCGACCCGCATGGCGACGAAGGTTTCCACCTTCGAGGTCGGCGAGACGTCGTCCTCGGCGCGATAGGCCTTGACGTGTTTGCCTTGCACCTCGCCGGCGACATATTGGCCGCGCACGACATCGTCGGGCGAGACCGGGCGCATCGCCTTGAACACGTCGGATTTCTTGGAACGGATCGAAGCTTCGTCGAAGCCGACCGGCGGCTCCATCGCCACCATCGACAGGAGCGCAAAGACATGGTTGGGCACCATGTCGCGCAGCGCGCCGGTGGATTCGTAAAAGTCGCCGCGCGTGCCGATACCGACGGTCTCCGCCACGGTGATTTGAACATGATCGATGCGGTCGCGGCTCCAGATCGGCTCGAACAGACCGTTGGCGAAGCGGAACGCCATGATCGATTGCACCGGATCCTTCCCCAGGAAGTGGTCGATGCGGAATATCTGTCTTTCCCCGAGAGACTTCAGGATGCGCGCATTGAGGGCCCTGGCCGACGCATAGCTGTTGCCGAACGGCTTTTCGATCACCACCCGGCGCCAGGATGACGTATCGCCGTCGGTCTCCCGCGTCAGTCCCGCGGCGCCAAGCTGGTCGATGATCGGACCGAAGAACCGATCGGCCACGGCGAGATAGAAGATGACGTTGCCGCCCGTTCCGTGGCGCTTGGCGACGGTACCCAGCGTATCGCCGAGCTTGGCGTAGGATTCGGGTCGGGTGACGTCGCCTTCGACGTAGTACATCGCGGCGGCCAATCTTTGCCACGCGTCGTCGTCGATTTCGCCGCCGAGCGTTTTGACAAGCGCCTCACGCAGATGATCGCGCCAGACCTCGCTGGTCATTTCGGCGCGCGCCACGCCGATCAGCACGAAGTTCTCGGGCAGGACCCTGGTGCGGCTGAGGTTGTAGAGCGCGGGGATGAGCAGCCGGCGGGTCAGATCGCCGGAGGCGCCGAAGATCACCAGGGCGCAGGGATCGGCCGGACGCGCGCCGCGCCGGTGCGACGATTCCGGAAACTCGCCCCTGGACCTCACGCGGATCGGCAGATCGTTTGCCATGTCTATTCGGCCTTGCGTGGCCGACCCTCAAGGGCGCCCTCGACATGCCCGCCGAAGCCCATGCGCATGGCCGAGAGCAACTTCTCGGCGAATGTGTGATCGCGGCGCGAGCGGAAGCGCGCGAACAGGGCGGAGGTCAAGACCTGCGCGGGCACGGCCTCCTCGATCGCCGCCTCGATCGTCCAGCGGCCTTCGCCGGAATCGTCGACGAAGCCCGAATAGGTCTCCAAACTCGCATCCTTGGCCAGCGCCGCGGCGCTGAGATCCAGAAGCCAGGAGGTGATCACGCTGCCGCGCCGCCACACTTCGGCGATATCGGGCAAATCGAGATCGAAGCGTTCGTCGGCCGGCAGGCTGGCGGAATTGCGGTTGCGCAGGATGTCGAAGCCCTCGGCATAGGCCTGCATCATCCCATATTCGATGCCGTTGTGGATCATTTTCACGAAATGGCCGGCGCCGTTGGGACCGGCGTGGATGTAGCCCTGCTCCGCATGAGGATCGAGCCGCTCGCGCCCCGGCGTACGCGCAATCGTGCCGACGCCCGGCGCCAGCGCGGCGAAGATCGGATCGAGACGTTTCACCGCGTCCTTGGGTCCGCCGATCATCATGCAGTAACCGCGGTCCAGGCCCCATACGCCGCCCGATGTGCCACAGTCGACATAGTCGATATTCTTGGCCGCCAGCGCCTGCGCGCGGCGGATGTCGTCCTTGTAATAGGCGTTGCCGCCGTCGATGATCGCGTCGCCGGGCCCGAGCAATCCGGCCAGCGCGGCGACGGCGTCCTCGGTGATCTTGCCGGCCGGCAACATGAGCCAGACCGCGCGCGGCCGATCGGTCAGCGATTGCGCGAGCGCCGCCAGGGATTCGCAGGCAATGGCGCCCTGCGCCGACAGCGCCGCGCGCGCCTTGGGATCGACGTCGTATACGAAGCAGCGATGATTGTTATGCATGAGGCGGCGAGCGATGTTGCCGCCCATTCGCCCAAGGCCGATAATGCCGATCTGCATTCGCCCGACTCCCGGCAGTTCGCCTGACGCACGTTGTAGGCCCTTTGGCGAACGTTGGGAACTTCGTTCCGTTCCGCCTTTGACAGTCAGGCACGGCTCGACGGCATGATCTGCTGGATGAAGAGCAGCAGGTCTTCGAAATTGAATGGCTTGTGGAAGACCTTGATGGTCGCCTTGCGGATGATTTCGGGAACGGTCTCGTCGGAGTAGCCGGTCATCAAAACGACCTTCATCTGGGGCCTGAGCGACAGGCCCGCCTCCGCCAGCTGATAGCCGTTCAGCCCGGGCATCTTGATGTCGGTGATGAGCAGATCGACCGCCTGGTCCGACTGCAAGATGGCGAGCCCCGCATTGCCGTCGCCGGCCTCCATGACGTCATAACCCGCATCCTGCAAGGTTTCGACGGCGACCAGCCGCAGCAGGGCCTCGTCTTCCGCGAGCAATATCCGTGTCGTGGCCGTCATGCTGCCTCCCGCGCGTCGTCTTGCGCCTGTCGCGTCATCAGGATGACGATCGCGGTGCCGCGGCCGGGGGCGCTCTCTATCCGCATCGAGCCGCCCGATTGGCGGACGAACCCGAACGCCAGACTGAGACCGAGCCCGGTGCCCTGCCCCAGCGGCTTGGTGGTGAAGAACGGATCGAAGGCACGCAGCCGCACCTCCTCCGACATGCCGGTGCCGGTATCGCCGACGCGCAGCTCGACGTGATCGCCGGGCGCGGGACCTTCGCCATCATGCCCGCCGTCCTCGATGCGCACGTCCCGGGTGGCGATCGTGAGCGCACCGCCGTCGCGCATCGCGTCGCGCGCGTTGATCACCAGGTTGAGGACGACGTTTTCCATCTGGTTGGCGTCGCACACGGTCTTCCATTGCGCCTTCAGATCCCACACCACCTGGATTTGCTCGCCCACCGAATGGCCGATCATGTCGGACATGCCGCGCACGAGCGCACTGAGATCGACCGGACTGGGCGACAGCGGCTGGCGCCGCGAGAACGCAAGCAGCCGCCGCGTCAACCCGGCGGCACGCTCGATCGCCTCGTTCGCCGAGTCGATATAGCGCTGCACGTCGGTGCTTCCCTGGCGAAGGCGCTTCTGCAGCAGATGCAGGCTGCCCTTGATGATCGCTAGCACGTTGTTGAAATCGTGCGCCACGCCGCCGGAAAGCTTGCCCACCGCTTCCATCTTCTGACTTTGGCGCAGCGCCTCCTCGGCGCGGGCGCGCTCCTCCATCTCGGTTTGCAACAGGCGGTTGGCGTCGGCGAGCGCGACGGCACGGTCTTCCAGTTCGAGATTGGCGGCGCGCAAAGCACGCTGCATCGTACCCATCACCAGCACCAGGAGAGCCGCCATGATCGCCAACAGCATGATCGAGGCATAGCGCGTCAGGCGGCGGTCCGCCGGCTCGTCTATCGCGCTCATATAGACCGTACCGAGCGGCAGCGCGCCCTGCCGGACGGGAACGAACACGCGCAGCCGCCCGCCGTTCCGGTCGGCTTGCGCGCGCGTGAGGCTCGCCGCCACAGGGTGCGCGGGGTTGCGCGTGAAGCCTGCGAACAGCCGGTTGTTGGTGTCGTACACGCCAATAGCGTCGATTTCCGGATTGATCCGCAACGCATCGACATATTCGCGCGCCGTCGCGACATCGTTGAAGGCGACCGGCGCGGTGATGCTGGCCGCCAGGATCTGCGCCTGCACCGTCACTTCGCGCAGCCGCTGCTCCCGGAACAGGCGGTCCTGATAGGTCGATACCAGGACGCCGGCGGCCAGCAGGACGGCGACGCTGGCCAGGGCGAAATAGGTGCCGAAGCGCGTGATGAACCGGAACTGGGAGAGGACGCTCATCGCCGGTCTCCCTGGGTGACGGCATGGGCGAGCGCCAGCAGCTTCGAGCTGATCGTGAGATGGTTCTGCGCCGCCGCGACGGTGTCGATGTTGAAATTGATCCGGCCGCCGACGACCACGAACTGTACGACGCCGGGCGGCGTTCCCGCCGCGGAATCGGTAACCGTCAAGGTCGGGCTGCCCCGCACCGCGTCGAGGGCCTGCGCCACGGATTGGGCCGGCGAGCCGGCCAGGAACATCAGATGACAGCCCGACCGGCCGTCCGCGACGGAGAGGTGGCGCAGGACCACGGCGCGGTCGCCGATCCGCTGGCCGGCGACGGCGCTCTCGATCGGAGCGGCGAAGGGATCGGCGCCGACGATGCACAACACGAAGGGCGCGCCGGGCTGATCGAAGCTGCCGGGCGGCCAATCGACGAAGGGCGCGAATTTATAGAGAAAGGTCGCCTTGACGTCGTATTCGAGCGTGGCATCCGCCGCCCTCAGGGGCGAAACGGCAAGAAACAACGCCGCGGAGAGACCGAGCCGGCACCACAGCGACGCGCGGCGCGCGGCACTCACGATACTCGCGCGCTCTGCCTCCGCCATCGGTCCCCGACGCACCCCACCGTAGCAGCCTTAACGCGGCAATTCGCGGTGAGTTCCCTAGGGGTGGCGGCCGGCGGCCGTCTCGCGCCGACGTCCTTTCCGGGCGCCTGGTCGACAGACATCGGCCGGTCACCAAGTCCCTATGTCGATTGGGGAATTGAACCCTGCCTCAGCCCCTTCGATCCACGTCGAAAGCCGATTACCAGCTGAACTTGATCGCCGCGAGCTCGGTATAGGCCTGCGATCTGTCGGTGATGGCGCTGTCGAAGTGGAGGTCCAGCCCAAAGCCATCGCCGCTGTCGAGCCCGGCGCCCAAGGACAGCAGCATCGCGTTCTTGCCAGAGCGCGCGCCATAGACGGTGAACGTCGAGTCCGGCAGCACGGCAAAGCCGGGGCGCGCCGACGGTATCGCGGACATGTCATGCTGCCAGGCCAGGCGGTCGGAAAGCCTCAGCACCCAGCCAGCCAGGTTGATGTCGCCGCGCTGGCGAAAGCCGAATTCGAAATCCGCCGTGTTGGTCACGTGTCCCGCATAGCTGAGCGCGAAAACGTTCGAGCCGGCCGAGGCCGTCTCGACGTAGCGCGGCGTGTCGAACAGCGCGTCCTGAAGCGCGATGTAAGGCGTGATCCAACCCAACGCGGCGCCGGTTTCATAGCGCATGCCCAGAAGACGGCTGTTGAACTTGCCGGCGAGCGTATCCGTTCCGGCGACGGAAAGGCTGCGGCTGGTGACCACGTCGTCCAGCGCCACCGCACCGGCGAAGGAGCCGTAGAAATGGCGAGTGAACTGCGCCAAGCCGTAGACGGCGAACTGATAGCCCGTCAGCTTGCCTTGCCCCACGCCGTCGGAGAGACGGTAGGTCGAGGAGCCGACCGATCCGGCGACGCCGAGCAGCAGGTTCGGCGCGGCGTTCCAATCGCCGCCGGCAACGATGCCGTCGACGTTCGAACGCATCGCGTGCGAACCGAGCGTGGTGGGATCGCCCTTCAGGATGTCGGTCCCAAGCAGACCCGACGCCCATATCTGGTCGCCCTGCGGCTGGCGGCTGCGGGCCGATCCGGTCGGCTGCTCGTCCGCGATGTGCGCGAAGATCGCGGTCAGGAATGGATTGAACAGCGCATTGCCGGCCTGCGAGACGTCGCTGGCGACTTCGCCCGAGAGTTGGCCGGCATCGGCCTGCAGCGTCGCCGGCGTCACCGTACCGAGATTTTGGATGGCTGCCGGCAGCGTATCGCCCGCCGCGATCGCCGCGTCGATGCCGGTGACCGGCCCGGTCTGGTTGACCGTGGCGCCCGCGGGCAGCAGCGGCGCGAGGTTCGCCAGATCGACCTCGAGGAAGACGTCATGGGCGTCGTAGGAGAGTGCCGACGAGAATTGCGCGCCGGTGCTGACGATGGGAAGAACCGTGAAGCTGCCGCTCACGCCGCCGGCCGCCGTGAGCACCGTGAGCTTCTGTCCGAGCGGATAGCTTCCGTCCACGCTGACAACCGACAGCGTCCCCGCCACCGCCTCTGCGCCCGTCGTGGAGAGCTTTCCGGCCGAAGCGGCGGAGACATCGACGATGAATTTCGATCCCGACGAGAAGGTGACGGCGCCGTTCACGCTGAGCGTGCCCGTGCCGCCCGCGCCCGGCGCGATCGCGCCGCCGCTGGCGAGGACGACGGCCGGCACCGTGCCGGAACCGGCCAGTGTGCCGCCCGAATTGACCGTGACGCCGCTCGAACTGGCGATCGAGCCGTTGACCTGGAGCACGCCGCCATTGATCGTGGTGCCGCCGGTGTAGGTGTTGACGCCCGACAGCGCCTGCGTCGTGCCGCTGGTGAGCGTGAGGCCGCCCGTTCCGGAGATGACGCCCGAAAAGCTGCCCGAGCCGTTGGTCAATGTCAGGCTCTGTCCGCCCATCACCACCGTACCGCTGCCCGACAGCGACGCGATCTGCGGCGCGGTCGTTGTGGTCGAGACGTCCAGGATGCCGTTGTCGACGACGCCGCTCGAACCGGCGATGCTGCCCGACCCGGTCAGCGTGAGGCCGGCGAGGCTGTTGATCGTCGTCGTGCCGGTATAGCTCTCGACGGCGGTCAGGATCGTGGTGCCGCTGAGCTGGGTGACGCCGCCGCTGCCGGAGATCGTGCCGCCGAACGCGACCGTATCGGTACGGCCGAAGGCCAGCGTGCCGTTGTCCACGACGTTGCCCACGATCGCGCCGCTGGTGCCGCCATTGCCGATCTGCAGGGTCCCGGCCGCGATCGTGGTGCCGCCGTTATAGGTGTTGGCGCCCGTCAGGATGGTGGTGCCGGAACCCGTCTGCGCCACGGCGCCCGTTCCCGAGATCGCGCCGGAGAAGGCGAGCGTTCCCTGATCGTTGAAGGCCAGGACGCCATTGTCGATCACGTCACCGACGATCGAACCGCCGGAAAAGCCGTTGCCGATCTGCAGGGTGCCGGCGGCGATGAGCGTGCCGCCGGTGTAGCTGTTCGTGCCCGACAGAACCTGCGTCCCGCCCGCGACGATCAATTTGCCCGTGCCCGAGATCGCGCCCGAGAACGTCGTGGCCGCGTTGGACAATTCGAGGTTCTCGCCGCCGAGGACGACGGTGCCGGAACCGGCGAGCGAAGCGATCTCGACCGTCGGACCCGCCGTGACGTTCGAGATGTCGAAGATGCCCGAATCGGAAACCGTCGTGGCGGTCGACAGGCTGCCGGCGCCCGAAAGCGCGAGCTTGCCGCCCGAAATCGACGTCAGACCCGTGTAGCTGTTGGCGCCGGTGAGGGTTTCGATGCCGCCGCTCACCGTCAATCCGCCGCCGCCCGAAATCGTGCCGGAGAAGGTATCGGCCGCACCGGTCAGGGCGAGCGTGTTGGTGCCCAGAACCACCGTGCCGCTTCCGCCCAGCGACGTTGTGAACGCCGTCGATTGGAACCCGTTGTTCGGGATGGCGGAGATGTCGAGGATCGCATTGTCGACGACGCGCGAGCCGATAAGGCCGTTCGCGTTCGACACGATCAGCGTCCCGCCCGAGATCGTGGTGACGCCGGTGAACGAGTTGGTGCCGGACAATGTCTGGTTGCCGCCCAACAGGACAAGACCGCCCGATCCCGAGATCGCGCCCGCGAAAATCCCCGACGCATGGGTGATCGTCAGATTGACGGGCCCGAGCAGGATCGTGCCCGAGCCGGACAGCGATGCGACGGACGTGCCGCCCGTCGTCGCCGAGACGTCGAACACGCCGTTGTCCGTCAGGCCGCTGGAGCTCGCGATGGAGCCGTTGCCCGCCAGCACCAAGGTGCCCGCCGTGATCGTCGTCGTGCCCGTATAGGTCTGAGCGGCCGAAATGGTCGTCGTGCCGCTGATCTGCGCGAGGTTTCCCGATCCCGAGACGACGCCCTGCATGGCGACTGTGCCGGCGCCGCTGGTGACGAACGCGACGGTGCCGTTGTCGGTGATGTTGTAGGCGACCGTCGGCGAGCCAAGCTCCAGCGTGCCGGCATTGACTGTCGTCGATCCGGTATAGGTGTTGGCGCCGGAGAGAAGCTCGGTGCCGCCGTTGAGGACCAGGCCGCCGCTTCCGGTGATGACGCCGGAGAACGTGCCGGTGGCCGCGGTGAGCGTCAGGGTCGATCCGCCGAGCTGGACCGTGCCGGCGCCCGAGAGCGATGCGATCGACGTGCCGCCGGTCGCGGAGATGTCGAACGTGCCGGTATCGGCGACGCTGGAATGGGAAATGCTGCCGGTCGCCGACAGCGCCAGCGTGCCCGCACCGATCGTCGTCGTTCCGCTGAACGTATCGGCCGCCGTCAGGGTCAAGATACCGGTTCCAAACTGGCTGAGATTGCCCGTTCCGGTGATCAGGCCGCCGAAGCTGATATTGTCGCTGCGATCGAATGCGAGCGTGCCCGCGTCGGCGACGTTGCCGACGATCGATCCCGTCGTGCCGCTGGAGCCGATCTGCAGCGTGCCGACGGTGACGGTCGTTCCGCCCGTATAGGTGTTGGCGCCGCTGAGCACCTCGGTTCCACCGATGACCGCCAGGCCGCCCGTGCCGGAAATCGTGCCGGAAAACACCTGCGTGGCGGAGGTGATGGTCAGCGTCTGCGCGCCCAGGGACACGGCTCCCGCCCCACCGAGGGAGACGATGGACGCGCCGCTCGAGGTCGCGGAGATATCGAATGTTCCGTTGTCCGTGAGGGTGATCGAATCCGCGATCGTGCCGGTGCCGGAAAGCGACAGCGACGCGCCGGTGTTGATCGTGGTGCCGCCGGAGTAGGTGTTGCCGCTATTGGTGAGCGTGACATTGCCGCCACCGACGCTGTCGGTGAAGATCAGCGGCCCGACACCGGAGAAGAGGCCGCTCATCGTGACCGCGTGGGCGTCTTCGTCGATGGTGTTGGTCGCGACGTCTTCGACCGTGAAGTTGTTGCTCAGGGCGGTTGCCGAATCGAGCTTCAGCGTGCCGCCCTTTAGGGCAACCGCGCCGCTCAGGTTGGACGCGTTGACCGTCGCTCCCGTCGAGATGTCGGTGGCGGCCGCCGGACCAAGCGTGGCCAGCACGACGCACAGGCCCGAGGAGGCGCGCAAGCCGAGCCTGAACGCGGATTGCCGCGCCGCGCGTGACGGGCGCGCGGCCGAACCGATGAAATTCCGATGCTGCACGGATGCCCCGATCTTTGCCTGTCGATGGTGGCGCAAACTAGGAAGTAGACATTGTCCAGTTGTGTCAAGCTTGTACCAATGTTGCTCCGACTCCCAACGGATTTGTAAGGTTGCGGACAGGAAGTCGTCGCCCGCTTCGGCGCGAACATTACGGCACTGTAAAGGTTTGGCGGCGCGGCCGTCAATTTACCATGGCTATGCAGGCAGCCTCAGTCCGGACAAGCGCCATCCCCTCGCGCGCATGCGCCGACGGTCACGTCGCGCGCCAACGACTCTGCATGACCGCGCCGCGCGATCTCTCGCCGCATCGGACTGCCTCTGGCGTACGGATTTTCAAGAAGACGAGATGGTGCCCAGGGACAGAATCGAACTGCCGACACGTGGATTTTCAATCCACTGCTCTACCGACTGAGCTACCTGGGCATACCGGCAAGGCCGGGTCTTTTAGGCGAGTGCCGCTGCCCTGTCCAGCGGGCCGAAAGTTAATGCAATTCAGGGTCTTGGGAGGCCTCCGGCGCGTCGATATCGACGTCCAGCGGCGCACCGGGGATGACATATTCCCCTTTGAGCCAGCGGCCCAGATCGATGTCGGCGCAACGCTTGGAGCAGAAGGGGCGAAACTGGACATCGCGGCCTTTGCCGCAAATGGGGCAGGAGCCGCCGCCGCTAGAGGGTACCGACATCGAACCCCTCGCGCGCATAGGCGGCGCTCACTTCGAAGCTGACGCGCGCGGCGCCGCGGCGGGCGAGCGCGGCGCGCACCTCCTCGCCATGATCCTCGAGCCAGCGAACGACTTCCTCCGACGCACGCACGCAGACCGCCTTGCCGGGTGCCGCGGCGGCGGAGCGTTCCACGCCGCGGATGATCTCGAGCGCCACGGCCTCGCGCGTGCGCTTGCGCCCTTGGCCCGAGCAGGAACGGCAGCATTCGCTCATGAGCTTGACCAAGGGATCGCGCACCCGCTTGCGCGTGATCTCGACCAGGCCGAATTCCGACATCGGCGAGATTTGCGTCGGGGTGTGGTCCTTGGACAGGCTCTCGGCCAGCGTGTCGAGCACGCGCTCGACATGCGCCGCTTCGCCCAGATGGATGAAGTCGACGACGATCAGCCCGCCGATGCCGCGCAGGCGCACCTGGCGGCCGATCTCGTCCGCGGCTTCAAGGTTGACCGTGAGGCTGGTCTCTTCCAGTCCGGTCGAGGCGGTGAAGCTGCCGGAGTTCACGTCGACGGCGGTCAACGCCTCGGTGCCTTCGATGGTGATCCAGCCGCCGGACGGCAGCGGTACCTTGGGCACGGTCAGCCGCGCGATCTCCTCCTCGATGCCGTACGCGTCGAACAAGGTGCCGGGTCCGGCGAACAGCTCGACCTTGGCTTCGGCTTCCGGCATGGCGCGGCGGCAATAGGCGCGCGCCGCTTCCACCGCCGCGGCATCGTCGATCACCACTTTGCTCGTCGTGCCGCGCACCGTGTCGCGCATCGTGCGCTCGACCGGATCGAGATCCTGATAGAGCGTGGCCGGCGACCGCGCCGACTGCCGCTTGGCGATCACGGGCCGCCACGCCTCGGCAAGACGTTCGGCGTCTTCCTTCAGATCGGCGAGCGCCGCCTCGCTTGCCGCGGTGCGCAGGATATAGCCCGCCCCGGGCACGAGACGGTCGCCGCCCTCGGCAATCATCTTTTCGCCGAGCGCAAGCATGCGCTCGCGTTCTCCTTCTTCCTCGATGCGGCGCGACAGCGCGACGCCCGGCGTGTTGGGCACCAGCACCGCGAGCCGTCCGGGAATGGTGATGTTCGCCGACAGGCGCGCGCCCTTGTCGCCGATCGGGTCCTTCACCACCTGGACGAGGATTTCCTCGCCTTCGTGCACGCATTCGCTGATGCGCGGCAGCCGTTCCTCGTCGAAGCCGGGAAGGTCGGCCAGACAGCGCGCCTCGCGCGCGCCCAAAAATCCGGCGCGTTCGAGACCGACGTCGACGAAGGCCGCCTGCATGCCCGGCAGCACGCGCTGCACGCGGCCCAGGATGATATTGCCGATCAGGCTGTGCCCGGCGCGGCCGTCCGCTTTCTTGCGCGGCCCGTCGTCGAGCCCGATGGTCCGCTCGAGGGTAAGATCCTGAAGCCGGCCGTCCTCGACGACGGCGACGCGAATTTCCCCGGCTCCTGCGTTGATCAGGACATCCTTCTGCATACCGTGCTCAGGCGATAGCGACGGTGAACGCTAACACGGATAGCCGCAGCTTCGAAGCAGGGAGATGGTCTCGCGCAGGGGCAGCCCCACCACATTGGAATAGGAACCGCTCATCTGGCGCACGAAGCTTTCCGCGCGCCCCTGCACCGCGTAACCGCCCGCCTTGCCGAGGCCTTCGCCGCAGCGCACATAAGCCGCGATCGCGACCGCATCGAGCCGGTCGAAGGCGAGCCGCGTCTCGACCGTCCGTGTGCGGAGCTTGCCGTCGACTCCAAGCGCCGCGACGGCGGTCACGACGCGATGGGCGCGGCCGGATAATAAAGTGAGGCAGTCATGGACCTGCGCCGGGTCTGCCGCCTTGGGCAGGATGCGGCGGCCGACCGAAACCACGGTATCGGCGGCGAGAATGACGGCGGGTCCCTCATGCCACCCCGCCGCCACGGCGCGCGCCTTCGCGGCTGCGAGGCGCCGCGCATAGGGTTGGGGGCGTTCGTCCTTCAGACTGGTTTCGTCGATGCCGGCGGAGCGGACCGCGTGCGGCACGATCCCGACCTGGGCCAGCAGGGCCAGCCGGCGCGGGCTTTCGCTCGCCAAGACGAGCGGCAAGGGCTCACTTGAAGCGATAGGTGATGCGCCCCTTGGTGAGGTCATAGGGCGTCATCTCCACCATGACCTTGTCGCCCGTGAGCACGCTGATGCGGTTCTTGCGCATCTTGCCGGCCGTATGGGCGATGATCTCGTGGCCGTTCTGCAGCATGACTCGAAACGTCGCGTTGGGCAGCCGCTCGCTCACCGTGCCCTCGAATTCGAGTAGTTCTTCCTTCGCCATTCGTCCTCTGATGGTTGGCAGGGTGGGGGAAATGCCACCGAAACGCCCGAAAAGCAAGGTTTCTCAATGGGTCTTCCCCATCCCGGCGCCGCCGGGGAGAGGAAGGGGGCGCCTTCAGGTATCGGCCGCCTGCTTTTCGGCGAAACGGTCCTTGATTCGCCGCAAGATTCCGTCGCGCACGGTGCGGAAGGCGTCCAGGCGCTGCTCGCGCGAGCCTTCGACGAGGGTGGGATCCAGCGTCGGCCAATACTCGATCTCGATGGCCGAGGTGTGGGCGAGATCGACGGCGCGGTGCTGCGCCTCGGGCGAGAGCGTGACGCAAAGGTCGAACATCGACGAATCCTCCATCTCCTCGAAGGTCTTGGGGCGGTATTTGCCGATCTCGATGCCGAGTTCCTCCATGACCTCGACCGTCATGGGGTCGATCTCGCCGGCGCGCACGCCGGCCGCATCGACGTAGACGAACTTGCCGAACAGATGCTTCATCAGCGCCAGCGCCATCACGCTGCGCACCGAATTCATGGTGCAGGCAAACAGGACGGCGCCCGGCAGGTCCTCGCCATGCGGCCCCCGCATCGCGCTCAGACTTTCAGATGCAGGACGCAGATCAAGGTGAAGATGCGCCGCGCCGTGTCGTGGTCGATCTCGATCTTGCCCTTCAACCGTTCCTGCAAAAGCTTGGATCCCTCGTCGTGCAGGCCGCGGCGGCCCATGTCGAGCGCTTCGATCTGCGAAGGCGGCGCGGCGCGGATCGCCTTGTAATAGCTCTCGCAGATCAGGAAGTAGTCCTTGATCACGCGGCGGAACGGGGTCAGCGACAGCATCACCTTGCCGTGGTGCGAGCCGTCTTCGAGGCGGATGTCGAAGGTGAGACGGTTCTCCTCGATGCCGAGTTCGAGACGATAGGGTCCGCCATGCGAGCCCTCGGGACGAAAGCTGTTGGTCTCCAACAGGTCGTAGATCGCGATGTCGCGCTCCTGCTCGATCTCGCGCGTACGTCGGACGATGGAGCGTTCGTCGAGCGTGATCTCACAGAGGCGGAAGTCGCCGGCGGGGGCCATGAATCAGCGCGGCCTGTTGAGGCGCGCGGCAACGGAGCGGGCGTGCGCGTCGAGCCCCTCGGCTTCGGCCAGCGTGATCGCGTCCGGCCCGATCGTCGCGATGGCGGCGGGGTCGCAATGCAGCAGCGTGGTGCGCTTCAGGAAGTCGAGCACCGAAAGGCCCGAGGAGAAGCGCGCCGTGCGCGAGGTCGGCAGCACATGATTTGGGCCGGCGATGTAGTCGCCCATCGCCTCGGGCGTGTGGCGGCCGAGGAAGATCGCGCCGGC
>CAZMHP010000040.1:0-18500 GCA_964566095.1 uncultured Rhizobium sp. | reverse complement strand
TGAGGGGCGAGGCGCCGGTGCCGCCTTCGAAGCCGGAGATCGTCACATGATCGGCACGACACTTGGCGACGCCGGCCGCGACCGTGCCGACGCCGACCTCCGACACAAGCTTGACCGAAATGCGCGCCCGCTCGTTGACCATTTTGAGGTCGCGGATGAGCTGCGCGAGGTCCTCGATGGAATAGATGTCGTGATGCGGCGGCGGCGAGATCAGGCCGACGCCGGGCGTGGCGTGGCGCACACGCGCGATGTTCTTGTCGACCTTATAGCCGGGAAGCTGTCCGCCTTCGCCGGGTTTGGCGCCTTGCGCCATCTTGATCTGAATGTCGTCGGCGTTGACGAGATATTCGGTGGTGACGCCGAAGCGGCCGGACGCGACTTGCTTGATCTTCGAGCGCATCGAATCGCCGTTTGCGAGCGGCTTATAGCGGTCGGATTCTTCGCCGCCCTCGCCGGTGTTGGAGCGCCCGCCGATGCGGTTCATCGCGATCGCCAGCGTGGTATGCGCCTCGCGGGAGATCGAGCCGAAGCTCATCGCGCCGGTCGAAAAGCGCTTGACGATTTTCTCCGCCGACTCGACCTCGCTCAGCGGCACCGGCTTGTCGGCCGGCTTGAACTGCATCAGGCCGCGCAAGGTGAGCAGCCGCTCGTTCTGCTCGTTGATGCTCCTGGCGAACGCCATGTATTCCTCGGGCAGCTTGCCGCGCACGGCGTGCTGCAGCTTGGACACCGATTCCGGGGTCCAGGCATGATCCTCGCCGCGCAGGCGGAACGCGTAGTCGCCGCCGACGTCCAGCATGCCGCGATAGATCGGATTGTCGCCAAAGGCGTCGCGATGGCGTCGCACGCATTCCTCGGCGATCTCCTTGATGCCGATGCCCTCGATCGTGGTCGCGGTGCGGGTGAAATATTTCTCGACGAAGTCCGACGACAGGCCGATCGCGTCGAAGATCTGGGCGCCGCAATAGGATTGGTAGGTGGAGATGCCCATCTTGGACATCACCTTCAGGATGCCCTTGCCGATCGCCTTGATGTAGTTCTTCTGCACCTCGTAAGGCGCCAGCTTCAGATCGCGCTGCTGGCGGATGTGATCCAGCGTCTCGAAGGCGAGATAGGGATTGATGGCCTCGGCGCCATATCCGGCCAGCGCGCAGAAATGATGCACCTCGCGGGCCTCGCCGGTCTCGATCACCAGGCCGGTCTGCATGCGAAGGCCCAGACGCACCAGGTGATGATGCACCGCCGCGGTCGCGAGCAGGGCCGGAACCGGTATGCGCTCGGCCGACACTCTGCGGTCGGAAAGAACAATGATGTTGGAATCGAGGAGGACGGCATTGACCGCTTCGTTGCAGATGCGGTCGACCGCGCGCTCGAGCCCGGCGATGCCTTCGGCGACGTCCCAGGTGATGTCGATGGTGATGGTGCGGAACGCGCCGTCCAGCAGCGTCCCGATGCTGCGCACCTTTTCCAATTCGGCGTTGGTGAGGACCGGCTGATGCACCTCCAGCCGCATGTGCGTGCCCGCTTGGCGGCCGTAAAGATTGGGCCTTGGTCCGATCATCGAAACCAGGCTCATCACCAATTCCTCGCGGATCGGATCGATCGGCGGATTGGTGACCTGGGCGAAGTTCTGCTTGAAGTAGTTGTAGAGCAGCTTGGGCTTCTTCGAGAGCACGGCGAGCGGCGTGTCGGTGCCCATCGAACCGATGGGATCGTCGCCATTTTGCGACATGGGCTCTAGGAAGAACTGAATGTCCTCCTGCGTGTAGCCGAAGGCCTGCTGACGATCGAGCAGTGCGGTCGGATCGTTCGACGACGCGCCCTGCTCCTCGGGAAGATCCAGATCCTCGAGATTGAACTGCGTCTTCCTCAGCCACTCCTCATAGGGTTTGGCATTGGCCAGCGTGCGCTTGATCTCCTCGTCCTCGATGATGCGGCCTTCCTCGAGGTCGATCAGCAGCATCTTGCCGGGCTGCAGGCGCCATTTGCGCTTGATCTTCTCGTCCGGCACCGGCAGCACGCCGGCCTCGGAGGCTAGAATGCAGACATCGTCGTCGGTGACGATGAAGCGCGCGGGGCGAAGGCCGTTGCGGTCGAGCGTGGCGCCGATCTGGCGGCCGTCGGTGAAGGCGATCGAGGCCGGGCCGTCCCACGGCTCCATCAGCGCCGCGTGATATTCGTAGAAGGCGCGGCGGCGCGGATCCATCTGCTTGTTGCCGGCCCAGGCTTCCGGAATCAGCATCATCACGGCATGCGCGATGGGATAGCCGCCGGCGATCAACAGTTCGAGCGCATTGTCGAGGCTTGCGGTGTCGGACTGGCCGTGTGGGATCAGCGGCCACATCTTGTCCAGGTCGGCGCCCAGCAGATCGGATTCCATCGTGCGCCGACGCGCGTTCATCCAATTGACGTTGCCGCGTACCGTGTTGATCTCGCCGTTATGCGCGATGAAGCGATAGGGATGCGCCAGCTTCCACGACGGGAAGGTGTTGGTCGAGAAGCGCTGATGCACCAGCGCGATCGCCGATTTGGTGAGCGGGTTCTTCAGATCGAGATAGAAGCGGCCGACGTCGGGCGCCAGCAGCAGTCCCTTGTAGACCACCGTGCGGGTCGAGAAGGACGGCATATAGAATTGCGCGATGGAGGGCAGCTTGTGCTGGGCCGCCAGTTCCTTGAGCGGGTTCTGGGTCTGCTTGCGGATGGCCAACAGCTTGCGCTCGAACGTGTCCTGGTCCTTCACGTCCGGGCCGTGCGCGACGATGGCCTGGCGGATCAGCGGCTTTTGTTCGAGGACGATCTTGCCCAGCCCGGTCGGGTCGGTGGGGACGTCGCGCCAGCCGATCAGGCGCTGGCCTTCGATCTTGATGAAGCGCTCGAACTGCTTGACGACGATGTCCCGCGCCTTGGGCTCCGGCGGCAGAAAGCACATGGCCACGGCATAGTGGCCGGGCGACGGCAGGGTCACGCCGGCGCCCTTGGCCCAGTCGCGCAATAAAGCGTCAGGGATCTGAATCAGGCAGCCGGCGCCGTCGCCGACCAGCGGGTCGGATCCGACCGCGCCGCGGTGGTCCAGATTTATGAGAAGCTGAAGGCCTTGAGCGATGATTTCATGGGACTTTTCGCCCTTGATGTTGGCCACGAAGCCGACGCCACAAGAGTCATGCTCGTTGCGCGGGTCATAAAGACCCTGTTTCGGCGGCAATCCCGACATCACCTTTCAAACCCATACCCGATTTGGCGAGCAATCTATGTGCTCAATCTGAGCCTAAGTAGACCAGAAATTTCCGGAACGCCAAGCACGAAATGCCGCGCTGCACACATGGCTGTTCCCGGCGCACGGCAGATCCTCGACCGGCCGATGCGAGCGGGCTGAGCCGCTGGCAGCCGGCCACGCTCCAACGCGGTCGCGAATGGTGCTTTTCCGCCGGGAAAGTCAGGGTGGACAGGTTTGGGGCGATGGCCTATATCCCGCCACCCTTCGCCGTCCGCGGCGGGGCATGACGCGGGGTGGAGCAGCCCGGTAGCTCGTCAGGCTCATAACCTGAAGGTCACAGGTTCAAATCCTGTCCCCGCAACCATCGTGAGCCCACGATCTTAGGCCCGGCCCCGCCGGGCCTAAGTCGTTCTTGGGCGAACGATGCCCCCGCGAAGGCGGGGGCCCAGGTCACGCGTTCAAATCGTCCGTCGCTGGCGCTCCGAACCCCGCGCAACCATCCAAAGCCCACGATCTTAGGCCCGGCCCCGCCGGGCCTAAGTCGTTCTTGGGCGAACGATGCCCCCGCGAAGGCGGGGTCCCAGATGTCCAAGCATGGCAGCCGCGCGCCCCGTCCCCTTAGGTCCGGCGCCGAACCGGCTTAGCCTTTCCACGCGAGTATTTTGGGGTGACGTCATGACGATCCACATTCGGCCGACGACGCCGGACGACTACGCGCAATGGCGTCCGTTGTGGGACGGCTACAACCGCTTCTATGGCCGCTTCGACGCGACCGCCTTGCCCGAGTCCATCACAGCCGAGACCTGGCGCCGCTTTCACGACTCCGCCGAGCCGATGCATGCGCTGGTTGCCGAACGCGATGGCCGGCTGGTGGGATTGGTGCACTATATCTTCCACCGCAGCACCATTATGCATAACAACACCTGCTATCTGCAGGACCTCTTCACCGATAAAAGTTGCCGGGGTGAGGGTATCGGCCGATCCTTGATCGAGGCGGTCTACGAACGGGCGCGGGCCCTTGGCTCGGCGCGGGTCTATTGGCTGACGCACGAGACCAATGCGCGCGCCATGGTCCTGTACAACGAGGTCGCCGGCCGCTCCGGCTTCCTGGTCTATCGCAAGGACCTCTAGGCGCTATACAAATATAGATACCGAATAGACATACTTCGCCAATTCCCGTTTGACCCCACCGCGCGCATCTTCCCCCTTCGAAAAGGGAGACGCTGCGATGCGCGATGCAACGACGACATTCGGTGCCGTGAACGGCGCGGTGCGCACGCTGTTGCGCGGCGAAGGCTTGGCCCTGCTCTCGGGCGCCATGGCGCTCTACTGGAAGGCGGGCGGCGACTGGCGGCAATTCGCCGTCCTGTTCCTCGTTCCGGATCTGAGTTTCGGCGCCTATCTGTTCGGGCCGCGCGCCGGGGCCGCCGCTTACAACACGATGCACGCGACGCTCCTGCCTTTGCTGTTGGCGGTCTCCGGCATTGTGTTCCAGGCGTTGCCGGCGGTGCTCGTCGCGCTGATCTGGCTCGCCCATATCGGCTTCGACCGCGCGCTCGGTTACGGCCTCAAATACGCAAACGGCTTCGGCTTCACACATCTCGGCCGGACCGGCCGCCTCGCGAAGGAGAGTTAGAGATGTTCATCGGACATTATGGCGTATCGTTTGCCGCCAAGGCTGCCGACAAACGCCTGCCGCTGTGGCTTTTGTTTCTCGCCGTGCAATGGCTCGACGTCGTGTGGTCGGGTCTTGTCATGCTCGATGTCGAAAAGTTGCGCATCGTCCAAGGCCTCACCGAGGGCAGCCCGCTCGATCTCTATTATATGCCCTACACCCACGGATTGATCGGGGCCTTGGCGCTGTCGGCCGCGCTCGGCGCCGTCGTGACGATCTTCTTTCGTGACCGCCGCGCCGCGGCCGGCGCGATGGTGGCGGGGGCGGTGTTTTCGCACTGGCTGCTCGACCTCATCGTACATGTGCCCGACCTGCCGCTGCTCGGTAACGCGTTCAAAGTCGGTTTCGGTCTGTGGCGGCATGTCTGGATCAGCCTGACGCTCGAACTCGCGATCCTCGCCGCGGGCGCCGCGCTGTATGCCCGCGCCGTGCCGAGCCGTTCCCGGAAGGGGGACGTCGCGCTGTGGCTGTTCGTGGCCGCCATGGCGATGGTTCAGGTCTATGGTTACTTCGGGCTCGTCGCCTCCACACCCGTCGGGTTCGCACAGACCGCGCTCGGTGCCTATCTCGCCCTGGCCGGCCTCGCTGCCCTGGTCGACTGGGCACGGGGAACCATGGGAACCGCGCAACCGGTCGCGACGGCGGCGCTGCGCTTGGATCCGGCCCGGTAACGCCGTTAACGAAATGAGATTGACGGGCCGGCCGCGCACGCTATAACCCCGGCCCTCTGTCACGCGTTCCAGTCGAAGGGAGTGCGCATGGGTACCCAACTTCCTGCCGGCTACAAGCCGACGGAGAGCGAACCCTTTATGAATGAGCGGCAACGGGAATATTTCCGCCGCAAGCTGAACAACTGGAAAGACGAGATCCTCCGCGAAAGCCGCGAGACGATCCAGAACCTGCAAGCCGAAACCGTTCCGCACGCCGATCTCGCGGACCGCGCCTCGACGGAAGCGGAACGCCAGCTCGAACTGCGCACCCGCGATCGTCAGCGCAAGCTGATCGCCAAGATCGATGCCGCGCTGCGCCGGATCGAGGACGGTACCTACGGCTTCTGCGAGGAGACCGGGGAGCCGATTTCGCTGAAGCGCCTCGATGCGCGGCCGATCGCGACGCTGTCGCTGGAAGCGCAGGAACGTCACGAGCGGCGCGAAAAAGTCTATCGCGACGACTAGGCCGCCGAAATGGGCGTGGCCGGATCCTCTCGGACCCGGCCACCGCCTCTGCCCCTCCACTCCTTTTTGGAGTGGAATCACGCCACCAATTAGAACGGCATCAGGATATCGAAGAGCTGCGAGCCGTAGCGCGGCTGCTGCACGTCGCTCATCGTACCGCGCCCACCATAGGATATCCGCGCCTCGGCGATCTGGCTGAGATCCACGGTGTTGGAACTGGTGATGTCCTCGGTGCGCACGATGCCGGAGACCTGCAGGTCGCGCAGTTCGTTGTTCACGCGCACCTGCTGATGTCCGCCGATCACAAGATTGCCGTTCGGCATGACCTGGGTCACGAGCGCGGCCAGCGTCAGGCTGATCGCTTCGGAGCGGTCGATCGTGCCGGTGCCCTGGTTCGACATGTCCGACCCCATCTTGACGATGCTCGCCGGATTCATGCCGGTGCCCGCGGCGATGGGCGTCTCCAGCCCGAAGAAGTTGGTCAGATTGGCGTTGTCGGAATTGGTGCGACCGCGCGTCGTGGAGTTCGAGAGTTTTGCGGTATCGGCCACCGTGACGTTGACCGTGATGATGTCGCCCGGACGGCTGGCGCGCGGATCGTGGAAGAAGCTGCGCGAGCCGGTGGCCCACAGCGAATTCATGCTGCGCGACGGCTCCGGCGGCGGGGGCAGCGGGACGGGCGGTGGCGCCGCATGCACCGGCGAATTGGGATCGGCGAGGCCTGCCATCGCCGGCGCATCGCCGATTTCCTTGATGCGATCGACCGCGCTGCAGCCGGCAAGCGCGGCGGCACAGGCACTCAAGGCGAGGGTTTTGAAGGTCGACCGAAGCATGGCGGTGTCCTCTTGGATTTAATGTGTCGACGCGATGCGCGCCGCAGTGGGAATGGCGAGTGCCGAACTCGACGTGCGCACGGCGCCCGGGCCGGTGACGACGCCGCTGATCAGGCGGAAGGAAGCGGGGTTCTGCACGGTGACGGTGTCGCCGATGCCGCCCTCGCTCATGGCGCGACCGGTGGCGGTCAGCGTCACGCCCGGCGCCTCGAATGTCATGGTGATGATCGCGCCCTTGGTAACGACGACGGGATGGCGGACGTCGTCAACGCGCACGATTTCCCCAGCGCGCAGCATGCGACGCGCTTCCATGCCCTTCAGCGCGTCCATCGACGTGACGATGCCCGAGAAGACCGTGTTCGCCGGAATCGTGCCATAGGCGAGATCGGATTCGCCGATCGTTTCGCCGCGGGCGATGTCGCGGTTGGGGGTGACGACGCGCATGCCGCCGTCGGCGAAGGCGGGCCAGGCGAGCAGCAAGCCCACCAGAAAGAGTGAGACGCGGAACATCATCATCAGCCACCTCCCAGACGCGAAGCCGTCTGCAACATTTCGTCGGCCGCGGTCACGACTTTGGAATTCATCTCATACGCGCGCTGGGCGGTGATCAGGCTGGTGATCTCGTCAACGGCGTTGACGTTCGAGGTTTCGAGAAATCCCTGCTGCAGCGTGCCATAGCCGGCCGAACCCGGAACGCCCGATTGCGCCGGGCCGGACGACGGCGTCTCCAGATAGAGATTGTCGCCGACCGGCTTGAGCCCCGCCTCGTTGGCGAAGCGCGTGAGCTCCAATGTGCCCACGACCTGCGGCGCGGTTTGTCCTGGAACCGTCACCGAGACCTGGCCCTGCGCGTTCACCGCCACCGCGAGCGCATTGGTGGGGATGGCGATGCCCGGCGCGACGGTATAGCCATCCTGCGTGACCAGTTCGCCCTGCGGCGACAATCCGAAATTGCCGGAGCGCGTATAGGCGTCGGAACCATCGGGTTGCGTGACGTGGAAGAAGCCCGGCCCCTGCACGGCGATGTCGTAGGGATTGGACGTGCTTTTGAGGTCGCCCTGCGTCGTGACGCGATAGACGGACGAGGTCCGCACGCCGGCGCCGAGCTGCACGCCGCTCGACAGCAGCGTGCCGCTGTCTGAGGAGTTGGCGCCGGGCATGGAGACGTTTTGATAGAGCAGGTCCTGGAACTCCGCCCGCTGCTCCTTGAAGCCCGTGGTGTTCATGTTCGCCAGATTGTTGGCGATGACTTCGACGTTGGTCTGCTGGGCCAACATGCCGGTCGCGGCGATCGAAAGAGCGCGCATGTCCTAACTCTCCTTAATTCGGCATGCTGCCAAGCTTGTCGATCGCTTGGCGCATGAGGTCTTCTTGGGATTGGCTGAGCGAAGCCGTCGCCTGATAGGCGCGCATGACCTCGATCATGTGGCTGATTTCGACGACGGGCGAGACGTTGGACGATTCCAGCATGCCCGATTGCAGCGCGAAGCTGTCCGCCGTGACGGGCGATTGGCCGTCGGCGGCATAAAGGCTCGCGCCTTCTTTGACGAGCGCGCGCGGATTGGCGAAGTCGACGACGCGGATCTTGCCGATCGTCCCGTTCTTGCCGCTGACGGTGCCGTCCTGCGCGATATGCACCTCGCCGTCGTCCGGCGTGACGGTGATGGCACCGCCGTCGCCCTGCACCGGATCGCCGTTGGACGTGACGATCTGTCCGGAGGCATCGAGCCCGAAATGGCCGTTGCGCGTGTAGCGATCGCCATTGGCGGTCTGCACCACGAAGAAGCCCTTGCCGTGAAGCGCCATATCGAACGGTGCGTTCGTCGTTTCGAAATGGCCTTCCGACAAGTCGCGCACCACGCCGGCATCCTTCACGAAGCTCAGCGTCTGGGTGCCCGTCTGGCCTTCGGCCGGCGGAACCTGGGTCACATATTCCTGAAACGTCGGCTCCTCGCGCTGGTAGGCGGGGGTGGAGACGTTGGCCAGATTGTTCGCGATCACGTCCATCGAGCGGAAGGACGCGAGCTGCTGCGACAAACTGATGAGTAGCGAATTATCCATCGGGGCCTTCTAAGAACCGTTCTGGTCCTCTAGTGCGCAACGACGCTGCAGCGGCCATGCCAAACGAAAAGCCGCGCAATCGTTGACTTTTTTTCGAAAGGGGCCCCCGGCACGTCGCGTCCTGCCCGGCAAGAAATTCCGCTTCATCGGCAATTTGAACCAGTCCTTAACCACGTCCGCCTAATTTCTCGCTTCGACCAATTCGCGAGGGCGCTCAGCGTGGCGAAGAACGACAAGCAGGCCGACGGCGACGAGTCCGAAAAGCCGGAAGGCGAAGGCGGGCAGGGCGATGCGCCCAAGCAAGGTCTTGTTAAGAAACTGCTCGGCAACAAGCTGATCTTGTTCGGCGGCATCGGCGCGCTGGTGCTGCTGCTCGGCGGCGGCGGCGCGGCCTATTGGTTCTTCTTCGCCAAGGCGGACAAACCGACCGAATTGGCCGCGGGCGCGCCCGAACCGTTGCCGCCCACGCCGCCGAACGTGACCTTCTACGACCTTCCCGACCTGCTGGTGAACATCCAGGGCGCCGATTCCAATCCGGCCTATCTCAAACTCTCGGTCTCGCTCGAACTCGACGGACCGGAAGAAGAGGCCGGCATCAAGGCGCTTGCGCCCCGCGTGGTCGACCAGTTCCAAGGCTATCTGCGCGAGTTGCGCATGGACGACCTCAAGGGCTCGGCCGGCATCGCGCGCCTGAAGGAAGAGCTTCTGCGCCGCATCAATCTGTCGGCCGCGCCTTATCGCGTACGCGACGTGCTGCTCAAGCAAATGATCGTTCAGTAGGACCGCCCATGGCCGACGAGACTCAAGATACCGCCGAAGCGCCGGACGCCGCCGAGACCATCCCGGTCGCCGCGAGCACCGGCACCGCCGAGCGCATTCTCAACCAGGAGGAGATCGATTCCCTCCTGGGCTTCGACGTCAATTCCGATCAGATGCAGGACAAGTCCGGCGTCCGCGCGATCGTCAATTCCGCGCTGGTGTCCTACGAGCGCCTGCCGATGCTCGAGATCGTGTTCGACCGCCTGGTGCGGCTGATGACGACGAGCCTGCGCAATTTCACCTCCGACAACGTCGAAGTCAGCCTCGACAGCATCACCTCGATCCGGTTCGGCGATTATCTGAACTCGATCCCGCTGCCCGCCATCCTCGCCGTATTCCGGGCCGAACAGCTCGACAATTACGGCCTGTTCACCGTCGATTCCAACCTCATCTATTCCATCGTCGACGTGCTCCTCGGCGGCCGGCGCGGCTCGTCGGCCATGCGCATCGAGGGGCGTCCCTACACCACCATCGAGCGCACGCTGGTCCAGCGCATGATCGAGGTGATCCTCGCGGACATGTGCGCCGCCTTCGAGCCGCTGGCGCCGGTCAGCTTCTCGCTCGATCGCCTGGAGACCAATCCGCGCTTCGCCGCCATCGCGCGGCCCGCCAACGCGGCGATTCTGGTCAAGCTCAGGATCGACATGGAAGACCGCGGCGGCCGCACCGAGCTGCTGCTCCCCTATGCCACGCTCGAACCCATCCGCAAGCTGCTGTTGCAGCAGTTCATGGGCGAGAAGTTCGGCCGCGATTCGATCTGGGAGAGCCATCTCGCCACCGAGCTGTGGTCCACCCGTGTGGAGATCGCCGCGATCCTCGACGAACAGACCATGCCGCTCAGCAAGATCATGAATCTCGAAGTCGGCCAGACCGTCATGCTCAACGCGACGCCCGACTCGAAGATCGAAATGCGCTGCCGCGGCGTGCCGCTGCTGAAGGGCCGGATGGGCCGCGTCGGGACCTCCGTCGCGGTGCGCGTCGATGAAGCGGTCGAACGTACCGACGCCAGTCGCGGACTCTAGGAGACTCGCCATGCTCGTGCATATGAACATCGGATTGATCGTCGAACTCGCCCTGACCGGTCTTCTCGTCGTCACGCTGGTCTATTGCATCGTGCTCGAGCGGCGGCTGGCCGCCGTGCGGCGCGGGCAGGAAGGCCTCAAATCGACCATCGGCGAGCTCAACAACGCCATCGCCGGCGCCGGCTCCTCGATGCGCGCGCTGAAGGCCACCGCGAGCGGCGCCGCCGACACTTTGGACGACCGGCTGAAGCGCGCCCGCGCCACGATCGACGAATTGTCCCTGCTTACCGTGTCCGGCGAGCGCATCGCCGAGCGGTTCGATCGCGCCGCAACCGCGCAGTCCGCGAGCCGCGTTCAAAGCTCGATCGACTTGCCCTCGAGCAACATCATGAAGCGCCTCGACGCACTTAGGGCCGTGAGATGAACATCAAGCGTTATTTCCGTCTGCTGCCCGCCGTCGTCCTGCTGGGGACGGGGCTTTTGGCCGTCAAGGGACTCGATATCGTCCGCGCGGCGCAGGCCGCGACCGCGGTCGATCCCGATCAACCCGACAATTCCGGTCTCGCGCCGGCCGACGTCTCGGCCAAGCCGACGCCCGACTACGCCGATGACGATGCGACCGGCTCCAGCGCGGCGGAAGTCGACGTGATGTCCAGCCTGGCGCGCCGCCGCGCCGAGCTCGACGCGCGTGAGCGCGCGCTCGACATGCGCGAGAACGTGCTCAGCGCAGGCGAAGGTCGCGTCGATCAGAAGATCGCCGCGCTCAAGCAGTTGCAGGGCCAGATGCAGGACCTTCTCGCCCAGCGCGACGCCAAGCAGGACGCCCAGATCGCCTCGCTGGTGAAGACCTATTCGACCATGAAGCCGAAGGATGCCGCGCGCATCTTCAACACGCTCAGCGACGACGTGTTGCTGCCCGTCGCCAAGGGCATGAAGTCCGATGTCATGGCGCCCGTGCTGGCGGCCATGAATCCCGACGCCGCGCAGAAGCTGACCGTCAAGCTGGCGGCCTTGCTCAAGCTGCCCGACACCGCGCCCGATGCGATCTGCCCGGCGCCGCCGGTGACGGCCAGCGCCACACCGTCGGCTCCCGGCGCCGCGCCGGCGATGACCGCGCCGCTTCAGACCGCCGCGCTCACGCCGCCGTCCGCGATGCCGCCCGTCGTGACGCCCTTGCCGACGCCACCGGCGCCGCCTCCCGCCCAGACGCCTCAGGCGACGGCACCGGCCGCTGCCGCGCCCGCCGCCAAACCGGCGCCGACCGCCGCCAAGCCGGCCCCGAAAAAGGCCGTCGCGCGCAAGGCGTCGCCCGCGAAGCCTGCGACCGCCAGCGCCACCACGCCGAAACCCATCACGGCCGCAGCCGCGCCGCCCGCCAAGACCGTCGCCGGGACTGCGACGCCGGTCCCCGCTTCGCCGTCGCCCAGCGCGAGTGCGACCGCGACCAAACCGCCGGCCGCGAGCGGTCCGCCCGTCCCGCTCACCCCGCCCAGCGGCGGCTAGCGCGCGCCGATGTGGCCAAAGGGTTTACGGAGAGTTAACGACGCCCCGGCCACACTGGGCGCCGATCAGGATCGTCCTTTCGTTATGGCCCAATTCCTCGCGCGCGCGTGTGTGCCCCGCCTCGTTCTGGCGATCGGCGCCCTTGTGCTTGGCGCCGCGCAGGCGCGTGCCGACAGCGTGAGCGTCAGCACGGCGGGCGGCTATGCGCGCCTGTTGTTTACGCTGACGTCGAAGGGCCATGTCACGGCCGCGGTCGATGGCGGCGTGCTCACGCTGTCCTTCGATCACAAGACCAATCTCATGCCGACGGCCTTGGCGCAGAATCTCAGCGGCTATGCCGGCGGCGCGCGCGTCGATGCGGACGGCCAGACGTTTCGCTTCGCATTGGCGCAGCCGATCCGCCTGCATCGCAGCGACTCCGCCGGCCAGACCGCGATCGATCTGATACCTGGCAGCTTCGCCGGCACGCCGCCCGATCTTCCGCCGCCCGCGCCGCCCCCGCCCAAGACGGTCGATGTCGCTTCTCTGCCGCAGATTGCCGTGCGCTCGGGCGCCTATCAGAATTTCACACGGCTGGTGTTCGACTGGCCGCACGAGGTCCAGTACGCCGTGTTTCCGGGCGCCGGAAAGCTCGGCATCCGCTTCGAGTCCCTCGCGCGCGTCGATGTCTCCGCCATCGCTCGCTTCGCGCCGCCCTGGGTAAAGAATGCGAGCTGGCGCATCGACGGCAAGGGCACGCTCGTCGAATTCGACACCGATGCGGCCTCGGGCTTCCATGACTTCCGCGACGGGACGAAAATTGTCGTCGATGTGCTCGCGCCCAGGACCGATGCCGATTCCTATCGTCCGCCCGGCGGTGGCAAGGCGACGATCACCGCGTTGAAGCCGGCAACCGCCGTGCCGCCTTCCAAGACCGCGGCCGTCTCCAATGCCCAGGCCGCCGAGATCGCTGCGACGGCACAAAAACTCGCCGACGCCGGCAAGACGCCGCCACCGGCTCCGCCGCCCGCGACAGCACCGGCTATACCGGCGCCCGCGCCGACCACGGCTGCGCCGACACCCGATTTGAATGCCGCATCCCCGCCAGCATCGGTGCAGGATGCGAACGGCCAGCTCACGCGGACGGGCGCCGTCCTCACCTTCACCGGCGCGGCCAATCGCGGTTCGGCGGTGTTCATGCGCGGTCTCACCGCCTGGATCGTGCTGCAAGGCGCTCCGCCGCCCGATGCCGTCAAGCTCAAGGCCGAGCTGGGTAACTTCCCTGTCGCGGTGGAGGGCGCCAGCGCCGACGGCGTCAGCGTTCTGCGCATCACCTTCGCCCAGCCCGAGCAGATCGGCGCCCGCGCCGACGGCTCCAATTTGAAGGTGGTGATCGCGCCGCAGGTGAACGAACAGCCGATCGCCATCGGCTTCTCGCGCAATCAGGATGACGCGACGCATGCCTCGCTCAGCACGCTTCTCCCCGGTGCCACCCATCCTGTCGCGCTGACCGATCCGGTGGCCGGCGACCAACTCGTCCTCATTCCCGCCGCCGCCGGCCGCGCCATGTTGGCGGCGCACGACTATGTCGAATTCGGTGTGCTGCAGACCGCTTCCGGCCTGGTTCTGTCGCCCTATATCGACGATCTCGCCGTCGGTATCGACCGCACGCGGGTGACCATCACCCATCCCGGCGGATTGGCGCTTACCCCGCCGACCATGCCGGTCGCGGACTCTCCCGCCGCCCTCGCGGCGCGCGGCGGCAGCCCCTCCTATCTCGACTTCGTCCGTTGGGGCGCCTTCACCGGCGGCAGCTTCCTCAACACCGAGCGCCGCCTGCGCGCCGCCACCGCGCGATTGAAGACGGAAGACGCACAGCATGCGCGTCTGGTCCTGGCGCGTTTTTATCTCGCCAACGGGCTTGCCGCCGAATCGCTCGGCCTGATCGGGCTGATGCAGGCACAGGATCCGGCGCTGCAGAGCGACCGGCAGCTGCAGACCATGCGGGCCGCCGCCGACTATCTGATGGGCCGCTATCGCGACGCGCATAACGACATCGCCGGTGCCGCCTTCGACGCCGACCGCCATGCCGCTCTTTGGCGTGGGCTCACCGAAGCAGCGCAGGAGGATTGGGACAACGCGCGCGCCGATCTCAGCCGTGCCGAACCGGTGCTCGGGCAATATCAGCCGGACTGGCAGGCCCGCCAGCGCATTGCCAAGGCGCAGACCGCGCTGGGCCAGGGCCATCTCGAAGTCGCCGACGCGGCGATCGCGCGCCTGCCGCAAGGCATCGATCCCAAGCTCGCGGTGGAGGCCAATGTCGTCAAGGCGCGGCTGCTGGCGGCGGAAAACCGCGGCCACGAGGCGGGAAAGCTGTTCGACGCCGTCGAGAAGAGCGGCAACGACTTTGCCGCCGCCGAGTCCGTCTACTATCGCACCGATGCCGCCCTTAAAGCCGGCGTGATGACCCCGGACGCCGCGATCGCGGCCCTGGAACGGCTGCGTTTTCGCTGGCGCGGCGATCAGCTCGAGATGAAGACGTTGCGCAGACTCGCTTCGATGTATTTCGAAAAGAGCCGCTGGCGCGATGGCCTGCACACGCTGCGCATCGCCGCCGCCGCCTTCCCCAACGAAGACCTCGCGCGCAAGGCGCAGGACGACATGCGCGCGGCCTTCGACGATCTCTTCAATAAGGATAAGGCAGACAGGATTCCCCCGATCGAGGCGTTGGCGATCTTCTACGACTTCATCGATCTGACGCCGATCGGTCCCGATGGCGACGAGATGATCCGGCGCATGTCGGAACGGCTGGTGCGTGTGGACCTGTTGGGTCCGGCGGCCGATCTTCTCAAATACCAGATCGACAAGCGCCTCGACGGCGTGGCGCGTGCCCAGGTCGCCACGCGGTTGGCGATGATCTATCTGATGGATCAGAAACCGCAGACCGCGCTGGAGACCATCCGCAACACCCAGATCAGCACGCTGCCCGACGACGTCAATCACCAGCGCCTGCTGCTGGAGGCGCGGGCCTTCGCCGCGCTCAAGCAATGGAACAACGCCCTCGATCTGATCGCGGTCGATCCGGGTGCCGACACGGCGCGCCTGCGCGCCGATATTTATTGGGAAAGCGGCAATTGGGCGGTCGCCGGCCAGAAGGCCGAGGAGTTGCTCGGCGCGCGCTATGGCGACGCCGCGCCGCTGACGCCCGGCGAGCGCGAAGAGGTCATGCGCGCCGCGGTCGCCTATTCGCTGGCCAATAACGAAACGAGCCTCGACCGGCTGCGCGATCACTTCGGACCGAAGATGAAGACGAGCCCGGATGCGAACGCCTTCGCCGTGATCGCCCAGCGCATCGACGAACATGGCGTCGCCTTCCGCGACCAGGCGGCGCAGATCGCGTCCATCGACACGCTGCAGGCCTTCATGACGGACTTCAAGAAGCGCTACGACGTCCCGGCGCCTTCGGCGACGAACTAGGGTCCCGTCAAAGCCGCTCCACGCTATAGCCCGCCTGCTTCAGGAGCGCCGGCACGCCGCGGCTGGTGATCAGATGGCCCATGCCCACGGTCACCAGGAACGTGCCGCTCTCCTCGTCCAGCACGCTTTCGAGCGTGCGTGTCCAAGCCCTGTTGCGGTCGTCGAACAGCGCTTTGCGCAGGCCGCGCTGCTTGTCGATCTCCTTGAGCAGAAGATCGGCCAGGCGCTCATCGTCGCCCGCCGCCCAGGCATCGACCAGCGGACTCAGATCGCCGTCGTCGTTGCGGTAGTCCTTGAGGAATTTCTCGAAGGCGGAAAGCTCCAGCTTGGGATCGTCCGCTCCCAGCAAGGCCAGTTGCTGATCCACCGTCTCGAAATAGCGGATCGGCTTTCCGCTCGCCTGCGCTTCGCTTAAGAGCGCGACGTCGACGCCGGCGGCCGGCGATTGGCCGGTTTGCGTCAGCTTGGCCGCCGTCATCGCGATGGTGGCAAACCAGGGGCGCCGCGAATCGATGGTGGCCTCCGGCAGGGCGACGGAGGCCAGATCGTCGTCGAGGTTCTTCTGTGCCGCCGGCGGAAGCAGCGCCCGCAGCGACTCGCCGGGCGGCAACGAACCTTTCGACGCGACGTATTGCGCGATCGCATCAGAATCGAGCGAGGCTTCGAAATAGAAGGTGTCCGCAGCGTGCACCGCCTGATCGATGCGCGCATCGCGCCACACCAGGCTCGGCGACAGGATGTGGATCGAACCGAACAGGTAGACCGTGCTGTGCTTGCCCGTGATGCGCCAGAGCGCCGGGTGCGGCGCGTCGGCCCTGGCCGCCGTCGCCAGCAGCAGCGTCAAAAGAAAGGCCTTAACCAACCATTTCATCGGCGGCGACATCCCGGTTCGCGGCCGGCGGCCGCCCAGCTGGAAGCTTAAGCGGAATTTCACCGCTGTTGCAGCACCGCCTCTTATCAGCCCCGGCGCAATGGCTTATATGTGTCCTTGCAACAACTTAGAAAGGAGGTGATCCAGTGTCTCATTGTCATTACCTGCGGACGTCGAAGGCCGCGACCTGGATCCTCGCCTCAGGTGAGGTCCGCGCCGCGTAAGCGACGCCTGCGCGTGCCCATAGCGGACCGCAGTAAGACAATGGAAGGGCCGTCCCCTCTGGGGGCGGCCCTTCTTGTTTTGAAGCCCTCGCTGTCGTGATCGCCTGCCCCGCCGCCGCCATGCTAGGACGCATCGAACCGGGGCCAGCCGAGACAGGATCGCGATGACCGTCCGCACCGTTCTCCTCATAGTGGCGCTTGGCGGCGTCGCGGCTTTGGCGGATGCGCCGGAGCATGGCGTGCAGCGCGCCGCGATGGATACCACCGTCAGGCCTGGTGACGACTTCAATCTCTATTCCAACGGCACATGGCTCAAGACCGCGGTCATTCCGCCCGATCAAGCGAGTTGGGGCTCGTTCTCCACGCTGCGCGACAAGGCGGCCAAGCGCACCGCCGATCTGATCGAGGACATCGCCAAGACGACGGCTCCGCCCGGCTCGAACGAGCGCAAGATCGGCGACTTCTATGCCAGTTTCATGGACGAGGCGGGGATCGAGGCCAAGGGGCTTGCGCCGCTCAAAAGCGCGCTCGATGCCGTCGCGGCGATCGGCGACAAGACGACACTCGCCCGTGCGTTGGGCGCCAGCGTGCGCGCCGATGTCGATGCGCTCAACAACACCAATTTCTATACCGAGAACATTTTTGGTCTGTGGGTCGCGCCCGATTTCGACGATCCCGACCATTACGCGGCCTTTCTGCTGCAAGGCGGTTTGGGCTTGCCCGATCGCAGCTATTATCTCGACGCCAGCGCCAACGCGCAGGCCATGCTGGTGGACTATGAAGGCCATATCGCCAAGCTGCTGACGCTGGCCGGTTATGCCGATGCAGCGGCGCGCGCCAAGGCGATCGTCGCGCTGGAGACGCGCCTCGCCCTGGCGCAAGGCGCGCGCGCCGACAGCGAGGACGTGTTGAAGGCGGACAACCATTGGAGCCGGGCCGATTTCTTCGCCAAGGCGCCGGGAATGGATTGGGATGCCTTCTTCGCGGGCGCGTCACTCGATGCCCAGAAGACGATCTTCGTGTGGCAACCGGCAGTGGTGCCCGGTATCTCTGCCGCGATCGCCGATGTGCCGGTCGCGGTGTGGAAGGACTATCTCGCCTTCCACCTGCTCAACCATTACGCGCAGGTGCTGCCCAAATCCTTCGTGGACGAGCACTTCGGTTTTTATGGCAAGTCGCTGTCGGGCACGCCCGAGCAGCAGCCGCGCTGGAAGCGCGCCGTCGCCGCGACCAATGTCGCGCTCGGCTGGGCGGTCGGAAAGCTCTATGCGGCGCGCTATTTCCCGCCGGCCTATAAGGCGAAGGCGCAGGCCATGGTGGACAACATCAAGGCCGCCTTCGGCCGGCGCATCGATGCGCTCGACTGGATGAGCCCGTCCACCAAGGCGCGCGCCAAGGCCAAGCTGACGACGCTCTATGTCGGCATCGGTTATCCTGACACATGGATCGACTATCGCGATTTCGTCGTCTCGCGCGGCGATGCGGTGGGCAACCTCGCCCGCTCCGAGTCGTTCGAATATCGCCGCAACCTCGCGCTGCTCGGCACCGTTGTCGATCGCAGCACGTGGTGCATGACGCCGCAGACCGTGAATGCGGTGAACCTGCCGCTGCAGAACGCGCTCAACTTTCCCGCCGCGATCCTCGATC
>CAZMHP010000039.1:0-18553 GCA_964566095.1 uncultured Rhizobium sp. | reverse complement strand
AGTTCACGAACAGACCCATCAGCGCCACGGCGGCGACGCTGAGCGTCCAGCCGAAGCCGAGCGCCTCGCCGCGCGCGATGCGTCCGGCGGGAATGGGCCGATTGGCGGTACGAGACATAAGCGCGTCGATGTCCGACTCATAGGCCATGTTCAGCGCGCCCGACGCGCCCGCCGCCACCGCGATGCAGAGCAGCGCCACGAACGCCGTCGGCAGGTCGATATGCCCGGGCGCCGCAACCAGACCGGCCAATCCGGTGAAGATCACAAGCGACATCACGCGCGGCTTCAGCAGCGCGAAATAGTCGCCGACCGTCGCGGCGCGGGTGTCGGTGTAGGTGGTGGTGAGAGCCATCTACGCGACCTCTTTTCCTTCCCCGTTTACGGGGAAGGTGGCGCGCCGCGTAGCGGTGCGACGGAAGGGGGGGATTCCGAGGACAAGCCGGTGCTTCTCCCCCCTCCACCGCTTCGCGGTTCCCCTCCCCCGCAAACGGGGGAGGAAAGCTATGGCGCCTTGTGCTCTCACGTGATCTTCGGCAGCTCGTTGAACTGGTGGAAGGGCGGCGGCGAGGGCAGCGTCCATTCCAGCGTGGTCGCGTACGGGCCCCAGGGATTGTCGCCGGCAACCCGCTTCTTCGCGAAGGCCTCGATCAGCACGATCAGGAAGATGATCACGCCGAAGCCGGCGATGAAGGCGCCGATCGACGAGACGTAGTTCCAGCCGGCGAAGGCGTCGGGATAATCCGCGATGCGGCGCGGCATGCCGGCGAGCCCTAAGAAGTGCATCGGGAAGAAGGCGATGTTCACGCCGACGAAGGTGACCCAGAAGTGCAGCTTTCCCAGGAACTCGTTGTACATGTAGCCGCTCATCTTCGGGAACCAGAAGTAGAAGCCGCCGAAGATCGTGAACACGGCGCCCAGGCTCAGCACGTAGTGGAAATGCGCCACCACGTAGTAGGTATCCTGCAGCACGACATCGACGCCGGCATTGGCCAGCACCACGCCGGTGACGCCGCCGACGGTGAAGAGGAACACGAAGCCCACGGCCCAGAGCATCGGCGTCTTGAACTCGACGCTGCCGCCCCACATCGTGGCGATCCAAGAAAATATCTTGATGCCGGTCGGCACCGCGATGACCATGGTCGCGAAGACGAAGTACGCCTTCGTATCGACCGACAGGCCCACCGTGTACATGTGGTGCGCCCAAACCAGGAAGCCGATGAAACCGATCGCCACCATCGCATAGGCCATGCCGAGATAGCCGAACACCGGCTTCTTGGAGAAGGTCGAGATGATGTGGCTGACCATGCCGAAGCCCGGCAGGATCAGGATGTACACTTCGGGGTGGCCGAAGAACCAGAACAGATGCTGGTAGAGGATCGGATCACCGCCGCCGGCCGGATTGAAGAACGACGTGCCGAAATGGCGGTCGGTCAGTAGCATGGTGATCGCGCCGGCGAGAACCGGCAGCGAGAGCAGCAGCAGGAACACCGTCACCAGGATCGACCACACGAACAGCGGCATCTTGTGCAGCGTCATACCCGGCGCGCGCATGTTGAAGATGGTGGTGATGAAGTTGATCGCGCCCAGGATCGAGGAGGCGCCCGCGATGTGCAGCGAGAAGATCGCCAGATCCATCGCCGGTCCCGGCGAGCCATAGGTGGAAAGCGGCGCATAGATCGTCCAGCCGCCGCCGACGCCGATGCCGCCCGAGTCGCCCTCCACGAACATGCTGAGCACCAGCAGCGTGAAGGAGAACGGCAAAAGCCAGAACGAGATGTTGTTCATGCGCGGAAACGCCATGTCCGGCGCGCCGATCATCAAGGGCACCAGCCAGTTGCCGAAGCCGCCGATCATCGCCGGCATGATCATGAAGAACACCATGATCAGGCCGTGGCCGGTGACGAACACGTTGAAGGTGTGCGGATCCTTGAAGATCTGAAGCCCCGGCTCCATCAACTCGGCCCGCATCATCATCGACAGGAACCCGCCGACGCACCCCGCGATGATCGCGAAGATCAGGTACATCGTGCCGATGTCTTTATGATTGGTCGAATAGACGAAGCGCCGCCAGCCGGTCGGATGACCGTGGGCGTGGTCGTCATGGGCGTGGGCGAGATCGGTCATGGACTTTGGTCCTTATTTCGCGGCCAGCCGGCCGGTCGAGCCGTCGAGCGCGGCGTATTTCTTCTTGGCGGTGGCGAGCCAGGCCGCGTACTGCGCGTCCGTCACGACCTTCACCTCGATCGGCATGAAGGCGTGCTTGGCGCCGCACAGTTCCGAGCATTCGCCGTAGAACACGCCGGTCCGCGTCGCCTTGAACCAGGTGTGGTTCAGCCGGCCCGGCACGGCGTCCATCTTCACGCCGAACTGGGGCACGGCCCAGGAGTGGATGACGTCGGCGCCGGTGGTCACGACCTCGACGACCTTGTTGACCGGCACGACGACGACATTGTCGACCCCGAGCAGGCGGGGCTCATTGGCCTTCTTCGCGGCATCGTCCGACAAGCCGAGCGAGTCGTAGGTGAATTTGGCGTTGGCGCCGGGATATTCGTAGGTCCAGAACCACTGCTTGCCGATGGCGCGGATGGTGAGGTCGGGCGTCGGGATCTCCGCCTCGTAATACAGCAGCTTGAACGACGGTACCGCGATGATGACGAGAATGATCACCGGGATGATCGTCCAGGCAACCTCGAGCAGCGAGTTGTGGTGCGTCTTGCTGGGGACCGGATTGGCGCGCGTGTTGTAGCGCAGGACGATCCAGACCAGCAGCGCCAGCACGAACAGGCTGATGGCCACGATGATGTAAACCAGCAGCGTGTGGAAACTCTCGATCCGCTCCATCACCGGCGAGGCGGCAGGCTGCATGCCGAGTTCGTAATTGTACGGCGTCGCCAGCGCGGAGGTGGTCCAGGCGAGCGCCGCCGCGGCGAGCCCAGAGCCGATGCCGGTTCTTTTGAAAGACATGAGGCCTTCCTCACAATTATGTGCCGGCGGGAAGCCTGAAACCCCCGCTTTTCAGATTCTTGCGTGCGATTTAGAGGCGCTAAGCCCCTAAAGTCATTGCGACCTTCTGGCACGGGGTGGGTTCGCCAGCCCTTTGGCCGCCCCCGTCGCGCGGGTGGGCAAGGCGCGGCAAAAGCACCTATATGTAAAGCACGGCCAAACAAACGGTTCTGGAGCACTTCATGAGCGACGGCAGCGACCTGTTCTTCACCCGCACCGGCATGGACCGCGACCGCGTGCTGGGCACGGTGGGCGAGGCGCTCAAGGGCGCCGACGACGGCGAACTGTTCCTGGAGTACCGGCAGAGCGAATCATTTTCCTTTGACGACGGGCGGCTGAAGGCGGCCGCCTTCGACACCACCCAGGGCTTCGGGCTTCGGGCCGTGGCCGGCGAGGCGACCGGCTATGCCCATGCTTCCGATCTGTCGGAAGAGGCCATCAAGCGCGCCGCCGATACGGTTCGCGCGGTGTCGCGCGGCCATGGCGGCGTCGCGGCGCTGGGGCCGGCCCGCAGCAATGTGAAGCTCTATCCGGACATCGATCCCCTGGGCACGGCCAGCTTCGAGGCCAAGGTCAAGCTGCTGGAGGACATGAACGTCTATGCCCGCGGCAAGGACGGGCGGGTGCGGCAGGTCTCCTGCCGCCTTTCGGGCGAGTGGCAGCAGGTCGAGATCCTGCGGCCCGACGGCGCCACCTATCGCGACGTGCGGCCGCTGGTCCGCGTCGATGTCTCGGTGGTGGTGGAACAGAACGGGCGCCAGGAGACCGGCCATTTCGGCGGCGGCGGACGCAGCGGTTATGACAGCTATCTGACACAGGATTATTGGCACGCCGCCGTGGACGAGGCGCTGCGTCAGGCGCTGGTCAATCTGGAGTCCATCCCGGCGCCAGCCGGCGAGATGAACGTCGTGCTCGGTCCCGGCTGGCCCGGCATCCTCCTGCACGAGGCAATCGGTCACGGGCTGGAAGGCGATTTCAACCGAAAGGGCACGAGCGCCTTCGCCGGCCTGCTCGGCCAGCGCGTCGCGGCGCCCGGCGTGACCGTGGTCGACGACGGCACGATCGACGGACGGCGCGGCTCGCTCTCCGTCGACGACGAGGGCACGCCGACGTCGCGCACCGTGCTGATCGAAGATGGCATCCTCAAAGGCTATATGCAGGACCGGCAGAACGCGCGGCTGATGGGCGTGGCGCCGACCGGCAATGGACGGCGGCAATCCTATGCCAACCAGGTGATGCCGCGCATGACCAACACCTACATGCTCGGTGGCAGTTCGGACCCCAAGGAGATCCTCGCGAGCGTCAAGAAAGGCGTCTATGCGGTGAATTTCGGCGGCGGCCAGGTGGACATCACATCGGGCAAGTTCGTGTTCTCCTGCACCGAGGCCTATCTGATCGAGGACGGCAAGCTCGGCGCGCCGATCAAAGGCGCGACGCTGATCGGCAGCGGGCCGGAGGCGCTGACGCGGATCAAGATGGTCGGCAACGACATGAAACTCGATACCGGCGTGGGCGTGTGCGGCAAGAACGGCCAGAGCGTCCCCGTCGGCGTCGGCCAGCCGACGATCCGGTTGGATGGCCTGACGATCGGGGGCACCGCACAGGCGGCATAGCGGGTCGCAGTTCTTGGACATCGGAGCCGCGCTGTCTGGGATTTCCCGCCCAGAGCGGTCGCTCACGCAAATGCTACGCCGGCCCTCGCCCGCGCATTGCTATGGGTTGCCTCTCGAATGAGGTGATCCATGCGCTGGAGCAAGTTCTGCCAACTCATCGCGGGTGCCGTCTCGGCCCTCGCTCTATGGACTTCGCTCGGCGCGCTCAGCGCGGCCCAGAGCGCTCCAGCCGACCCCATCGAGGGCAAGTGGTACGGCATGGCGGGGTTTGCGACGGACCGCGTCGATCTCGGCTTCGAGTTCAAGCGCGACGACAAAGGCGCGATCACGCCTTTCCTTTACGGCCCAATCTTCAACTTCTATGGCCTGGCCGTTCCCGGCGGGCTGACGCGCGAAAGCGACGGCAGCTACCTCAACAAGGATTGGGGCATCAAGATCACGCTGAAGAACGATGAGGCGGACGGCGTCATGTTCGGCAGGACGCCGTTCACCTTGCATCGCGTGGACACGCTGCCGTCGGAAGCGCCGATGCCGGCGCTGAGCACAGGCCCCGGGCCCAAATGGCAGACCAAGCTCGCCACCCCGATCTATGCCCGCGCGGCACTGCGCGACGGCGTCGCCTATGTCGGCACGTCCGGCGGCGAGTTTCACGCCATCAACCTGAAAGACGGCAGCTTCAAATGGACGTATTCCGCCGGGCGCGGCATCTATGGCGAAGCGCTGGCGACGGACGATGCGATCTATTTCGTCTGCGACAACGGCTTCCTCTTCAGGCTCGACCGGGCCACGGGCAAGGAAATCTGGCGCTACGACCTCGGCGATGAACGGGTGTCGCGCGCGCCTCCGCACCAACTTGTCAAGAACAGCGGCGACTTCGATTGGGATTTTCATTCGCCCAAACCCGTTCTCGCCGACGGCGTCCTCTATGTCGGCTCCGGTGACGGCGGGATGAATGCGGTCGATCCGGCAAATGGAAAGCGTATCTGGAGATTCCAGGCACAGGGAAAGATCCGAGCTGGCGCCGCCATCGACGGACCTCGCCTCATCTTTGGAACGATGGAAAATTTCGCCTATGCGCTAGACCGTAAAAGCGGATCGCAGATATGGCGCATCGACACCCGGGGGCCGATAGTCGCGGTTCCCGCGATGATCGGGGATACGCTGGTGATCGGGGTCTCCGCCGGCCTGATTATGGGGGTCGATCCCGCCACTGGAAAACCGCATTGGATGATGCAGCCTTGGCTCTCTGCCGTGGAGTCGAGCGCCGCACCGGACAAGGGAACGAGGTTCTTCATCGGATCGTCCGACATGCGCCGCGTCTCCTATATGGATGCAAAAGACGGCAGCGTGCTGTGGCGCACGAATGTTTTCGGCGCGCCCTGGGCGACACCGGAAGTCTCGGGCGATCGCGTGTTCGTCAGTGCGGAAGGCGTGACTCCCTATTTTGCCGGAGTGGACCCCGTGGTGCCCTATCCGATGCGGCATTTCGGAAGCCTATCGGCGCTGGACCGCAAGACCGGCCAGATCATCTGGCGCTGGCAGATGCCGGACTGGCCCGGCGCGTGGATAAGCGGCTTTGTCGCCGCGCCCGCGGCCGCCGACGGGCTGGTCGTGGTTGGCGGGGTGGACGGAACGCTTTACGCCTTTGCGGCCCGGTAGCATGCTCGTGCGCGCAACCCAGGCGGAGCGCGCGTGTCCCTCATCTTCAAGATCGCCACGAAGGCCGACTGGGCGCAGGCCGAGCGTGCCGGCCATTTCGACGGCTCGGCGCACGACAAGGCGGATGGGTTCATCCATTTCTCGACGGCGTCGCAATTGGCCGAAACGCTGCGGCTCTACTACGCGGGCGTGAACGATATCCTGCTCATCGCGGTGGATGGGAAGGCGCTCGGCGAGACGCTGAAATGGGAGCACGCGCCCTCGCGCGGCGAGGACTTTCCGCATCTGTTTGCTCCGCTGCCACTGTCCGCAGTGCGGTGGGTAAAGCCGATCGGCCGCGATGCACAGGGAATGGCAGTTCTGCCCGTACTGGCTTGAATGCGCATGACCATGCGCATAACCTATGCGCATGAAACGGAAAGGCCTTGAGGAATCCCCTCGGCGCTTTCGCGGCCCCCCGAAGGCCGCGAAACGGAGGGAGCACCTGTCCTTCGGTCGCATGCCCGGGCCGAAGAAGGCGGTAAACGTCACGGTCGACGCCGACATCCTGAAGATCGCAAAGGAAATGCGGATTAACGTCTCGCAGGTGACCGAAGACGCCTTGCGCAAGGTGACCGAGACCGAACGCGCGCGACGGTTCTATGTGGAAAACAAGGCGTTCTTCGATCGCCACAACGAATATATTGAGCGACACGGCACGCTGGCAGAGCAATTCTACGGTCCCGATGCGTTCGACGATCCGACAGTTTGACGTCGTTCCCAATCCGATACGGGTGGCACGCGACGACAAGCCCTACCTGCTCTGCGTTCAACATTACCTTCTTGATCATTTGAGCAGCCGTTTGATGGCTTCACTCGTGAGCGAGCGTATCGTATCGGGACCGAGCCGCCTCCACCCGGCAATCAGACTGGAAGGTGCCGTCCTATACTTCGACCCTACAGACTTTCTGTCTCTACCGATGAAGGCCATGCGGGCACCCATCGCCAACCTCGCCGGGGAAAGAGACCGAATCGTCGCGGCACTCGACCTTGTCTTCACCGGCATATGATCGAGATGAACAACGACACGTTCACCTCAGCCGTTCTGGCCAATCCGATCAACCGCGCCATCCTGGAACGGCTGCCGCGTCTCGGCGCACCGGATTGCTGGCTGGACTCCGGCGCGTTGTTCCAGACGGCCTGGAACGTCAAGACGGAACGGCCCCCGACATACGGCATCAAGGATTACGACATCATGTACTTCGACGCCGATCCGTCCTGGGAGACGGAGGACGCGGTCATAAAACGGGCAGCCGCGCTTTTTGCCGATCTGGGCGTCGACGTCGAAGTGCGCAATCAGGGGCGCGTCCATATCTGGTACGAGGCGAAGTTCGGGATGCCTTATCCGCCGCTCACTCGCGCCACCGACGGGATCGACCGCTTCCTTTGCGACTGCGCGATGGTGGGCATCCGGCCGGACGGCGCGGGATTCGAAGTCTATGCCCCCAAGGGCTTCGCCGATATCGAAAACATGACGGTACGACCCAGCGGCGTGGCGAATTTCAACGCCGGCCGCTATTTCGAGAAGGCTGCGCGCTGGCGCGAGGTCTGGCCGGAGATTACGATCCTCCCCGCGTAACCAAGGAAGACGTCATGCGCGACCTGCAAGGCAAGGCCCGCGAACTCGGCGACGGATTCCGCGTGGCGCGCATGCTGCCGCAGATCGAACGGCGCACCGTCGGCCCGTTCGTGTTCTTCGACTATTTCGGACCGGTGGACTTCGCGCCCGGAAATGGCATCGACGTGCGGCCGCATCCCCATATCGGCCTGGCCACCATCACCTATCTGTTCGAGGGATCGCAGATACATCGCGACACGTTGGGCAATACCCAGGAGATCGTGCCGGGCGACGTGAACTGGATGACGGCGGGGCGCGGCATCGCCCATTCCGAGCGCACCGGGCCGGAGGTACGCGCGCGCGGGCACCGCCTGCACGGCATTCAAAGCTGGGTTGGATTGCCTCGGGCGAATGAGGAAGACCCGCCAAGCTTTCAGCACGTGCCCAAAGCAGCGTTGCCGGTGCGCGAGCGCGACGGCGCGGTGCTTCGGCTTGTAACCGGCAGAGCATATGGCTTGAACGCGCCGGTGCAGGTCCCCATGGACATTTTCTATGTCGACGCCCAGCTCAAGGACGGCAGCACCATCACACTTCCCGACGAATATGCGGAGCGCGGGGCAATGGTCGTCGGCGGCACGGTGGAGGCCGGCGGCCAAGTTCACGGCGACGGCGCGATGATCGTATACGAGACGGGCGAGACGGCCCGGCTGACGGCGAAGGGCGACGCGCGCGTCATGCTGCTGGGCGGCGCGCCGCTCGACGGCGAACGCCACCTCTGGTGGAACTTCGTGGCGAGCTCCAAGGACCGCATCGAACAGGCCAAGCGCGACTGGACCGAAGGCCGTTTCGGCAAGATCCCCGGCGACGACGTCGAATTCATACCGCTCCCCAACCATTAGGGCCGCCCGCATGATCCGCGACTGGAAGGAATACAAGCAGCAGATCGCCCTCTCCGTGAAGGAGATCGGCGGCGCCAACCCAGATCTGGTCAAAGCCTACGCCGCGTTCCATCACGCCAATTCCGCTTCCAAGCATCTCGATGCCAAGACGCGCGAACTGATCGCGCTGGGCGTCGCGGTGACGCTGCGCTGCGACGGCTGCATCAATGCGCACAGCGAGGCCGCGGCGCGCGCGGGTGCGACGAAGGAAGAAATCGTCGATGCCCTTGGCGTCGCCGTGATGGTCAATGCCGGCGCGACGATGGTCTATTCGGCGCATGTGATCGACGCCGTCCACGCTTACGCTCCCAACAACGAGGTCAAGGCATGAAGTACAATCAACTGGGCCAGACCGGCCTGTTCGTTTCCGAAATCTGTCTGGGCACCATGACCTTCACCGGCGACGGCAAGAATGCCGGCATCTGGTCGGCGATCGGCGATGTCGGCCAGAGCCAGGCGACCGCGCTCGTCGAGAAAAGCATCGCCGCCGGCGTGAACTTTCTCGACACCGCCGACGTCTATTCGATGGGAAATTCGGAGAAGCTGACCGGCCAGGCGCTGAAGGATTTGGGCATCAAGCGTTCGGATGTGGTTTTGGCGACCAAATGCTATGGTCGCGTCGGCGGCGGCCCCAACGACATCGGCGCCTCGCGGGGCCATATCATGGACTCCGTCGCGCGCAGCCTCGAACGGCTGCAGACCGATCACATCGATCTCTATCAGATCCATGCCACGGACGCCGTGACGCCGGTCGAGGAGACCATGCGCGCGCTCGACGATCTGACGCGCCAGGGTATGGTGCGCTATGTCGGCTGCTCCAACTGGCAGGCGTGGCGGGTGATGAAGGCCAACGGCATCGCGGCCAGCCGCGGCTGGGCGCGGATGGAGACGATCCAGGCCTATTATTCCATCGCCGGTCGCGATCTGGAACGCGAGATCGTGCCGATGATGGCCGACCAAAAGGTCGGGTTGATGGTGTGGAGTCCGCTGGCCGGCGGCCTGCTCTCGGGCAAGTTCGGACCGGGCAGCAACGGGCCGGAAGGGGCGCGGCGCGCGGCGTTCGACTTCCCGCCGGTGGACAAGGACCGTGCCTGGAAATGCGTCGACGCGATGCGCGAGATCGGCGCCAAGCACGGCGCCTCGGTGGCGCGGGTGGCGCTCGCCTATGTCCTGGCCAAACCGTTCGTGACGACCGTGATCATCGGGGCCAAGACGATGGAGCAACTCGAGGACAATCTCGAAGCGGCGAAGCTCAGGCTCTCGGCGGACGACTTGAAACAGCTCGACGACGTGAGCGCGCTGCCGCCCGAATATCCGGGCTGGATGGTGAGCCGACAAGGCACGGAGCGGGTTCCGCAGCCGAAGTAGCGCTCAAAAACGGGGGTAACGATGAAGACGGTCGTACTGATTGTTGGAATTCTGGTCCTGGCGGCGGGACTTCTATGGGCTGGGCAAGGCTATGGCCTGATCCAGTGGCCGCCGCACCATGCGGGCGCGTTCACCATGGTCGGCCATTCCAAGTGGATCGGGATTGGGCTCGGTACCGCAGTGGTCGGCGCGATCCTGGTCTGGCTTTCGCGGCGCTAGGTGGTGACGCGACACGGCTTATTTCGCGCGGCGTTGTTGGGCTTCGGCATCGCCATGGCCGTGCTCGGCCTTTGGTGGGTCGCGGAGGGCAGCGGCCTGGTGCCCGTGGGCTTCAAGGCTTTCCACCTGCAATGGGCCTATCGCGGTGCGATCCTGGCCGCGATGGGCGTCGCGCTGGCATTTTTCGCGCGGCGTATTTGACCGGCAAAAAAGAAGGCGGCCCCCCAACATGGGGAGCCGCCTCCATTCATCGGCAAAATCAGGTGGCGCAGGGATTGCGGCGGAACCGCTGGATGCCGGAGGTCAGGCCGACGTCATTGCAATTGTCTTCGCCGCTGCCGCCGGCGGCATTGACATCATCGGACATCGAATCGACCGGATCGTCCTGGCGCGCGCGCTGAGCGAGCGGCTTACCGGAATCGCCGAGGTACAAGGTGATGCCGGCGAAGACACCGCTGGTGTGGAATTCGCCCAACCGGCCTTGCAGCGACAGCGACACGTTCGTGTTGCTGAGCTGGTACTCCGTGCCGAGAATGCCCGCGTTGATGCCCAGCGAGTAGCGATGGCCCGCGGTAATCGACCAGTTGTCGGATGGATAATACACCACGTCCGTGCGGTCGAAGATGCGATCCTTCACATCGCCGCCTTCCCAGCCCACGATCGTGCGCGCGGTCCAGGCGTCGTTGAAGTAATACTCGCCTTCGGCACCCACCTTGGTGACATCGATGCCGCCAAGGACGTTGAAGTGCTGGTCGCTGCCATAGATGCCGAGCAGCGCGATGGACGGATCGCGCCAGAACACATGGCCGGCGCCGCCCAAGATGCCGAAGCCGCGGATGCCGCCGACATAGGCGTCGGCCTGTGCGCCCCATGAGCCGCCGAGCGACACGTCGATCGAGCCGGAGCCGCCATAAACGTCGTTCGGCCCGCTCGTGCCGTAGCCCGCGCTGATCTTGCCGTTCAGCGTGCTCACGGCCGGGTCGGCGCCGAGCGCCACCGAGACACTGACGGACAGCGCCGTCACGGCGGCCGCGGCGAGAAGCAGATTCTTCGTCTTGTTAAGCATGTACAATTGTCTCCAAACACAGCGTTGGCGCCAAATCGGCAAATGGAATCAAAGGCCGCGGCGCAGATCCTCGCGATAGCAGCATTCGCCGCGATCGCGGCCGCTAAATCCCCCATTTCCGGGAATTTCGTCGTATTGCGCTGCAAGCTGTTGCCGCATTGCCATAGCGGCGAGCGGTGCCGGCGTATCAAAGGTTGCGTGTCGTAACGGCAGCCACGCGTCGCGCGCGATTGCACGGATCGGCGCGACCCGGCTTCGAAGGCCGTTGTCGTATTCGCGCTATGGCGGAAAGGGGCCGGGCGCGCGCGTCCGCCGCGCGAAGATGTGCCAGCGCCAGCGATGGTGCCTGCCTCTCCGCAATCCCTGGGATGACCGCGCGCCGCGGCAATACTCGTGAAGCGTCGCGGTCGACTTCGGCCATGGCCAGTTTTCGAAGCGGATCTCCGTGCGCGCACTGTGAAAGAAGTCGACCCAGAACTGGCGCTGCGCCTCGCCTTGAATGCAGCGATCGTTGGGACGATCGATATACAGGTTGACGACCTCAACGCCGGTCAGATCGGGAACGTTTTGGAACGCGTCGGGCCGTGCCGCAAAGACTTTAAAGTCGAGGCTGTCGGAATAGAGCGAGTAGAGGCTCGCGGTGTTTTGCAGCATGTCGCTGACGATAAATAGCCGGCGATCGGCGACGGCCGGGCCAAAATCGGAGCGACGCCCCAGGCCGTAGATCGACTCGATGAGCGGCGTCTGTTTCTGCTCCGGCTGATTCATCGCGGTCGACACCGCCTCAAGAAGCGGGTTGTAGAATATTCGCAACCAGTTGATGCGGATGAAGGCGGGATTGTCGGCGATTCCCTCGACCTTCGACTGCGGCGCGCAAGCGCTGAAAAGGATGTGCGGTTCGCGCGGATGCGCGGCATCCACGGTCGCCACGGTGAGCTTGTCGCTGGGCTCGGAGATGCGGGCCAAGTCCTCGACCGCCTCCAGCACCGTCTCGCGCTGCGTCGCATCGAGATTGTCGGTCGCATCGATGAGAACGATGCGGTGACGCAGGAGCCTGCCGACGGCGCACAGATCGCCAGGGCCGCCGATGGGAGCGGTCGAGCGCAGCCAGACGACGAGGCCCGTCGCCAGCGAAAGGACAAAGAAGACGATAATCCCCACGCCGATCGCCTGCTGCGGGTTGCGGCCCAGGAAGCGATTCATGGACGCGAGGACGCCTCGCCGAGATGGCCTTCTACGATGTAGAGTCCACCCTTGCGTTCGTGATCGGCGCGGAAAGTCGCCTCCTCGCGGACCTGATTCAGGAACACCGCGAGATTGCCGGCTTCTTCCCTTGCCCATTCGCCAAGCGTGTTGTCGAACGTGCGCTTCGCTTCGCGATTGCTGATGAGGGCGGCCTGGGCTTCTTCCAGCCGCTTGGATATCTGATCGTTTTCGGGAAGGTCGCTTTCGAGCTGGGGGAACTGGGCGAAATACGCGGGCGGGTTGGTCGTGCGGACGTAGCTGTTCGCCTCGCGATAGTCCCGCAGATTCTGAAGACAGGAGCGCGCCAAATCCGTCACGCTGTCGCGCGCCTCGCGCTCGGCCTGCTGGGCTTCGGATTCGATTTCCAACGCTTCCGCGACGCGCGTCTCGTCGGCCTGCAGCCGGCCCGAAACATCCTGTTTGACCGCATCGAGAGCGCTGTTGATCGCAGTCCGCAGATCGCCGACGCGGCGCTCATAGGCGATGCGGGCGTCCTTGTGGGCCCGATCGACGCGGCCGTAGCCGGGATAAGTGTCGTCCCAGCCGTGATAGCCCTCCACCGCCAGCGCGGTGAAGATCATCAAGCCCAACACCAGCAGGACGATCGCCGACCACGAGGTCAAGCCTAGGCCGTGCTTGAGAAGATGCTCGCCGGCGTCGACGATCATATAGGCAACGTCCGGCAACTGAACGCCGGGCTGGGTCGCCGCGCGCGCCAGATCGGACGCGATCTTCGCGAAGGATTCCGCGGCGGCCTCGCGCCAATGCGCGACATAGAGATTCCAAAGAAGACCGAGGAATATGATGAACCCGATGCCCGACCACCCCATCTGCCGCTTCCAGCGATCATGGTGGGTGGCATAGCGCGCCGCGGCAAAGCCAAGCGCGAAATACCCCAAGAAAACGTTGACCAGGCTGAACGCCACGGCCTGCAGAATTCCACCGACCGTGTAGCTTGGACTGACATCGCGAAATATAAGGCCGTTCAACGCGGATTCCACGACCAGCGCCGAAAGAATGGCCGAGACGACGAGCATCGGCGGACGCGGCTTGGGGTAGACCGCGCTGCGCGCCAGGGCGTTCTCGCCCTTGAACAATTTGAGATCCTTCCACGCCTCGCGTTCGTCGTGATAAAGCGCGACGAGTTCGTCCTTGGCACGGTCGCGAATGCCAACGATCTCGATGCGCGCGAGCGCCTTGATCGGATCGGGTTCCAGCGGTTTGGGAATGCGATCGACGATGAGGTCGTGCGCGCCGCGCAGCCGGTTCCACAGCGCCTGATACAAGGAGTCGGCGCCGCTATAGAAACCGTCGACGATCTGCTGCTGCACGACATCCGGCTCGGCGTCGCCGGAAAGCGGCAGGTTGTTTCTGCCGTTCTCGCGGGCGCGGCGCCTGATGTCCTGGGCCGCGGCCTTCTGCTCGGCCCAGTCGCCGAACTTGCCCGACAGGGCGGCGACCCAGCGGCGCGCAGCAGGTTCCGGCTGCGTGAACAGATTCTTCGGCGACTTTTCCGCCATCTAGCCCCACCCAAGGCGCCGCCATGCGGGCCCAACACGGTCGGGAAGCAGATCAGCCGACCAGGCCTGTCACGCCGGCGCGTAATTCCCGACCGCGCAAACGCGTCGGCAGGCACCCTTCGACACGGGTACTATGAGAGGAAAGTTTTCGGCTTGCAATCAAAAGTTGTATTTCTATTCGAAGCGGCCGGCGCGGAATAATATGCAGTTATTTCAAATGATTATGCCGTTACAGGAAGTTGTATTCCTTGAACAGCGGCGTCAGATCGCGGCCCCATGCCCCGTAATAGTTCTTCAGCAGTTCCTCGGCGCGGGTGTAGCCGCGCGAGACCAGTTCGCGCAGCGGATTGAGAAACCCGTCCTCGCTCATGCCGCCCTGATCGAGCGCGGCGCGCCGCCGAAGGCCCGCCGATGAAATCTCGAGCATGCGATGGGCGATGGCGTGCACCGTGGTGTTGCGGAACGGCGTCTTGAACGCCTGCTTGGGCACCGCGTCGCGCATCGCCTGGCGCTCCTCCGCGGTCCAATCCTTGACGAGGTCCCAGGCGGCATCGAGCGCGACCTGGTCGTAATAGATCCCGACCCAGAGCGCCGGCATGCCGCAGATGCGCCGCCACTGCCCGCCGTCGGCGCCGCGCATTTCGAGGAATTTCTTGAGCCGCACCTCCGGGAAGATGGTCGTGAGATGGTCGGCCCAGTCGGCCATGGTCGGCTCGACATCCTTCACCTCGGGGATCTTGCGGGCAAGGAAGTCGCGAAAGCTCTTGCCCGAGAGGTCGATATATTTGCCGTCGCGATAGACGAAGTACATCGGCACGTCGAGCGCGTAGTCGACATAGCGTTCGAAGGACATGCCGCTTTCGAACACCCAGGGCAGCATGCCGGACCGCGCGTTGTCGACGTCGGTCCACACCTGGCTGCGATACGACAGAAATCCGTTGGGCCGACCCTCGCGGAACGGCGAGTTGGCGAGCAGCGCCGTCGCGACGGGCTGCAGCGCCAGTCCGACGCGGAATTTCTTGACCATGTCGGCTTCGGTTTCGAAGTCGAGGTTCACCTGCACGGTGCAGGTGCGGAACATCATCTCATGGCCATAGCCCCCGACCTTCGGCATGTAGCGCCGCATGATCTGATAGCGACCCTTGGGCATCTGATGCGTCTCATCCATCGACCAGGTCGGCGCGAAGCCCAAGCCGATGACGCCGGCACCGATCTCATTGGCGACTTCGCGCGTCTGTTCGAGATGCAGGTTGGTCTCGGCGCAGGTCTCGTGCACGGTCCTGAGCGGCGCGCCGGAGAGTTCGAACTGGCCGCCGGGCTCCAGACTGAGCGAGGCCTTGTTCTGCGTCAGCCCGATGATGTTGTCGCCTTCCAGCACCGGCTCCCAGCCGAAGCGCTTCATGCCATCGAGCAACTGACGGATGCCGGGCCGCGTGTCGTAGGCGAGCGGTTTGTGGGTCTTTAGGTCGTAGACGAATTTCTCGTGCTCGGTGCCGATGCGCCATTCCGACTTCGGCTTGCAGCCGTCGGACAGATGGCGCACGAGATCGTCGCGCGATTCGATCGGACCGCCGGCGGACTGAGGGATGGACATGCAGCTCTGTTCCCTTGCGTGGAGGTGCAAAGCCCCCGCGTCGTTGTGTGAATAGTGAACTGCCCGTTCACGCCTCGGCTATCTAGTGATGTGGAGAGTTTCCGGCAAGTGCGCCGGAAAAGCTTAACGTCCGCTTCACTGTCACTGGAATTTCTGTTCGCCCGTGAGCGCCTTCTCGCCCTTTGCCGCGTTTGCTGCAAAGGGCGGAGGAGGATTCGTGTCGTTTCGTCACCTGGTGGGTGCGGCCCTGGGACTGGCCCTCTGGATCGTCCCGGCCGGGGCGGCCGTCACGATTTCGTTCTACGCCCATCACCTGGGAAGCAAAGGAATGTGGGTCGAGTTCCCGCACGCCTATGTGACGCTGACCGGAGCGCCGGACGCCGGCGGGCCGTCGGTCAAGGCGAACTACGGCTTCACGCCGCCGAAGATCGGGCCCTCCATCCTGTTCGGCCGGGTCGACGGCGAAGTGGACAGCGTCGATGACGCCTATATCGCCAAGGACATTCCCTATTTTTCGTTCGCGCTGTCCGACAGCCAGTACGCCGCCGTCCTGGCGACGGTGACGCGCTGGCGCGACGACGCGCAGCCCTCCTACGAGTTGGATACCCACAATTGCGTGATCTTCGTGAAGGAGATTGCGGCAGCGGCCGGGCTTCGGACCGGCACGGACGATCCTTTTGTGCGCGACCCGGCGCACTTCCTGACGGATTTGCGCGAGCGCAACGCGGCGTTCCTGACGCGGACCGACACACGGCTCGCGGGCGCGTCGCTCAGCGCCAATCGCCGCTGATCGATTGCCAGATCGCCAGCGCCGCCAGCGCGGCGGTGTCGGCGCGCAGGATGCGCGGGCCGAGTGAAACCGGCCTGACGAAAGCTTGCGCGCGCAACGTCTCGCGCTCGGCCGGATCGAAGCCGCCCTCGGGGCCGGTGAAGATCGCGGTCGGGCCTTCGGGCAGGTCGCGCAGCGCGTCGCCCATCGGCGGTGCGCCGCCCTCGTCGCAGAAGATCAGCCGGCGCTCGCGCGGCCAGCCGGCAAGCAGCTTGTCGAGCGACAGCGGCTCGCGCGTTTCGGGCACAGATAACCGGCCCGACTGTTCCGCCGCTTCGACGGCGTTGGCGCGCATGCGCTCGAGGTTGACGCGGGTGACGATGGTGCGCCGGGTGACGACCGGTTGCAGCACACGCACGCCGAGCTCGGTCGCCTTCTGCACCACATAATCGGCCGGGGTCTTCTTGATCGGCGAAAAGCAGAGCCACAGGTCGGGCACGGCGGTCTGCGCCGCGATCCGCGTCTCGCAGGCGAGCACGCAGGCGCGCTTGGAGACCTCCGCCACCCGCGCCAGCCATTCGCCGTCGCGGCCGTTGAACAGAGCGACGCGATCGCCCGCCTTCGCCCGCATCACGTGCAGCAGATAGTGCGTCTGCCCCTCGTCCGGCATGACGCGCGCGCCGTCGTGCAGCGCCGCCTCGACATGGAGACGCAGCTTGCCGCCCGGAGTGGTGAGATCGTTTCCGCTCATGCGCAAATACTTGTAGTGTGCCGGTCATGACCGAAACAACCGCCAAACCCGCCGACGCGCTCCCGGCAAGCTGGGTCGATCTCGCGCCGGCCGGACTGCGCCCGTTGCTGCGGCTGATGCGGTTGGACCGGCCGCATCCGGGCTGGTTGCTCTATTGGCCCTGCGTGTTCGGGCTAGTCTTGGGCGCCATCGCCAGCGAGCGGCCTTTCGCGACCGGGCATGACCTCTATCTGCTCGGGCTGTTTGCCATCGGGGCGCTGGTGATGCGCGGCGCGGGCTGCACCTACAACGACATCGTCGACCGCGACATCGACGCCAGGGTGGCGCGGACGCAGGCGCGGCCGATTCCGTCGGGCGCCGTAACGGTGCGACAGGCCTGGCTGTTCCTCGGCGCGCAACTGGTCGCGGGCTTCGCCATCCTCGTCCAGCTCAACCCCTTTGCAATCGAGACCGGCGCCGCTTCGCTGCTGCTGGTCGCCGCCTATCCCTTCATGAAGCGGATCACCTGGTGGCCGCAGGCCTGGCTGGGGCTGACGTTCAACTGGGGCGCGCTGGTCGGCTTCGCGGCGCAGACCGGCACGATCGATACCGCCGACGCGATGCTATACGCGGGCCTGTTCTTCTGGACGCTTGGCTACGACACGATTTACGCCCTGCAAGACAAGGACGACGACGCGCTGATCGGCGTGAAGTCCACGGCGCTGCTGTTCGGGACGCGGGCGCGCGACTGGGTGCTGGGGTTCTATGTCGTGGCCTTCGCGCTGATCCTGGCGGCGGGCTTCGCCGAGCACGCGGGATGGCCCTTCGCCTTCGTGATGCTGGGCGCGGGCGGGCATTTCCTCTGGCAGTTCCACACCCTGAGGATCGACGATCCGGCGCGTTGCTTGAAGCTGTTCCGCGCCAATCGTGACGCAGGGGCATTCATCGCCGCGGCCTTCGTGCTTTCTAGCTGGATTTGGTGAGCGTATAATCGCAACCATGAACGTCGAACGGTTCGATCCCACCACCGTGTTTACGCCGGACGAGATGGCGAGCGTGCGCCAGCGCTCCGATCTTGTCGGCATTCTGTGCGTGCTCCATGCCTGGGTCGTGATCGGCGTCGCCATGGCGGTCTACGCGATCTGGCCCAATCCGCTGACCTTCGTGGCGGCGGTGGTCGTGATCGGCAGCCGCCAGCTCGGCCTCGCCATCCTGATGCACGACGCGGCGCA
>CAZMHP010000038.1:0-18648 GCA_964566095.1 uncultured Rhizobium sp. | reverse complement strand
TCAAGGTGCAGTCGGCCACGCTGGACACGCTGCAGGAAGCGGTCGCGGTGTTCGGACCGGACGGCAAGCTCAAGCTCCACAATGCCGCCTTCCTGAAGATCTGGGACCTCGGCGGCCGCGATGTGGACGGCGAGCCGCACATCCGCACGATCGCCGCGGCCTGCGCCGACAAGTTCGGCGACGAAACGGTGTGGGAACGGCTGATCCAAAGCGTCGTCTCGGGCGCGCCGACGCGACGCGACTGGGGCGAGATCGAACGCAACGACCGCACGATCCTGTCCTTGACCCTGTCGCCGCTGCCCGACGGCGCGACGCTGGTCACGTTCGCCGACGTAACCGACCGGTCGCGCATCGAAAGCGCCCTGCGCGAACGCAACGAAGCGCTGGAGGCCGCCGACAATCTGAAGTCCGATTTCATCAAGCACGTGTCCTACGAGCTGCGCACGCCGCTCAACACGATCCTGGGTTTCGCGGAGCATCTGGCGAGCGGCATTCCCGGCGAGCTCAACCGCGCCCAGGCCGGCTACGTCCAGGACATCGTGGCGGGTTCGAACACGCTCAAGGATCTGATCAACAACATTCTCGACTTGTCCCTGGTCGAATCCGGCGCGCTGCGGCTCGAACTCGAGCGGATCGACCTCCATGCGCTCCTGACCGGCGTCGCCGCGACGGCGGGCGATTGGGCCGCGAAGGTCAATCTGGAATTGAAAGTGGACGTCGCGGCGGATGCGGGCACCTTCCTCGGCGATGAGCGCCGCATCCAGCAGGTCGTGTTCAACCTGCTCGCCAACGCGTTCAAATACACCCCGGCCGGCGGCACGATCACGCTCTTCGGCGCCATCGTCGGCGAGGACGTCCAGATTTCGGTCGCCGATACCGGCCCCGGCATCGCGCCGGAAGTCAAAGCGACCGTGTTCGACCGCTTCGCGTCCCGCCACCGCTCGGGTCAGCGCGCCGGCGCGGGACTGGGATTGGCGCTCGTCAATCGCTTCGTCGAACTGCATGACGGCTGGGTCGAGATCGAAAGCGGCGCACCCGGAACGGATGGTGGCACGCTGGTGCGCTGCCACTTCCCGCGCCGCATCCACGACGAGGCGCCTGCGCCCGGCGATCGCAAGACGGCGTGACCGCTCGCCTATTCTAGTGCTGGCTCTTGGGCATGCGCACGACGAGGCCTTCGAGCGCCGGCGTCACCTTGATCTGGCACGACAGGCGGGAGTTCGCCTCAACCTCCGGCGCGAAGTCGAGCATGGTGACCTCCATGTCCTCCTTCGCCGGCAGCTTGTCGAGCCAGGCCTTGTCGACGAAGACGTGACAGGTGGCGCAGGCGCACGCGCCGCCGCAATCGGCGTCGATGCCGGGAATGAGATTCTTCACCGCGCCTTCCATGACGGACCACCCCGCCGGCACCTCGACCTCGTGTTCCTTGCCGTTGTGTTCGATGTATTTGATCTTGGGCATAAGCGTCCTTAAGCGATGGTCTTCATGGGAATGGCGGTATCGGCGAGGCGCTCCGGCGCGATCCGGGCGCCGTCGGCGATCAGCCTGCGGCCGACGAGATATTCCGGCGCGGCGTTGACTGCTTCCACCGCAGCGACGACGCCGTCGCGCAGATGGAAAACCGCGAACTTGCGCGCCTCGGGGGTGCCGCGAACGACGATCTGATCGGACGGCCGCGCCAGGCCGGCGATCTGCAGCTTCAGATCGTACTGGTCGGACCAGAACCACGGCACTTCGCGATAGGTGTTCGGCTTGCCGACCATTTGCAGCGCCGCGTGCTTGGCCTGGTCGATGGCGTTCTGGACGCATTCGAGCCGCAGCGCCGTGCCGTCGCGACCGATGTGGCGCGTGCAATCGCCGGCCGCGAAGATCGAAGGATCGCCGGTGGCATTGCTCTTCTCGTCGACGACGATGCCATCCTCGCAACCGAGACCGGCTTCACGCGCCAGCTCCTCGTTCGGCACGATGCCGATGCCGACCAGCGCGACGTCGGCGGGATAGACCTTGCCCTTGGCGCGGACGGCTTCCAGCTTGCCGTTGCCCTCGAACGCCTCGACGCCGGTATCGAGCAGGATGTTCACGCCGGCGGCGCGATGCACCTTGTCGTAGAAATCGGACACCGGCACCGAGACGGCGCGGGCCATCACACGGTCCATCGCCTCGAACACCGTGACGTCGATCCCACGCTTGGCGGCAACGGCCGCGACCTCGAGACCGATATATCCGCCGCCGACGATGGCGAGCTTCCTGCCGGGTTCGAACACCGCCCGCAGGCCGTCCACGTCGGCAATGCCGCGCAGGTAGTGCACGCCGGGCAGATCGGCGCCGGGGCATTTGATCTTGCGCACGCGGCTGCCGGTGGCGATCAAGAGCTTGTCATAGGGAAACCGGCGTCCGTCCGCGAGAACCACGCTCTTGGCGGCGCGGTCGATCTTCGTCGCGGCGACGCCCAGGATCACCTCGCAATTGGCGTCGGTGTAGAATGCGTCCGGCTTCAGGAAGAGGCGGTCGCGCTCCATCGTGCCCATCAGATAGGCCTTGGAGAGCGGCGGCCGTTGATAGGGAGCGAAGGGTTCGTCGCCGACCATGGTGATGGTCCCGGCGAATCCTTCCGACCGCAGGCTCGCGACGGCCTGCGCACCGGACTGGCCGGCGCCAATGATGACGATCCGTTCGGACATGCGACTTTCCATTCGCCGCGGCACCGGGGCGGCCGAGCGGGGCGCAACATGGCGGAGACCCTCCTTAGAATCAACCGCTTAGCGGCGTTGAGCGGCGCGCTCGCGCGGGCTAGAACCTTGTCCATGTCCAAGGATTCTCAACGGTTTGAGCAGACCCTCGCCCTGCCGGGCCTGGCCGACACGCAGGCTTTGGGCGCGCGGATTGCCGCATCCTTGAAGGTCGGCGATGCCGTCGCGTTGCAGGGCGATCTCGGCGCGGGCAAGACGACGCTGGCGCGCGCCATTCTCTCGGCGCTGGGCGTGCGCGAAGAGGTACCGAGCCCGACGTTCACGCTCGTGCAGAATTACGAGACTGCGGGACTGAATGTGCGTCACTACGACCTTTACCGGATCGAACGTCCGGGCGACGTCGAGGAGTTGGGATTGGACGAGGCATTGGACGACGGGGCGGCCCTGATAGAGTGGCCCGAGCGTGCGCTCGGCTGGATGCCCGCGGACAGGCTTCACGTCACGCTGTCGCTCATGGACAGCGGACGGCGCGCGGACATTCGGGGGCCCGCGCGCTGGAAAGCCGCCTTGGCTGGGTTGGATCATGTCGGCTGAACGCGCGGCGGCCATGGACGTATTCCTTGCAGGCGCAGGCTGGGGCTCCGCGATACGCGCGCCGCTGCCCGGCGACGCCTCGACGAGACGCTATGTTCGGCTTGCGTTGAACGGCCGCTCGGCGATGTTGATGGACCAACCGCAAAGCGCCGAGACGCCCGCCGCGCCCGCGCATGCGACACCGGAAGAGCGCCGCGCACTTGGCTACAACGCCGTCGCGCGCCTCGCCGGCGCGGATTGCGCGCGGTTCGTCGCGGTTTCGAATTACCTGCGGGGCAAGGGCTTGAGCACGCCACGCATCATAGCCGCCGATCCGCAGGCGGGATTTGTCCTGATCGAGGATCTCGGCGACGCGCTCTTTGCCGATGTGGTTGGGCCTGCAAACGAGATCGAACTCTACGGTGCGGCAGCCCAGGTGTTGGCGGTCCTGCATGCCGACCGCGCACCGGCGATCTTGCCGCCCGATAAAAGTCTTCATGCCTTCGACGACACCGCGCTCCTGGCCGAGGTCGACCTTTTGACGGATTGGTTCATGCCGGTCGCGCTGGGCCGGCAAGCCAGGCCGGACGAGATCGCCGAACATCGGGCTCTGTGGCGCCAGGCACTCGCCGATGTGCTGAAATCCGACTCTGTGTTCGTGCATCGCGATTACCACGCTCAGAACCTGTTGTGGCTGCCCGATCGCAGCGGCGTCGCGCGCGTCGGGTTGATCGACTTTCAGGACGCGGTGGCCGGACCGAAGGCATACGATCTTATCTCGCTGGTCGAGGATGCGCGCCGCGACGTGCCGCCGGAGGTCGCGCAGGCGACGACCGCGAATTACCTGATGGCCATGCGCGGCCAGGGTACGCCCGTCGACGAAGAGGTCTTCCGCGGCCAGATGGCCGTCATGGCGGCGCAGCGCAACGCCAAGATCGCCGGCATCTTCGCCAGGCTCTACAAGCGCGACGGCAAGCCGCGTTATCTCGATTACCTTCCGCGCGTTTGGGGTTATCTTAACCGCGACCTCGAGCATCCGGCGCTGGCCGGCGTGAAGGCTTGGTACGACAAGACGATCCCGCGCGAAAAGCGCGGCGCACCGGAAAGACCCTCGGCGTGAGCGACCCCAAACGTGCGATGATCATGGCGGCAGGTCTGGGCACCCGGATGCGGCCGCTGACCGACGACAGGCCAAAGCCGCTGGTCCAGGTGGCCGGAAAGGCCCTGATCGATCACGCGCTCGACCGGCTGGTCGCCGCCGGCGTGACGCTGGCCGTCGTCAACGTGCACTACATGGCGCAGATGGTGAAGGACCACCTCGCGAAGCGCAAAGACATCGAGATCGTCTTCTCGGAGGAGACCGATGCGCTTCTCGGCACGGGCGGCGGCGTGGTGAAGGCGTTGCCGCACTTCAAGGCCGAGCCCTTTTTCATCATGAACTCCGACACGGTCTGGGTGGAAGGCACTGGCCATGCCCTCGACCGCATGATCGCGCGCTGGGACGCGGGGGCGATGGACGCGCTGCTGCTGATGGCATCGATGACCACGGCGCTGGGCTTTGAAGGCGCGGGCGACTTCAACATGGCCGGTGACGGACGGCTGACGCGTGTCGATGAACGGCGGCTGTCGCCCTTCGCCTATCCCGGTGTGCAGATCGTGCACCCAAGGCTCTTCGACGGGGCGCCGGCCGGCAGCTTTTCGACCAACCGCATGTGGGACGCCGCCATCGCCAAGGGGCGGCTCTACGGTGTCCGGCTCGAGGGTGTGTGGATCCATGTGGGTACGCCCGACGCGGTAAGGGACGCCGAGGAATTTCTCGCCGAGCAGGCGGCCGTCTGACGGTGGCCGCAAAGGTCTACACGATTTCACCCAGCGCGCCGTTCGCCGACACGCTGGCCCGAGGTTTGATCCGACAGTTGGACGGCGGCGCGCTGGCGCTCGCCGATGCCGTCATCTACCTGCCGACCCGACGGGCGCAGCGCACCTTCGGCGATGCCTTTGCCCGCGTGCTGGGCGGCGCGGCGCTCCTGCCGCAGTTCAAGGCCTTGGGCGACGCCGAGGAAGACGAATTTCTGTTCGGAGAGGACGATCTCGACTTGCCGCCGGCCATCGCACCGATGCGGCGCACGCTCTTGCTCGCCGCGCTGGTGCGCGAATGGCATCGTGCGGCGCGCGGCGAGGACATGGGTTTCGCGCAGGCGGCGGCCCTCGGCGAGGGGCTGGCGCGCGTGCTGGACGACGTCGAGACTCAAGGCGCGCGCTTGTCCGCTTTGGACGACCTCGTGCCGGCGGCGTTGGCCGAGCATTGGGAAAACGTGCGCGGCTTTTTGCGGCTGCTCGAAACCGAGTGGCCGAAGATTTTGACGGCCGAAGGATGCATCTCGCCCGCCGACCGGCGAAACCGCTCGCTTCACGCCATCGCCAAACGCCTCAAGAACGCCCCGTCGCGCGGACCGGTCATCGCCGCCGGCTCGACCGGCAGCATTCCGGCGACGGCGGAACTCTTGAAGACGATCGCCGAATTGCCCCACAGCGCCGTCATCCTTCCGGGCCTCGACCGGGAGTTGGACGCGGCGAGTTGGAACGCCATCGATCCCGGCCATCCGCAATATGGAATGAAGCAATTGTTGGAGCGCCTGGATGTCCGGCGCGAAGACGTCGGGGATTGGGACGGCGGGCACGACACGGCACGCGAATACCTTTTGCGCGAGGCCCTTCGCCCTGCCCCCACCACCGATGCCTGGCGCGCCATCGCCGAAAGCGACGCCGCACGGGTTGTCGAGGCCGGCCTGTCGGGCTTGTCGCTGATCGCAGCGGCCGATCCATCGGAGGAAGCGCTGGCGATCGCGCTCGCGTTGCGCGAGACGCTGGATACGCCCGGCCGAACAGCGACTCTGGTCACGCCGGACCGCGGCCTGGCGCGGCGGGTGGCAAGCGAACTTCGGCGCTGGGACATCGAGGTGGACGATTCGGCGGGCCGGCCGCTGTCGCACACGACACCGGGTGCATTTCTATGTCTTGTTGCCGAAGCGGCACGAGCGCAATTCGCACCGGTCGAATTGCTCGCGCTTTTGAAACACCCCCTGGCCACGCTGGGAGGCGATGCGGCGGCATTTCGGGCCAGGGCTCGAGACCTCGACCGCGCGCTGCGCGGCCCTAAGCCGGACTCCGGCCTTGCCGGACTCCTGTGGTCGATCGCCAAGAAGCGTGACGCCGCCAAGCCGGCCGATGCGGCCCGGTGGTCGCAGCTGCACGATTGGTTCCTGACCGTCCGCGATGCCCTGGCGCCGTTGGAATTCGCCGTCGCTCAATCCGAAGCCGCGCTTTCCGCCGTGGTCGAAGCACATGTCGCCGCCGGCGAAGCGCTGGCCGGAAAGCCGGACCTGTGGAGCGGCAATGCCGGAGAGGCGGCCGCCACCTTCGTTCGCGAACTGCGAGACGCAGCCGGCGAGCTTGGCGCGATCGGCGCGGGGGCCTATGCCGCGCTTTTCCGCAAACTTGCCCAGACCAAAGCCGTGCGGCCCCAACGCGGTGGTCATCCCCGCGCCACGATCCTCGGGCCGTTGGAAGCGAGGCTGCAGAGCTTCGATACCGTCGTGATCGGCGGCTTGAACGAAGGCACCTGGCCGACCGCGCCGGGCGCCGATCCGTGGTTCTCGCGGCCCATGCGCGCCGCGCTCGGGCTGGAGCAACCCGAGCGTGCCATCGGCCAGGCGGCGCACGATTTCGCCATGCTGAGTTCGGCGCCGCGCGTCGTGCTCACGCGATCCCGGAAGGCCGACGGCGCACCGACCGTGGCATCGCGTTGGCTCCAAAGGCTGTCGCAGCTTTCCGGCGGGCTTGGATTCGCGGACCGTCTGAAGCCCGCCGAAGACTATGTCGCGCTCGCGCAAGCCCTGCGCGACGCCGGACCGCCCCAGCGCATGGCGAAGCCGGCGCCGGCGCCGCCCCTCGCGGCGCGGCCGAAAGGACTGCCGGTCACCGACATCGAGACCTGGGTGCGCGACCCTTATGCGATCTATGCCAAGCGCATCCTTCGCCTGCGGGTCCTCGATCCGCTCGACGCTCCCGTCGGCCCGCTGGAGCGCGGCACCGCCATCCATCGCGCGATGGAGCTGTTCGTGTCCCGGCACCCCGGACCGCTGGCGCCGGACGCCGCGCTGCAACTGATCGCCATCGCCGAGCGCGTATTCGAGGATCAGGCAATCCCCAAGGCGACGCTTGCCGTGTGGCGACCGCGCTTTGCCGGCGCGGCCTATTGGTTCGTCGAAATGGAACGCGAGCGCCGAGCCGAAATCCGTGCATCCCACGTCGAGATCGCCGGGACGCTGGACATCGCCGACAATTTCACGCTCGAAGCGCGCGCCGATCGCATCGACATCTTCAACGACGGAGCGGCTGCGATCATCGATTACAAGTCCGGCGGCATCCCCGCGGAAAAGCAGATCAAGGCGTTCCTGGCGCCGCAGCTTCCCTTGGAGGCCGCGATCCTGAACGGCGGCGGGTTCAAGGATGTCGGCCCGCGCGCCGTACATGAGTTGTCCTATGTCCGCCTCTCGGGCGGACGCGAGCGCGGCGAGTGGCGCCCCGTGCGCCTCGATACAATCGCCGAGACGCTGGCAAGATTGAAGCAGCGCGTGGCGGACTTTTCCGACCCGGTGTCCGCCTATCTTCCGCGCGTCCAGCCGCTGCGCGCCAACATCGTCGGCGACTACGACCATCTAAGCCGCGTACGCGAATGGTCGGTCAGCGGTTGGAACGAGGACGCGCCATGAGCGCCGCCGCCGGCAATCCCGCGCTCGCCGCCGCCGATCCCAGTTCCTCGGCCTGGGTCGCGGCGAACGCCGGTGCCGGAAAAACCCATACGCTCGCCAATCGCGTGACGCGCCTGCTGCTGGCCGACGCCAAACCGGCAAAAATCCTCTGCCTGACCTACACCAAGGCCGCGGCAGCGGAAATGCAGCACCGGCTGTTCGATCGGCTGGGTCAGTGGTCCATGCAGCCCGACGAAGAGCTTGCCGGCAACATCGCCGAAATCGGCGCCGAGATCGACGATCTCGCCAAGGCCCGGCGGCTGTTCGCCCAGGCCCTGGAGACGCCCGGCGGGCTCAAGATTCTGACGATCCATGCCTTCTGCCAGAACCTTCTGTCGCGCTTCCCGGTCGAAGCCGGCGTGCCGCCATCCTTCGATGTGCTGGACGACGCCACCGGCAGGGAGCTGATGAGCGAGGCACGGGCTCGGATGCTCGAACGCGCCGGCGGAGGCGATCCTTCGGTATCGACCGCTCTGTCTTTTCTGCTTTCCGAGAGCGGAGAAGCGACATTGAACGCGTTGCTCGACGCGGCGCTCGGGGCCGACCGGCGCAAGCTCGACCGGTTTTTCGCTTCGCTTGGGCAAGAGGACGATGCGCTCTACGCCGCAATCCGCAAGGTCCATCGTGCCGCCGAGACAGGACGTGCGCGCGACGTCGCCGCCGCCTTCTGCGATGCGCTGAAAGGCGAAGCCGGCCATCTGCGCGAGTTGATCGCGTGGCTCGGAACCGGCGGCAAGACGGACGCGGCACGCGGCGAGGCTTTGGCACGCGCGGTCGAACTCGACCTGGCCGTCGAGTCTTATGCGCATTTCTGCGATGCTTTCCTCACCGACAAGGGCGAACGCTATAAGGCGGTCGTCACCAAAAGCCTCGCCAAGACGGCGCCGGAGATGGCGAACGCGCTCGGCGCGCTCGAGGAGCGATTCTGGGCCGTCGAGGAGCGCCGTCGCGCGACCCATGCGGCGGAATTGGCGGAGGCGGCACTGACGCTCGCCGATGCGGTGCGACGCAATTACCGCGATGCCAAGAGAGCGCGTGGCGCCTTGGACTACGACGATCTGATCGCGCACGCGGTGGATCTGCTCGAGCGCGGCAACGCGGCGCAATGGATCCTCTACAAACTCGACGGCGGCATCGACCACATCCTCATCGACGAAGCCCAGGACACGAGCCCCGAGCAATGGCGCATCGTCAAACGGCTGACCGAGGAGTTCTTCGCGGGCGATGGCGGCGGCCAAAACGTCCGCACGCTGTTCGCGGTGGGCGATGAAAAGCAGTCCATCTTCAGCTTCCAGGGCGCGGACCCGGCGCAGTTCGAGCTCAATCGCGCCCATTTCGAGCAAGCCGCGCTGGGCGCCGACCGCACGTTCGTGGCCGCGCCTCTGACCACATCTCGCCGTTCCGCGCCCGAAATCCTCGCCTTCGTCGATAAGGTGTTCGAGGGCGATGCCGCGCGCGCCGGACTGACGTCCGGCGGCCTCGCCATAACGCACAGCGCGCATCGCGCGGCCGCCAAAGGCTGCGTCGAGGTTTGGCCGGCGCTGAAACCGACAGGGGACCAGGAGCGGGACGTCTGGCGCGCGCTCAGGCCCATCGATGTCGAGGCCCAGGACAGTCCCGTCGTTCTGTTGGCGAAGCAGATCGCCGACAAAATCGCCGGTTGGATCGGCAAGGCAAAACTGCCCGGCCATGACCGCCCGATCCGGGCCGGCGACATCATGATCCTGCTCAGGCGGCGCGAACCCTTCGGACCGGAGATCGTGCGGCGGCTGAAGGAACGCGGCGTTCCCGTTGCGGGCGCCGACCGCATGAAGCTGACCGAGCAGATCGCCGTCATGGACTTGATCGCGCTGGGACGCTTCGTCCTGCTCCCCGAAGACGACTACAATCTCGCCGCGCTCTTGCGGTCGCCGCTGTGTGGCTTGAGCGAAGACGATCTTTACGCGTTGGCTTACGGCCGGCACGGCACGCTGTGGGCCGTCATGCAGGCGCAGCGTGCGGATGCAAAATTCGCATCGACATACGACTTCCTGAACGTCATGCGCGCGCGCGCCGACTATATGCCGCCGTATGAATTTTACGCGGACGCGCTCGATGCGCGGGGTCTGCGGCTGGCCCTGCTGCGGCGCCTCGGCGCCGAAGCGAACGACGCGATCGATGAATTCCTCTCGCTGTCCCTGGCTTACGAGACGGCGAACACGCCTTCGCTGGAAGGTTTTCTGCATTGGGTTGGGCGCGGCGGCGCCGAAATCAAGCGCGACATGGAGCGCAGCCGCGACGAGGTGCGCGTCATGACCGTGCACGGCGCCAAGGGATTGGAGGCCGACATCGTCATCCTGCCCGATACGACGACCGTGCCGCGCGCATCGGACCATGGAAGCTTTCTTTTCGACGAGGGCGCGCCGCTGTTTCCCCTGCGCAATCAGGATGCCCCGGCCGCGGTCAGGGCCGCGAAGGATGCCGCGCGAACGCGGGTGCTGGAGGAATATCGCCGGCTTCTCTACGTCGCCCTGACGCGCGCCCGCGACCGTTTGATCGTGTGCGGCTTCGAGAATGGCAATGGCGTTCACGACGAGTCCTGGTACGCCTTGGCGCGTAGCGCGGCGGAAAAACTTGGCGCCGATGTCGCCGCCGACGGCGAGACGCTGTTCCTGTTCGGCGAGGCCGAGACCGCGATCGCTGCGTCGGCCGATGTGCAGCGTGCCGCGCCGGCACTCCCCGGCTGGACGAGATCGCCGGCGCCGCGCGATGCCCCGACGCCGCGCCTGATCCGCCCCTTCGATGCGGCGGGAATGGACGAGCCGGCGACGCTGTCGCCCTTTGCCGACGACCACCGGTTTCGCCGCGGGCTCTTGGTGCACGCGCTTCTGGCGCATCTTCCGGGTTTGCCGGCGGCCGAACGGGCCGAGCGGGCGCGCGCCTATCTTCGCCGACGGAACATCGCCGAAGCGGAAGCCGAGGATGTGATCCGCGCGACGCTCGCGGTCCTGGACGATCCGACTTTCGCGGCCGCATTTTCCGCGAACAGCCGCGCCGAAGTCTCCATCGTTGCCGACCTGCCCGAGCTTGGCCCCGCCACGCGCGTCAATGGCCGGGTCGATCGGCTGTCGGTCGGCGACGACGAAGTCTTGATCCTGGACTACAAGACCAATCGGCCGCCGCCGGTTCGCGAGGACGAGGTTTCTCGGTTGTACAAGACGCAGATGGCGCTCTACCGCGCCGCAGCGCAAAAGATCTTTCCCGGCAGACGAATCACCTGTGGCCTCGTCTGGACGGATGGACCTACACTGATGAAGCTGTCCAATGAGCTGCTGGATGCCGAATTGGCGGCCATTCGGGCGCGTCTTGACCCTAAGGCGGGGCGTTCCTAAGTAACGTAGTCAGCTACCATAAGGATCAAAACATGGCCGCTCCGATCAAGGTCACAGACGCTTCGTTCTCAACCGATGTTCTCAACTCCAAGACCCCCGTGGTCGTGGACTTTTGGGCGGAATGGTGCGGTCCGTGCAAGATGATCGCACCGGCGTTGGACGAGCTGGCCGGCGAGATGGGCGGCAAGGTGACGATCGCCAAGATCAATATCGACGAAAACCCGCAGGTGCCGCAGAAATACGGCGTGCGCGGCATCCCGACGATGATGATCTTCAGCCAGGGCCAGGTCGCCGCGACCAAGGTCGGCGCGCTGCCCAAGAACAAGATCAAGGAATGGATCGAATCGTCGGTCTAGACCACATCGCCTCTTGCCAAGTTCATAAAGCGAGTTCCCTCGGCGCGCGCGGGAGGTAACTTTCGCACGACGTCGCGCGCAAACGTTATACTGTCGGTGCATGAAACAATTCGGATTGCCGATGCGCGCCGCTGCCGTCCTTGCCGCCGTGTTGCTCGTGTCGGGTTGCACCTGGGTGCGGAAGGAGTTTTCTCCTCCGCCGACCGCGCCTGCGCCGATGCCCAAGCCGGAACCTGCGGCGCCGGCCAAGCCGCGACCGCGCGTGGAACGCCAGTCCGCGCCGGCACCCCTCCCACAGTCGCAAGCGCAAGTGCCGTCAACGGCCCTTGCCCCAACGCCAGCCGACTATGCTTCGCGCTGCCAGACCATGGCCGCCAATCGCGCGGACGACGCCAGGGGCCTTGGTGCTTCGCCCGCCGAGCAGGCCAAAATCAAAGACGATACCTATCGCGATTGCATGTCGCAGTCGGTGAAGTAGCCGCGTCAGCCGTTCTCGACCAGAACCTTGCCCGCGAGGTAGAGCGAGCCGCAAATCAGGATACGCGGCGGCGGCTCTTTCGGATGCGCGCGGGACCAGGCCTGCAACTGGAGCATCGCGTCTTCGAGGTCTTCCGCCGGCTGCGCGTCGAGGCCGGCGTGGCGGGCCAGGTCGTACAGCGCGCCCGCGCCGAGGCTCGCCGCTTCGCCGGGGACGTTCACGGTTACGACATGGCGCGCCAATCCGCGATACGCCGACAAATAGCCGATGGCATCCTTGGTGCGCAGCATGCCGCAGATGAGGTAAAGCGGCCGCTCCGCCTTCTCTTCCAGGTCGGCGATGGCGCGGGACACGGCAGCGGCGCAGTGCGGATTGTGGCCGCCGTCGAGCCAGATTTCGGCTCCCTTCGGCGCAAGATCCACCAAGGGACCGCGCGTCAATCGCTGAAGCCGCGCCGGCCAGTCGACCGTGCGCAATCCGGTTTCGATCCCGTTGTCGGTTCCCCATCCGCGGCCGGCGTGACGCAGCGCGGCGATGGCCACGGCGGCGTTCTCGATCTGGTGGCGACCGATCAGCCGCGGCAGCGGCAGATCGAGCAGGCCGTGTTCGTCCTGATAGACCATCCGGCCATGTTCTTGATGGGCCGAAAAGTCCTGCCCGAAGACATAGGCCGGCGCGCTCAAGCGGTCGGCGCGGGTCAGGATGACCTCGCGCGGCGCGTCTTCCTGCGGGCCCACGATCACCGGCACGCCGGGCTTGATGATGCCGGCCTTCTCGGCCGCGATCAGGCGGATGTCGGAGCCGAAGAAATCCTGATGATCCAGGCCGATCGGCTGGATGACCGTCATCGCCGGCTTGTCGATCACATTGGTCGCGTCGAACTTGCCGCCCAGGCCCACCTCCAACACCAGCGCGTCGGCGCGATGGCGCGAGAAGGCGAGGAACATGGCCGCGTCGGTGATCTCGAAATAGGTGATGGGTTGGCCCGCATTGACCCGCTCGCATTCTTCCAAGGTCGCGACCAGCTCGTCCTCGGAAATCAACTGCCCCGCGATCCGCATGCGCTCGTGAAACCGCACCAGATGGGGAGACGTGTGCACGTGCACTTTGAGGCCCTGCGCTTCCAGCATGGCGCGGGCAAAGGCGCAGGCCGAGCCTTTGCCGTTCGTGCCCGCGACATGGATCGTCGGCGGCATCTTCTTCTGCGGATCGCCGAGGTCGTGGAGCAGGCGCAAGACGCGATCGAGCGCGAGGTCGATCTTCTTGGGATGCAGATTCAGCAGGCGCTCGAGAACGGCCGTACTGCGAAAAGCGGCCGCGTCGTTCTGGACGCTCATTCCGCGGCGCTGTTGCCGGCCGCCGGCGTGCTCTGCGGGATGATGCGCGTCGCGGTCGCGGTGACGACCGAAGGCACCGCCACGGGCCGGCTGCGCGGCCGCGACCGTTTCATCACCAGATGCAGGACCCGCGACAGCGTCGCCCGCAATTCATGCCGGTGGGTCACCATGTCGATCATGCCGTGTTCGAGCAGATACTCCGAGCGCTGGAAGCCTTCGGGCAAGCGCTCGCGGATCGTGTTGGCGATGACGCGCGGGCCGGCGAAACCGATTTGCGCGCCGGGCTCTGCGATCTGGATGTCGCCGAGCATGGCGTAGGAGGCGCTGACGCCGCCATAGGTCGGATCGGTCAACACCACCACATAGGGAAGTCCTGCGTCGTGCAGCCGATCGATCATGATGGTGACGCGCGGCATCTGCATCAGGGACAAAATTCCCTCCTGCATGCGCGCGCCGCCCGAGGAAACGAACAGGATGAACGGCCGCTTTTCGGCGATCGCCGTTTCCATCGCGCGGACGAGGCCTTCGCCGACGCCCATCGACAGCGAGCCGCCCAGAAAGTCGAAAGGCTGCACCGCCACGACGACGGGCATGCCCTCGATCGTGCCTTTGGCCGCCGTCAGCGCCTCGTTGCGCTGGGTCTTGCCGCGCGACGCCTTGATCTCGTCGCTGTAGCGCTTCTCGCCGCGAAATCTCAGAGGATCGATGGGGACTTCCGGATAGGGCAGTTCCTCGTAGCTGGACGCATCGAAGATCGCCGCGAAGCGCTCGGTCGGCCCGATCCGCATATGGAAGCCGCATTGCGGGCAGACATACTGCGCCACGGCCAAATCTCGATGAAAGATCATCTCGCCGCAGGACGGGCATTTCCGCCAGAGGTTCTCCGGCGTCTCGCTCCGCGTGTTGCCGCCCATCAGGCTCTTGATGCGGGGACGGACGAAATTGGCGATCCAGTTCATAGTGTCAGCCTACCACGAAAGCCTACCGCGCCGCATGTACGGATTGCGCCAGGCCCGCGCAGAAATCGAGCACATCCGCTACGGTTTGCGGCAATTTTGCGCCCTTCGCCACAAGCGATTCGATACGCCCCACGATGGCCGATCCGACCACCACCCCGTCGGCAAAGCGCGCCACGCCGGCGGCCTGCTCCGGGGTCTTGATTCCGAAGCCGACCGTGATCGGCAGTTTGGTCTTGATCCGTATCCGGTCGAGCGCGCCGCGCACGTCATCCTCCGAAAAGGACTTGGTGCCCGTGATACCGGCAATCGACGCGTAGTACAGATAGCCGCCGGCGCCATCGAGGACGGTCGGAAGGCGCGCATCGTCGGTGGTCGGCGCGAGAAAGCGCACGATGTCGATGCCGTGCGCCGCGGCCGGCGCGCGCAGAACGTCGTCCTCCTCCGCCGGTACGTCGACGATCAGCAAACCGTCAAGGCCGGCCTCCGCGGCGTCCTTCATGAACCGCGCCGTGCCATAGGCGTGGATCGGGTTGTAGGCACCCATCAGAACGATCGGCGTCTTGTCGTTCGTCTTGCGGAAGCGCCGTACCATCTCCACCAGTTTGGGCAGCGTCATGCCGGCTTTGAGCGCGCGCAGATAAGAGGCCTGGTTGATCGGCCCGTCGGCCATGGGATCGGAAAACGGAATGCCGAGTTCGATGATGTCCGCGCCGGCGCCCGGAAGCTTGGAAAGGATATCGAACGAGGTCTCGAAGTCCGGATCGCCGCCGGTCACGAAGGGCACGAAGGCGGCGCGATTGGCCTTTTGCAAGGCGGCGAAGGTCGCGGCGAGGCGGCTCATATCTCCTCACCCAGCGCGGCGGCGGCGGAGAAGACGTCCTTGTCGCCCCGGCCGGACAGGCAGACGGCGATCAGCTTGTCCTTGTCCATCTGCGGCGCGATGCGCGTGACATGTGCGATCGCGTGTGCGCTTTCGAGCGCGGGAATGATGCCCTCCAGCTTGGACAGCAGGACGAACGCTTCGAGCGCCTGCTTGTCGGTCGCGGAGAAATACTTCACGCGCCCCTGATCCTTGAGCCAGGCATGCTCCGGCCCGACACCGGGATAATCGAGGCCGGCCGAAATCGAGTGGGCTTCGAGGATTTGCCCATCGCGATCCTGCAAGAGATAGGAGCGCGTTCCGTGCAACACGCCCGGCGTTCCCTTGGTCAGCGTGGCGGCGTGACGCTCGGTCTCGGTGCCCTCGCCGGCGGCTTCGACGCCGTGAATTTCGACATCGGCATCGTCGAGGAAGGGGTGGAACATCCCGATGGCGTTGGAACCGCCGCCGACGCAGGCGGTGACGAGATCCGGCAAGCGGCCCTCCGCTTCCTTCATCTGCGCGCGCGTTTCGTTGCCGATGACGGTCTGGAAGTCGCGCACCATCGCCGGATAGGGATGCGGGCCGGCGGCGGAGCCGATGATGTAGAATGTGTCGTAGGGATTGGCGACCCAGTCGCGCAGCGCCTCGTTCATCGCGTCCTTGAGCGTGCGCGATCCCGATTTCACGGGGCGAACCTCGGCCCCCAATAGCCGCATGCGGAAGACGTTGGGCTTCTGCCGCTCGATATCGACTTCGCCCATATAGACCACGCAGGGAAGACCGAAGCGCGCGGCGACGGTCGCCGTGGCGACGCCGTGCTGGCCGGCGCCGGTCTCGGCGATGATGCGCGTCTTCCCCATGCGGCGGGCCAGCAGGATCTGGCCCAGGCAGTTGTTGATCTTGTGCGCGCCGGTGTGATTGAGGTCCTCGCGCTTCAGGTAGATCTTCGCGCCGCCCAGATGCTCGGTGAGGCGCTCCGCGAAGTAGAGCGGGCTCTCGCGGCCGACATAATGCTTGAGCAACCCGTTCAGTTCGCCATGAAACGCCGGATCGCGCCTGGCGTCCTCATAGGCCTTTTCGAGCGCGATGACGTTGGGCATCAGCGTCTCGGCGACGAAGCGGCCGCCATAGGCGCCGAAATGCCCCTTGGGATCTGGTCCCGTGCGATAGGAATTGGGATGTCTCATGCCGCGGCTCCGACCTGTGCGCCGCGCGCCGCTGCGACAAAGGCCGCGATCTTGTCGGCGCTCTTCAGCCCGGGGGCATCCTCGACGCCGGACGATACATCGACCCCCGGCGCACCGCTGATCTGGATCGCGCGCGCGACATTCTCCGGCGTCAAGCCGCCCGCGAGCAGCCAAGGCCGGGTGAACCTCCGCCCACGGATGATCTGCCAATCGAAGACGGCGCCGTGCCCGCCCTCCCGGGTGGCGCCGGCGGGCGCTTTCGCGTCGAACATCAGCATGTCGGATGCGTCTTCATACGCCTCCACGCCGCGCAAATCGCCCGCTTCGGCCACCGACACGACCTTGATGACGGCCACGCCGAACCGCGACCGGATCTCGGCCGCGCGGACCGGCGATTCGCCGCCGTGGAGCTGGACGAAATCCGGAGCGGCGGCGCGCATGATTTCGCCCAGCGCGGCATCGCTCGCCCCGCTGGTCATCGCCACCAGACGCGCGCGACCGCGCATGCGCTCGGCGAGCGCCGCGGCCTGGTCGAGCGACACGTTGCGCGGCGAGCCGGGATGAAAAGTCAGTCCGACCAAATCCACGCCCGCGCGCACGGCAGCATCCGCCGCCTCGCTGCTGTTGATGCCGCAAATCTTGACCAGGACCGCCATGGGACGGGCCTTATGACCTCTCCGGCGCGGGCAATCAAGCAAAGCCGGACGGCGTGATTAAACCATTGTTCCGGCAAGCTCGCCGGCAATCGCGCGGGCGGCTTGGGCGGGGTCGGCGGCTGCGGTGATCGGTCTCCCGACCACCAGAATGTCGGCGCCGGCGCCGTGGGCCTCCGCCGGGGTCATGACGCGCTTCTGATCGGCCAGCGCTGCTCCCGCCGGTCGAATACCGGGAACGACCAGGAGGAAGTCCGGGCCCAAAGCCTTGCGCAGGACGGCGACCTCGTGCGCGGAGCAGACCACGCCGTCCAGACTCGCCGTCTTGGCCAAGCACGCCAGCCGCATCACCTGCTCGGCGGCGGGACCGCGCTGACCGACGGATTCGACGACCGCGTCGTCGAGACTGGTCAGAACCGTCACGCCGAGGACTTTGACATCCGGGTCGACCGAACGCGCCGCGTCCGCCGCGTCGCGCATCATCCGCTCCCCGCCGGACGTATGGATATTGAACATCTTAGCGCCAAGTCTTGCGAGTTCGCGCGAGGCGGCGGCGACCGTGTTCGGAATGTCGTGGAATTTGACGTCGGCGAAGACCGGAAGACCGGTTGCCACGATGCGCCGCACGCCTTCGGGGCCGCAGGCCGCGATGAATTCCAGGCCGATCTTCAAACCCCCGACATAGGGCCGGACGGCTTGCGCCGTCGCCAAGGCACGCTCCAGGTCGGGCGTATCGAGCGCGACGAAAACCGGATTGGAGACTCGGGACTTGCTCATTCCGATGGGGTCTTAGTCTTCGCCCCCGGACGCGGCAAGAGGGCCGTGAGCCTGCCGGTGGCCGTCTGGGCCAGTTGTGCGCCGCGGCGCGCCATCTGCCGCAGCCCCAATGCCAACCACCCCAGAAGCAATCCCGCCAGGAAGCTCGAGAATATCAGCAGATACAGCGGCAACTGGAGCGCCACAGCCGGATCGTCCTGGGAAAAGGGGTCCAAGCTGAAGAGGACGGTCGCCCGATTGGCCAGCCCGATCCAGCCGGCGACGAACAGAATGGGAAGGGCGATGATCCAGGTCGTGCGCCGCATGTCGACCCGCCCCGGTGCCGGACTAATCCGCGCGGCCATCGCCGTTGTTCAGCCGCTCCCGCAACTCCTTGCCGGTCCGGAAGAAGGGCGCGCGCTTCTCGTCCACCGAAACCGGCTCGCCGGTGCGGGGATTTCGTCCCTGCCGCGCGGGCCGAACCTTTACGGAAAATGCGCCAAAGCCGCGCAATTCCACGCGATGACCCGCCGCCAAAGCCTTGGTTATCTCGTCCAGCATCGTGGACACGATGCGCTCGATATCGCGGTGATACAGGTGCGGATAGCGAGC
>CAZMHP010000037.1:0-18939 GCA_964566095.1 uncultured Rhizobium sp. | reverse complement strand
CCACCGGCTGCACCGGCTCGCTGCCGAAGGCGAGCCCGGGCTTGGGCGTGAGCCCGCGGATTTCCGCGATCATGTCGGTGACGTCGTCGGTATCGACGCCGCAGAGCTGCGACAGGGCGGCGAGATCGCGGCGCGCGACCAGATCGAGCCGGCTCAGCAGCGCGGCGATCGCGGGATCGTAGCGGTTCTGCGCCTTCAGCTGGATCGCGAGGCATTCCGCGAGGTCGCGGGCGCCCACGCCGACGGGATCGAAGCCCTGCAAGGCGCGCAGGACCTCTTCCAAGGTCGCCAGGTCGGCGCCCAGCCGCTGCGCGAGCTCGGCGATGTCGGCGCGCAGATAGCCGGCTTCATCGATCGAGTCGATCAGCGTGAGGCAGATCAGCCGCTTCTCGGGCGCCAGCGCCGCGATGCCGAGCTGTTCCAGCAGGTGGTCCTTGAGCGTGCCGCCGTCGGCGAGCGTCGACTCCAGCAGATCCTCGTCGCCCTCGAAGCTGTTGCCCGACCGGACGGTCGTCCAATCGGTCAAGGGCGCCGCCTGCGCCGAGGCGGTGGCCGGCGCGTCGCCGTCATAGAGATTGTCGTGCGAGGCGGTGTCCAGGTCCGCGACCTTGGAGAAATCCTCCCGCGCCAATTCGCTGTCGAGCGATTCGGACTTGGCGGATGTTTCCTTGGGCTCGCCGCCGGCCTCCGGGCCCGGCGTGCTGTCGTCGCGCTCCAGCAGCGGATTGCGCTCCATCTCCTGCTCGCAATATTCGGCGAGCTCGACATTGGAGAGTTGCAGCAGCTTGATCGCCTGCTGCAGTTGCGGGGTCATGACAAGGCCTTGGCCCTGCCTGATCTCCAGTCTTTGTCCTACCCCCGCCATGATTGCGCCCCGACGACCATGGCTATAACGAGAATCTCTCGCCCAGATAGACGCGGCGGACATCGCGATCGGCGACGATCTCGGACGGCGAGCCCTCCTTGAGGACGACGCCGTCGTGCAGGATGTAGGCGCGGTCGATGATCTCGAGCGCGTCGCGCACATTGTGGTCGGTGATCAAAACGCCGATGCCGCGGTCCTTCAAATGCACGACGAGGTCGCGGATTTCGCCCACGGCGATCGGATCGATGCCGGCGAGCGGCTCGTCGAGCAGGATGTAGGACGGATGCGTGGCCAGCGCTCTCGCGATTTCCACGCGCCGCCGCTCGCCGCCGGACAGCGCGATGGCGGGCGTATGGCGGACATGGCCGACACCGAATTCGGCCAGCAGCTCCTCGACCATGGCGTTCAGGCGGTTGGCGTCCGGCTCGATCAATTCGGCGGCCGCGCGAATATTCTCTTCGGCCGTCAGGCCGCGGAAGATCGACGCTTCCTGCGGCAGATAGCCGATGCCCAGGCGGGCGCGCCGATACATCGGCATGCGCGTGACGTCGACGCCGTCGACCTCGATGGTGCCGCCATCGGCCGCGATCAAGCCGGAGATCATATAGAAGCACGTCGTCTTGCCCGCGCCGTTGGGTCCGAGCAGCCCGACCACCTCCCCGCGCTTGAGGCTGAGGCTTACCGAGCGCACCACGGGGCGGCGGTTGTAGGCCTTGGCGAGGCGCGTGGCGACAAGCCCTTTGCCGCCCTCGATCACGCGGGGGCGGTTGGTCATTTCGCCGGGGTTTTCAGTTTCGCTCATCGTTTCATTCGCCAGCCGGCAAGAACCATGCCCATTCGTGTTTAAGGAAGGATGAAGCCGTCATTTGTCGCCCGATTGCGGCGGAGGCGTGAAGATTCCCTCGACGCGACCGTGCGATCCGGCGACGCCGCCGCCGAGCTTGGCCACGCCGGTGACCATGTCGACCGTGAGCTGCGCGCCGCGCATGACGTTCTTCTCCTTGGTCAGCACCACACGCCCCGTCAGCGTCGCGACGCGCGGGCCGATCTCGTAGATGCCGTTGTCGCCGGTCAGCGTGCCCGAGCGGGTCGAGGTGATCACGACATGCCCGTTGGCGAAGGCGCGCTCCGCATGGCCGCCGACGATCAGCAGACGGACGGTATCGGCGCGCATCTTCGTGTCGCCCTGGGTGATGACCACGTTGCCGACATAGGTGCCGTTGATGACGCCGGGGCCCGACTTCACGGGCGCCCGCTCGGCAATGAAGGAATCGGAGGCGATATGGACCGGCTCGCTGGCGGCGTGGCGGGAAATCGGACTCGCCGCGGGCGCGTCGGGGTCGGCGAAGGCCGGCGCGGCGAAGAGACCGATCAACAGAACCAGCGCGCGCTTCATTTCGACCTTCCCAACGCGGGCGTGAGCGTCATCTCGACATGTCCCTTAAGAATGATCTGGTCGGTCCTGCGGTCGACCTCGAAGGAATCGGCGCGAAGCGTCCCCGCCGGACCGTGGCCGGTGACCGTCTCCCCGCCCTGGAAATAGCCTCTCTTCAAATCGGCGTTGGCGCTGGCGGTATGCAGCTCGTAGCCGTCGTCGGAATAGACCGCGATGCCGCCGCGCAGCGCCAGCGCGCCCTTGTCCATGTCGATATAGCCCGTCCCCGCCGTGGCGTTGAGCCAGCGGTCCTTGTCCAGCGTGAAATCGGCCTCGACCGTGTTGAGCGTGGCGTGACGCACATTGTGCGGGTCCTGGATGGCGGACTCCGCCGTGATGACGAACGGATGGCCCTTGCGATCGGCGCCGCTCAGCCGAGGCTTGCTCATCGTCAGGTCGTTGTGCAGCACGCCGATGCTTTCGGTGGCGAGCGAGAGCTTGTCGGACTGGCGCGGCACCAGCGAATAGGCGATGACCGCCGCGATCAGAAGGCCCGCCGTGATCGGCAGCACGCGCTTCATCACCAGCACGAAGCGCGAATAGCGTAGCGCGTTGAGCGCGGTGTCGCGCGTGCGCGCGGTCCAGTCCCGGCGCTGCCGCTCGGGCGCGCGATCCGGCTCGCCGGAGAGCGGCTGCGCCAACGCCTCGCTCACGCTGTTGCGGCGCGGCATGTCAGGTGAGACCTGCCCGCAGAATGTCGTGCACGCTGAGGAAGCCGACCGGCCGCCGCAACTCATCGTTGGGATCGACGACGAAAAGATAGGTCACCTTCGGCGGCTTGGCGTTCATGAAGGTCAGCGCCTCGGAGGCCAGGATGTCCGGCCCCACGGTCTTCGGCTTGGGCGTCATGACGTCGCCGGCGCGCTTGTCGAGCAGGCCGTGCTCCATGTGGCGGCGCAGATCGCCGTCGGTGATGATCCCGACCAGAGAGCCCTTCTTGTCGACGACGCCGGCATAGCCCGCGACGCCGAATTTGTCGGAGGTCATGGTGATGACGACCTCGCGCATCGCGGTTTCGGGCGCCACCAGCGGCAGCTCCTCGCCCTTGTGCATGATGTCGCAAACGCGGATCAGCTTCTTGCCCAACGCGCCGCCGGGATGGAAGTCGCGGTACTGATCCGCCGAGAAGCCGCGCCGCTCCATCAGCGCCACGGCCAACGCATCGCCCAGGGTCAGCATCATCGTGGTCGACGTGGTCGGCGCCAGCCCCATCGGACAGGCTTCCTGGGCCTTGGGCAGGATCAGCGCGATGTCCGATGCCTGCAGCAGGCGGGAATCGGCGTTGTTCGCCACGCCGATCAGCGGGATCGACAGGCGTTTTCCATAGGTGATGAGATCGGCGAGCTCGGCGGTCTCGCCGGAGTTCGACAGCATCAGCAGCGCATCGCTGCGCGTGACCATGCCCAGATCGCCGTGACTGGCCTCGGCGGGATGGAGGAACAAGGCCGGCGTGCCGGTGGAGGCCAGCGTCGCGGCGATCTTGCGGGCGATGTGGCCGGACTTGCCCATGCCGCTGACGATCACGCGTCCCTTGACCGAGAGGATCGCGTCGATGGCGCGCGAGAACTCGCCGTTCAGGCCCTCGCTCAACGTCGCGATGGCATCGCTCGCGTGACGGAGCACGCGGCGCGCCGCTGCCAGATCGCGACTCTTGGCAGACCCCGTGCGCGCCAATTTTATCTTGGGCGATGCCATACAGCCCCTTGTTTTTGTTGGTCTAACCCTTGAGGGGGACCCGTTTACGCGAAAATCGTGCCAAATGTGTCCCAGCACGAGCCGTGGTTCAAGTTACTTTATTGCGGCGCGGTAAACGTCATCTTACTCCCTCCGCCCTTCGCACCTAACGGTGCTACGGGCACCTCCCCCGCCAGCCTCCGCTGCGCTTCGGCGCGGGGGAGGCGGACCTCGGCAGCTTCGACGGGGCTGGTCTTAATGCGCGAAAATGTCGACGTCGTCCCAACCCGCGAGATCGAGAGCGGCGCGCGCGGGGAGAAAGTCGAAACAGGCCTTGGCCAGAGCGGTGCGCCCCTCGCGCGCCAGCATGGCGTCGAGGCCCTCCTTGAGCTTGTGCAGATAGGCGACGTCGTTGGCGGCGTAGGCGAGCTGCTTTTCGCTTAAGGTCGGCGCGCCCCAATCGGAGCTCTGCTGCTCCTTGGAGAGATCGACGCCGAGCAATTCCTTCACCAGGTCTTTCAACCCATGTTTGTCCGTATACGTCCGAACCAGCTTGGAGGCGATCTTGGTGCAATAGAGCGGCGCCGTGACGACGCCCAGATAACGCTGGAACATCGCGATGTCGAACCGCGCGAAATGAAACAGCTTGGTCGCGGCGGGATCGGTCAGCAGCCGCTTGAGGTTCGGCGCGTCATAGGCGCCCGGCGCGAACTGCACCGCGTGGCAGACGCCGTCGCCGGCCGAAAGCTGCACGAGGCAAAGCCGGTCGCGGAAGGGATTGAGGCCCAGGGTTTCGCTGTCGATCGCCACGAGCTTGCCGAGATCGAGACCGGACGGCAGATCGCCGCGATGAAGCTTGGTTTTCATGTCCTGACATCCTGCGCGCCCATGGCGCGACGGTGCCTCCACTGTTGGGCTGTCACGGGTATGGCGAGAAACCCGGCCTGAAGCAAGGCAAAACCGGGGTTTCCTGCACCGCGGGACCGTCAGCGATCCTCGCCGGTGACCGGCGTCCAGCTCGGCGGATCGCTGGCCGGGAAGCTTTCGTCGGAAGCCTCGTCCACGACGTCCCGCCGCGGCGGCGTAGCGGTTTTTCGCGGTGCGCGTGCGGGACGGAGCGTGCGTTTCGCCTTGCGCTTGGCGACCGGCTTCGCCGCGCGACGCGTCTTCACGGCCTTCTTCGCGATTCGCTTCTTGGCGACACGCTTTGGCGCTTTGCGCTTTCTCCCGGCGGCCATGACCCATCCTCTGCGTGCGGCCGCGAAATGCTATGGTATGAGAAGCACGTCACGCAACGGCATCGCCTCCCATGTCTCCCCTTCTCATTGCACCCGCGGCCTTCGCCGCGACGATGTTCGGCGGCCTCGTGGCCCTTCGGCTCAAGGACCGCTTGCACCTGATCCTGGGGTTCAGCGCCGGCGCCGTGGTGGGGGTTGCGTTCTTCGACCTGCTGCCGGAGGCGCTGCACGGCCCCGCCGACCCGCCCATCGAAGGCATGCTGTACGTGGCCGGCGGCTTTTTGATCTATCTGCTGCTCGACCGCGTCTCCCAGTTGCACGGCCATGGCGCGGAAGACGGTCATGCCCATGGCGCGCCGCGCAGCGCGATGGGCGCGCTGGTCCTGGTCCTGCACAGCGTGTTCGACGGCCTGGCGATCGGCTTCGGCTTTCAGGCCTCGGCGGCGATCGGCCTGGCGCTTGCGATCGCGGTGGTGACGCACGATTTTTCCGACGGCATCAACACGATGAACGTCGTGCTCAAGAACGGCGGGCAGCGGCGCGACGGTCTGCGCTGGCTTCTTGCCGACGCGGTCGCGCCGGCCATCGGCATCGCCGCCACCTTCGTCGTGCATCTGCCGCCGCAGACCTTTTCGCACGTGCTGGCGGTCTTCGCGGGGCTCTTTCTCTATCTCGGCGCCAGCGATCTGGTGCCGGAGAGCCAGCACGCGCATCCCAAACTTCTCACCACGGTCATGACCGTGCTGGGCGCGGCGCTGATCTACGTCGCCAACGCCGTGCTCGCGTGACGTCGCAAGATCAAGATTTCTTCTGCTTGGACTTGTCGTAGGCCGCAAGCCCCGGCTTGTAGGACTTCTCGTCGATGAACTGGCGGATGCCTTCCTTGCGGCCGTCATTGTCGAAGCTGTTGGCGGCTTCCTGGGCGCGGATCAGATAGTCTTCCGCGTTGTCGAAGGTCATCTCGCGCACGCGGCGCACCGCGTCCTTGGCCGCCTTGAGCGCCACCGGATTCTTCTCGAGCAGCACCTTGCAGACCTCCGTGACGCGCGCCTTGAGCTGGGCAAGCGGCACCGCCTCGTTCACCAGGCCCCACGCCGCGGCCTTCTTGCCGTCGACCGCCTCGCCGGTCAGCGTGTGATACATCGCGTTGCGCATGGTCAGCAGTTCGGTCGCCACCTTGGTCGCGCCGCCGCCGGGCAGGATGCCCCAATTGATCTCGCTGAGGCCGAATTTCGCTTCTTCCGCCGCGAAGGCGAGGTCGCAGGCATAGAGCGGTCCATAGCCGCCGCCGAAACACCAGCCGTTGATCATCGCGATGGTCGGACGGTGATACCAGCGCAGACGCTCCCACCACGCATAGGCGCCGCGCTGCGCCAGGCGCGTGCCGGCAAGTCCCTGCGCCTCGGTTTCGCGGAAATACTCCTTGAGGTCCATGCCGGCGCTCCAGGCGTCCCCTTCGCCGGTGAGAACCAGGACGCCGACGTCGTCGCGGAACTCCAGGCTGTCGATGACCTCGAGCATCTCCTTGTTGAGCGTCGGGCTCATCGCGTTGCGCTTGCTCGGCCGGTTGAAATAGACCCAGGCGATGTTGTCCTCGACCGTATAGGCAACGGTGCTGGGATTGGCAGACTTCGTCACGGGTTCATCCCTGTTTGGTTTTCTGTGTCGTTCTCGCCGCTCAGGCGAAGGGTCTGATGGGATCGCTGCCGTCCCAGGTGAGCGCGGCGCCGTAGAATCCGCCGAACACACGCTCCATGCCCGGGCTCGTCTCGATCAATTCGACGAAGCCGGGCAGTGTGCCGTTGGCGTCCAGATAGGCGACTTCGCCGCCGGTCGGCACGCCCAGGCGGAAGGCGACGTCCATGCCCATCTTCTCGTAGCGCTTGAGATCGGCCGCGAAATCCGCCGTCGCGATGCCCCAATGGTGAAAGCCGGGGCCCTTGCTGTCGAGCAATTCGCGATAGACGGAAGGGTGATTGTCGTTGGGCTGGATCAGCTCGATGTTCATGTGGCCGGCGAAGGACATCGCCAGCGTAATGTCGGCCTTCGACGGCTGGCCGCGATAGACCGGATCGACGCCGGTGAAATGGTCGAGAACGAACCAGGGGCCGACATTCAACCGCTTGACCCATTCGGCGATGGCGGCCTTCAGATCGGTCACGACATAGGCCATCTGCATGATGCCCTTGTCGGGCTGGCCGAAATTGAGATGCGGCATGCTTTTCTCCCTGCCCTGTCCGAGCCGACGTCTTTTCCGCGTCTGGCGGACTTCGCCCCTTGATGGCGCGATTTGTACGCAACACAGACAATATCGCATGGGGGAATTGTCTGGCAATCAGCGCCGCCCGGTCTTTCGCCGCCGTTCTTTCGGATAGACTGTGCTTTGCTGCGGCGCTTCGTCACGAAGGATGCGGGAATTGCAGGACATTGCCGGCGTGGTTCTGGCCGGGGGCGCGGGTTCGCGCATCGGCGGCGACAAGGCCCTTCTGCCGTTCGGTGGGGCCACGCTGCTGGACGCCGTCCTGGCGCGCGCCCGGCCGCAGGTCGGCGTGCTCGCGGTCAGCGTGCCGCGCGCTTCGGCGCCCGCTTATCGCGCCCATCTGGGCAAGGAACTGCCGCTGCTGTTCGACGCGGGCACGCAAAGCATCGGTCCTCTCGCCGGGATCGTCGCCGGTTTGCAATGGCTGGCCGAGCGGAACGGACCACGCCGGCTGGCGAGCTTTCCCTGCGACACGCCTTTCCTGCCGCGCGATCTGGTGGCGCAACTGCTGGCGGGCGCGACGAGCGGGCCGGTTGCGGCCAAGGACCGGACGGGACTGCACGGGGTCTGCGCGCTGTGGCCCCTCGGCTGCCTGCCACGGTTGAAATCGGGTGTGGAAGACGGAAGCCTTCGCAGCATTCGAAGCGCGCTGGACGCGCTCGGCGGAACGACATGCGAAATCGCCTGCGACGAGAACGCTTTCTTCAACGTAAACACCCGCGAGGACTTGGCGAAGGCGGAAGCGATGGCGGCATCAGTCGCCCGATCGAAATGTCAGTGATTGATCAACGGCAACGCCTTGCGCACCAGCGGATGGAGCCCGCTGTCGCCGTTCTTCGCCAGCGCCAGCAGATCGCTGCGCATTTTCGGGTCCCAGAATTTCGCGATGTGGTCGCCGATCCCGGCGACGGCCCGTGCTTCGCCCTGCGCGGCGAAGAACCCCGCGATCTGATTGGCCATGTAGACCAGTCTGCTATCCGACATGGGCCGGCGATCCGATGCGCTCGGGGTGGGTGAAGATCTCGAAACTGTCGTCGCGCGCGATGGCGGCGAGCGTGATGCCGGCCTCTTCCGCGACGCGGACCGCCAGCGCCGTCGGCACCGAGACCGCCGCGAGCACCGGGCAGCCGAGCACCGCCGCCTTCTGGACAAGCTCGATCGACACGCGGCTGGTCAGGACGAGCATGCCATCGCCGGTCGCGACGTCGTTGCGCAGCAGCGTGCCGGCCAGCTTGTCCAGCGCGTTGTGGCGGCCGACATCCTCGCGCACCGCGAGATAGGCATTCGCGCTCGGCGACCAGAAGCCGGCCGCGTGGACGCCGCGTGTCTGCGCGTTCACCGGCTGATGCTCGCGCAGCGCCGCGAGCGCGCGGAAGATGTCGCCGGACGCGACCTTCAACCCGGATTGAACCTTGGCCGGCGGCGCCGTCGCGGCCTCGAGGCTTTCGATGCCGCAGAGCCCACAGCCGGCGGGGCCGGCGATGCGGCGCCGGCGCGCCACGACCTCCGCGTCGCGATCGTGGCCCAGCGTCATGCGCAATTCGATGCCGTTCGGCAGAACCACGATCTCCAGCTCTTCGATCTCGTCGGCCGAGCGGACGATCCGCTCCGTGAAGGAAAAACCGAGCGCGAAATCCTCCAGATCGGCGGGAGACGCCATCATGACGGCGTAGGTTTGGCGGCCATAGGTGAACGCGACCGGCGTTTCTTCCGGCAGCGCGCGCACACCGTCGGCCTCGCCCGATCGGCCGACCAGATGGCGCCGCGCGCGGACGATGGGCGGCCGGCTCATTCCGCTGCCGCGACCGGCGAGGCGATCCGACGACTCTCTTCGCTGTGCTTGCGATAGGCGTCCTGCCACGCGGTAGGCCCGTTGGACGGCGCGACCTGCACCGCGGTGACCTTGTATTCCGGGCAGTTCGTCGCCCAGTCGGAATATTCCGTGGTGACGACATTGGCTTGCGTTTCGGGCATGTGAAACGTCGTGTAGACAACCCCCGGCGCGACGCGGTCGGTGATGAGCGCGCGCAGGGCGGTCGAGCCGGTGCGGCTCTGCAGCTTGACCCAGTCGCCATCGCGGATGCCGCGCTCCTCGGCGTCGTGCGGATGGATCTCCAGCCGGTCTTCCTGATGCCAGACGACGTTCGCCGTGCGCCGCGTCTGCGCGCCGACATTGTATTGGCTTAAGATTCGGCCCGTCGTCAGCAGCAGCGGGAAGCGCGGCCCGACCTTTTCGTCCGTCGCGATGTATTCGGTGAGAACGAAATTGCCCTTGCCGCGCACGAAGCCGCCGATGTGCATCACCGGCGTGCCTTCCGGCGCCTTGTCGTTGCACGGCCATTGGATCGAGCCGAGCTCGTCGAGCCTGGCGAAGCTCACGCCGGCGAAGGTCGGCGTCAGGCGCGCGATCTCGTCCATGATCTGGGAGGGATGATCATAGGGCATCGGCACGCCCATCGCTTCTGCGAGGCGCAGCGTCACTTCCCAGTCGGCGAGACCGGCCTTTGGCGCCATCACCTTGCGCACGCGCTGGATGCGCCGTTCCGCGTTGGTGAACGTCCCGTCCTTCTCCAGGAAGGTCGAGCCGGGAAAAAAGATGTGCGCGTAGTCGGCGGTCTCGTTGAGGAAGAGATCGTGGACGATCACGCATTCCATCGCGGCGAGGCCCGCCATGACGTGCTGGGTGTTGGGATCGGACTGAAGAATATCCTCGCCCTGGATGTAGATCGCCTTGAAGCGGCCCTCGACCGCGGCGTCGAGCATGTTGGGAATGCGCAAGCCCGGCTCGTCGTCGAGCGCGCCGCCCCACGCCACCTCGAACAGCGCGCGCGTCGCCGCGTCGGAGATGTGGCGATAGCCGGAGAGCTCGTGCGGGAAAGAACCCATGTCGCAGGCGCCCTGGACATTGTTCTGGCCGCGCAAGGGATTCACGCCAACGCCGTTGCGGCCGATATTGCCTGTCGCCATCGCGAGATTGGCGATGGCCATGACCGCGGTCGAGCCCTGGCTGTGCTCGGTGACGCCGAGGCCGTAATAGATCGCCGAATTCGGACCCTTGGCGTAAAGCCGGGCCGCGCCCCGCAGGTCGGCGGCGGGAACGCCGGTGAACGCTTCCGTCGCTTCGGGGCTGCGCGACGGATCGGCGACGAATTGGCACCATTCGGCGAAGGTGTCGGCGTCGCCGCGCTCGCGCACGAAGTCCTTGGCGACCAGCCCCTCGGTCACGATCACATGCGCCATGGCCGTCAGCACGGCCACGTTGGTGCCGGGCTTGAGCGGCAGGTGGTAGTCGGCCTCGACATGCGGCGTGCGCACCAGATCGATGCGGCGCGGATCGATCACGATCAGCTTGGCGCCCTCGCGCAGCCGCTTCTTCATGCGCGAGGCGAAGACCGGATGGCCGTCGGTCGGATTGGCGCCGATCACGACCATCACATCGGACTCTTCGACGGAATCGAAATCCTGCGTGCCGGCCGAGGTGCCGAAGGTCGTCTTCAGGCCGTAGCCGGTCGGCGAGTGGCAGACGCGCGCGCAGGTGTCGACATTGTTGTTGCCGAAGACGTGGCGCACCAGCTTCTGGACGAGGAAGGTCTCCTCGTTCGTACAGCGCGACGAGGTGATGCCGCCGATCGAGCGCGGGCCGTATTTGGACTGGATGCGCTTCAGCTCCGACGCGGTGTGCGCGAAGGCCTCCTCCCAACTCACTTCGCGCCACGGATCGGCGATCTGCGCGCGGATCATCGGTTTGAGGATGCGATCCTTGTGCTGGGCATAGCCCCAGGCGAAGCGGCCCTTGACGCAGGAATGGCCATGGTTCGCCTTGCCGTCCTTGTGCGGCACCATGCGCACGACTTCCTCGCCGCGCATCTCCGCCTTGAAGGTGCAGCCGACGCCGCAATAGGCGCAGGTCGTGACGGCGGAGTGCTCCGGCTGACCGATATCGATCACCGACTTCTCGATCAGCGTCGCGGTCGGGCAGGCCTGGACGCAGGCACCGCAGGAAACGCATTCGCTATCGAAGAAATCCTCCGCCGCGCCGGCGGTGACGCGGGACTCGAAGCCGCGCGCCCCGATGGTCAGCGCGAACGTGCCCTGCACTTCCTCGCAGGCGCGCACGCAGCGCGAGCAGACGATGCATTTGGAAGGGTCGTAGGTGAAATAGGGATTGGACTCGTCCTTGGTGTCGGCGAGGTGGTTGTCGCCCTTGTAGCCGTAGCGCACCTCGCGCAGGCCGACCGCGCCCGCCATGTCCTGCAACTCGCAATCGCCGTTGGCGGCGCAGGTCAGGCAATCGAGCGGATGATCGGAGATGTAGAGCTCCATCACGCCGCGCCGCAGGGTCTTGAGCCGTTCGGTCTGGGTGCGGACCTTCATGCCTTCGGCGACCGGCGTGGTGCAGGAGGCGGGCGTGCCGGGGCGCCCGTCGATCTCCACCAGGCAGAGCCGGCAGGAGCCGAAGGAATGGAGGCTGTCGGTCGAGCAGAGCTTGGGGACTTCCACGCCGGCTTGCATCGCGGCGCGCATGATCGAGGTGCCCTCGGCGACGTCGAGCGTCTTGCCGTCGATGTTCACGCGCACGGTCTTGGCCGACTTGGACGCCGGCGTTCCGTAATCGATTTCCGCGATCAGACTCATCTCGGACCAAAATCCTCCGGAAAATGATCGATGGCGCTGAGCACCGGATAGGGCACGAAGCCGCCCAAGGCGCAGAGCGATCCGGACTTCATGGTATCGCACAAATCGCGGATCAGCGCCATTTGCGCCGCCCGATCGGTTCCCGCCAGGATCTTGTCGATGGTCTCCATCCCCCGCACCGAACCGATGCGGCAGGGCGTGCACTTGCCGCAGGATTCGATGGCGCAGAACTCCATCGCGAAGCGGGCCATCCGCGCCATGTCGACGGAATCGTTAAAGACCACGACGCCGCCATGGCCGATCAGTCCGCCCTTGGCGGTGAAGGCCTCGTAGTCGAAGGGCGTGTCGAACAGCGCGGGCGGAAAATAGGCGCCCAGCGGCCCGCCGACCTGCACGGCGCGCACCGGTCGGCCGCTGCGCGTGCCGCCGCCGATGTCGTTCACCAACTCGCCGAGCGTGATGCCGAACGGTGTCTCGAACAACCCGCCGAACTTGATGTCGCCGGCCAGCTGGATCGGCATCGTGCCGCGCGAGCGGCCCATGCCGAAATCGCGATAGGCGGGCCCGCCCCGCGCCAGGATCGTCGGCGCGGCGGCGAAGGTGAGAACGTTGTTGACGACGGTCGGCTTGCCGAACAGGCCGGCATGCACCGGCAGCGGCGGCTTGGCGCGCACCTGGCCGCGGCGCCCCTCCAGACTCTCCAGCAATGCCGTCTCTTCGCCGCAGACGTAAGAGCCGGCGCCGACTCGGACTTCGAGATCGAACGCGTGATCGCTGCCGAGCACGCGCGTCCCCAGCAGCCCATGCCCGCGCGCCACGTCGATGGCGCGCCGCAGCGCCGCGATCGCCAGTGGATATTCCGAACGGACATAGACGTAACCTTGCGTCGCGCCGACCGCGATGCCGGCGATGGTCATGCCTTCGATGAGCGCGAACGGATCGCCTTCCATCAGCATGCGGTCGGCGAAGGTACCGGAGTCGCCCTCATCGGCATTGCACACGACGTATTTGACGTCGCCCGGCGCGTCGGCGGCGCCATTCCATTTGATCGCGGCGGGAAAGCCCGCGCCGCCCCGGCCGCGCAGGCCCGATGCCATCACCGCGTCGCGAATGGCTTTGGGACCGATCGCGATGGCGCGCTTCAGTCCTTCCAGCCCGCCCTGGCCGGCATAGTCGTCGAGCGACGACGGATCGACGATGCCGCAGCGCGCGAAGGTGAGACGCGTCTGCGCCTTGAGAAACGGCTGGTCCTCGATCGGTCCGAGCGCGCGCGCATGGCCCTGGCCCGTCTTCACGGCATCGAGAATGGACGGCACATCGGCGGCTTCGACCGGCCCGAACGCTTGCCACCCTGCCGCCGTTTCGATTTCCAGCAGCGGTTCGAGCCACAAAAGGCCGCGCGAGCCGACGGGAACGACCGCGACGCCGGCCTCCGCCAACGCCGTCGCCACCGCCTTGCCGCCCAGCGCGATGGCCACCGTGTCATGCGAAAGCCTGGCGCGCGTCATCGCCGCGCTCCCTCGATCAGGCCGGCCAGCTTCGCATCGTCCAGGCGCGCCACCGGTTCTCCGTCGATCAACCCCGACGGTCCGTTAGCGCACAGGCCCAGGCAATAGACCGGCTCCAACGTCCACGCGCCGTCGCCGGTGGTCTGACCCCAATCGAGCTTCAGCCGCGCCTTCGCGTCGTCCGCGACGCGCTCGGCGCCGACCGCCTGACAGGCTTCGGCGCGGCACAGCTTGAGCACATGGCGGCCCGGCGGCCCGGCGAGGCGAAGGTCGTGATAAAAACTCGCGACGCCATAGACCTCGGCGCGGCTGAGATTGAAGGCGTGCGCCAGCACCGCGATCGCCGGCTTGGGCACGAAGCCGAATTCCGTCTGGATCGCCTGCAGCGCCGGCAGCAGGCCGCCCGGCATCGCCACGTGATCGCCCGCAATCGCGCGGGCGCGGTCTTCATTCCAGGGTGGCGGCGCGGTCGTCATGATTTGCCGAGTGTATCGCAGAGCGCCCGACGGCGCATGCGGCTCGATCGATGCTTAAGGCGCGCGGCCATCGCTTGAAAAGCATTGTTTGCGCGAAATGCGCTCGCAGTCGGTTCCGGTTTCCTTCCGATCATGGTGGCACGCATTACAGGGATTGCGATGCGGGCCGATACTTTTACTCTCACGGTCTGCCCTAGCCAGATTGTCATCCCGGGCGACCCCGGCCTTGAGCCGGGGGAGACCCGGGACCCATCGCGCAAACGGCACAATGGGTCCCGGATCGCTCCGCTTCGCGGCGCGTCCGGGATGACAAGAACGAATAAGGGAGGACGATATGACCGCCGACAAGAAGATCCGCCGGATCGCGACCGAAGAGGCGTGGAGCATTCCCGAACACATGGCGGCGATCCTGGCGCTGACCAAAAGCACCTGGGACGACCTCGACCTGCGCCTGCCGCGCCGCTCGGCGGTGCCGGGCAGCCCGCTGCACAAGGGGCTGACGGACGACAGGCTGCGGCTGGAGATCATGGACGCCGACGACGTGTCGGTGCACCTGCTCTCGCTGACCTCACCGGGCGTGCAGATGTTCGATGCCGACACCGCCTGCGCGATGGCGACGCTCGCCAATGACCGCATGGCGGAAACGATCGCGAAACATCCCACGCGCTTCGCCGGCCTCGCCTCCTTCGCGCCGCAGGATCCCAAGCGCGCGGTCAAGGAGATGGAGCGCGCGATCAACACGCTGAAGCTCAACGGCTTCATCCTGAATTCGCACACCAATGGCGAGTATCTCGACAATCCAAAATACTGGCCGATCCTGGAAGCTGCGGAGGCGCTGGACCGCGCGATCTATATCCATCCGCGCTGCCCCTCGCGGCAGATGGCAGCGCTTTACGGCGATTACGGCATGTACACGGCGCTCTGGGGCTTTCAGGCCGAGGTCTCGGTGCATTGCATGCGCATGATCCTGAGCGGGCTGTTCGAGCGCTTCCCCAAGCTCAAGATCGTGATCGGGCATATGGGCGAGAGCATCCCGTACAACATGTGGCGCAACGACTACATCTACGGGCTGCACAAGGAATGGGGCGACGTGCCGGGCAACATGAAGCCGGGCGAGGTCTTCGCGCGCAATTTCTGGATCACCACCAGCGGCGTCGAGCACACCCCGGCGCTGAAATACTGCATCGAGGTCTTGGGCGCCGATCGCGTGATGTGGGCGATCGACTACCCCTACCAGGTGTCGCCGCCTTGCGTGAAATGGATGAACGAGACCAACATCTCCGAGGAAGACCGCCACAAGATCTTCCACGGCAATGCAGAAAAGGTGTTTCACATTCCGGGGTGAGAGTTTCCTCGAAAATACGCACCGACATTATTCTAAAAAACCGCGAGTTGGTAATGGTGCCTGCCAAGCCGCCCGTCTCATTGATCCTGGGTGTCGCCAGAATCGTCTTGGTTACCCGAATCGTCCTCGTCGTCTGTCCAAGTTTCGAAGCAAGCATCAAAAACCGGTTTGAACGGCTTATTCGGAAAGCACTGCGCATAGGCGGAGCAATAGGCGGAGTACACGTTTACGTCAGCCATTTTGTCGGCGTACTCACTCTCGGCGAGCCGCGCCTTAATCTCCGCGCTTGTAGTGTCGCGGGTAACACCTGCCATCATCTGCTTCTGTTGGTTCAGTTTCGCCGCGATGTTAGCTGAGATTGAGGGACCAAATTCGCTGTGAACGCGGGCCGTGCATTTTGCCTCAATTGAACTTACGGCGGGCACCGCCGACTTTTGATGATTTGTCACCCAACTATACCAAGCCGCCCCGCCAACGCTCGCGACAGCGATGGTTATCGCAATTATTCGGCCTTGTCGGTCATAGTTCTTCATCCCAGTCTGATGCTAGCCTATGAAGTCTCGAGCTACATCCTTCAACGGTGAAGCAACCGCCTTCAAAAATATTCTCTTGAAATAAAATATCGTTCGCCGCGTTGCAGCAACAGAACTTATCGACGCCTCTCGCGAAAAATATCCAGGCGGATCGCGGCGTTGTGGCGCCGCTCCGTTCGATAAGTCCGTCTACGGATTTATTTCCACCCACCCCTTGAACCGAGTCGGTCTAGGCACCAAATCTCCCATATCCCCACAATTGCATACGGACCGCGCGGCGCCCTCGCCGCGTTGCTCCGTCATGCCGGATAAGGAGAGTCTGAATCGCAGAAAAATCATCGAACCCGCGCGCGGCCCGATTCCGTTCACGCCCGAATTGCGTTCAGTTCGCCGACGGCATCCGCGTTTTGTCGATCGGCAGCGCGCCGTGGAAGTTGAGTTCGACCTGCAGCCCGTCGGGATCGTAGACGAAGACCTGCAGCAGGCCGATCTCCCACACCTTGTTCTCTTCGTAGGAAATGTCGGCATGGCGCAACTTGCCCAAGAGCTCGTCCGGGTTCTCGCTCTTGAACGCGATGTGATCCAGGCGGCCGGTCTGCACCTTGGGCCGGTCCTGCGCTTCCTTCTTCATCAGATGGACGATCGGCACGCCGCTGCAATAGAGCCAGTGGCCGGGGAAACTCATCTGCGGCCGGAACTCCTCGGTCAGGCCCAGCATGTTCACGTAGAAATCGCGCGTGACCGTCAGGTCGCCGCATTCCAGCGTATAGTGTTCGAGCATCACGGCGGGCATGGCGTCACTCCGGCGGTGGTCGTTGCAAGTCTCCCGCGTCAGGTCTTCGCGGTCAATTCGTCCAGCAGGCGTTTGAGTTCGGGCGCGGTCAGCAAATCCTTCGCGATCCGCCCCCCTTCGTCCGCCGCCCAATCCTGGCGCTCGGCGATGGGGCGGCTGAGCAGCGGCGCGACGCCGGCCTCCTCGACCGTGCGCGCGACCTCGCGCATCTCCTCGGCGCGGCGGCGGCCGTGCAGCAAGGCGCGGCTGATCATATAGGCGGCCTGCCTGGGCCAATCGGGATGGGGGATCGTGTCTTTCAGCGAGGCCAGCACATCGGCTTCGACGCCGTAATGGCGCGCCGCCAGCATGCTCTCGGTGAGCAGGGCCTCCAGGCCCTTGATGAGCACGCTGCGGCACATCTTGACCGCGGAGGCCTGGCCGATCTCGGCCGCATAGACCTTCATATCGAGGCCGAACGGCGCCATCGCCTCGAGAAAGGCCTCCGCGTTCGGCCCGCCGAGCAGCATGGGCGTGCGGATGCCCTTGGGCGGGATCGAAGACATCACCGCCGCCTCGACATAGCGGCCGCCCGCGCCGTCGATGAGCTGGGCCGCTTGCCGCTTGGTGCCGGGGGAGACGGAGTTGAGGTCCCAGAACCAGGCGCCGCGCCCGATCCCCTTCAGGACCGAGCGCGCCGCGTCCAGGTCGGAGCCGGCGGTGACCGCGCTGACCACCAGCTCCGCGCCGGCGACGGCCTCAAGGGCGCTGGCGGCCTTGCGGAACGGTGCTACGGCCGCCTTGGACGGCCCGCTGGCGGGGTCGGCGAAGGCGATGTCGTAGAGTGCGATGTCCGTCAGACCGGCGGCGTGGAACTGGCGCGCGAAGGTCTGGCCGACCTCGCCGAAGCCGATGATCGCCATGGTGCGCGGCTGGGTCATGTCTCGTTCGACTCGGTGTCGATTTCGGCTTCGGTCGCCGCATTGTAGCGACGGCCATGGACCGTGCGCGGATTGACCAGGGCATCCAGCCGGCCGAGCGTCGCCGCATCCAGGATCAGATTGCGCGCCGCCCAGTCCTCGGCCAGGTGCTCCAGATCGGTGGTGCCCGGTATGGCGAGGACGTGGCGCCCGCGCGACAGCACCCAGGCGAGCGAAAGCTGCGCCGTCGTGCAGCCCCGCTCGCGCGCAAGGGCGCCGAGCCCGTCGAGCAGGCCGAGATTGGCGGTGAAATTCTCGCCCTGGAACCGCGGCATGCCGCGCCGGATGTCTTTCGGTTCGAGCGCGGCGGCGTCGCGCAGACCGCCGGCGAGAAAGCCGCGGCCGACCGGACTGAAAGCGACGAATGCCGTGCCCAGTTCCTGGCAGGCGGCGAGAGTCGCGATCTCCGGATTGCGGGTCCAGAGGGAGTATTCGCTCTGCAACGCCGCGATGGGATGCACCGCATGCGCCTTGCGCAAGGTGGGGGCGGAGACTTCGGAGAGACCGATGGACTTGATCTTTCCGGCCGCCACCAAATCGGCAAGCGCGCCGACACTGTCTTCGATGGGCACGCGCTTGTCCCAGCGGTGCAGGTAATAGAGGTCGATCGCATCGGTCTGCAGGCGCGACAGGCTTTCGTCGCAGGTCTTCTTGATTTCTTCGGGGCGGCCGTTGATCTCGCGCTGGCCGGCGGCGTTGCGCGAGATGCCGCATTTGCTGGCGAGGACATATTCACCGCGCCGCGCCTTGAGCGCGTTGCCGATCAGCGTCTCGTTGGCGCCGAAGCCATACAGCGCCGCGGTATCGAGAAAGGTGCAGCCCATGTCGAGCGCGCCGTGCAGCACTTTGGCGGCGGCGTTCGCGTCCGGCGGCGTGCCATAGGCGTGGCTGAGCGACATGCAGCCGAGCCCGATGGCCGGAACCTGGAACGGCCCGAGCTGCCGCACGCCGCTCATTGCGGCAGGCTCAAGCTCTTCTCGAGGCGGTCGAGCGTCCGCATCGCCGGCAGGACCTGCGCGACGCCGGCGTTGGGCTCGCGGCCTTCCCGGATGGCCGCGAAGAACTCGCGGTCCTGAAGCTCGATGCCGTTCATCGACACGGCCACGCCCTTCAGATCGATCGGCTTCTCGTTGCCGTCGACGAGGTCGTCATAGCGCGCGATGTAGGTGCCGTTGTCGCAGATGTAGCGGAAGAAGGTGCCGAGCGGCCCCTCGTTGT
>CAZMHP010000036.1:0-19097 GCA_964566095.1 uncultured Rhizobium sp. | reverse complement strand
CGTTGTGCATCGCGGTCATCGCCTGAATGGCCTCCTCGACATGCGTCGGACGGTCGGCGCCTTTTGCGGCCTCTGTCATCCATGATCTCCGGTGGCGTCGGCAAGCGAACGCGCCCCGACGCAGAATGGATGCGCTTGGCTCGATTTATAGGTGGCCGGCCCGCGGGATCCGCGCTGGATGGGGGCCCGTCCAGGCCGTTTTCCGGCGAGGCTACGCCGTCGCCTTCTTCGGCGGCGGAGGCACTTCGCGCTTCGCTTTGGCGAACATCTCTTTTGCCGCCGGGCGGTCGTTGATGCGGCGCAGCCAGTCCATAATGTGCGGCGTCGCCTTCTCGTTCACCGTGTCGGCGAAGCCGCGCTCCATGCCGTTGGCGATGGCAAAGTTGCAGATGTCGGCCAGCGTGTAATCCGGACCGGCCAGCCAGGGGCTTTCGCTCAGGCGCTCTTCCAGCCGCGCGATGGAGACGCGGACCTTGCGCATCTCTTCCTCCAGCACGTCCTTGGGGAAGCCGGCGCGGGCGTTGCGCCACTTGGTCTGCTGCTCGGGGATGGGGATGCGCTTGACCTTCTCCTCGAACTCCTCGTCGGAGATGGCGCGCGCCATCTGGCTGACCATCCGCTCCCAGCCGATGGTGGAGACGCACCAGCAGAAATATTCGTCGACCCATTTGGTCCAGATGCGCATCTGGGCGATCAGATAGGGATCCTTGGGGCGCAGCGGCTTGTCGTTGGGGAAGACGTCTTCGAGATACTCGCAGATCACCGTCGATTCGGTGATGATCTTGCCGTCGTGATCGAGCGCCGGCACCTGGCCGCGCGGATTGATCTTCTTGTACCAGTCGTCATGGTGCTCGAACTTCGCCGGATCGAGGAAGTGCGGCGTGAAAGGCAACCCCTTCTCGTAGAGCGCCAGCATGGGCTTCAAGGAATTGGCGCCGGGGCCAAAGCTGTAGAGCGTGAGCATGGGTCGTCTCCTCTGTTCTTATTTGCAATTCAGAAATCTTCGGCCGGAACCTTGGTCTGGGCGTCGTAGATCGGATTGTGCATCAAGGAGCCGAACTGCCGGATCAGCGCGGCGCGGGCCACGTTCGGCTTTTCGTCGGGAATCGCGCGCAGCAAGGCCTCGTTGCGCGCCACGATGCCCTCGCGGAATTCCGGATGGCTCATGATGAAAAGATCGTTGCGCAGGATGCCGTGCAGCACGCGCTTGCCGACCTCTTCCTTGGTCATAAATAGAGAAGTGTCGTAGCCGGGCGCCGGGCGCGCATCGCGCTGGCCGGGGATGTTGGTGGCGACGGCTTCGTTCTGCAGATGCGCCGGGCGCACTTCATGCGTCGTCATGCCGAGGCTGGTCTGCACGGGGCCGGGAAAGAACACCGAGGCGCCGATCTTGGTGCCGCGCAAATCGGTGGCGAGCGCCTCCATCATGCCGGCCACGGCGAATTTGGAGGTGCAGTAGAGGCCTGCGTTGCCGACCGCGGAGAAGCCTCCGGTGGACGAGGTGGCAACGACATGCCCTTCCTCGCCATGCGCCAGCATGCGCGGCAGGAAGGTGACGAGGCCGTTGACCACGCCGCCGAGATTGATCGAGAGATTGAAATCCCAGTCCTTGTAGGTCGCCGCCTGCATCGGTCCGAGCACGCCGACGCCGGCATTGAGCGCCAGCACATGGACCTTGCCGAATTGCTTCTCCGCCTCGTCGGCCGCGCCGACCCAGCGGGCGCGGTCGGCGACGTCGAGCACGATGGGATGCACCGCGAGATTGGTGTTGTCGAAAGTCTTCATCGCCTGCGCCAGCGCGGCCTCGCGCACGTCGGCGATCACGACCTTCATGCCGGCCTCAGCGAAGATCGTCGCCATGCCGAGGCCCATGCCGCTGGCGCCGCCGGTGATGAACGCGGTCTTGCCGCCGACGTCCTTCATGGTTTGCCCTGTTCCTTGTTGAACACCCGCGCGCGGTCGGCGGCCCAGGCCTGGAGCGCCGCGACGCGCTTCTTGGCGCCTTCCGGATCGGCCTCCATCGGCAGAACCGAATCGAGGATCGCGTCGAAGTGCTTCTTCAACCCCTCCTTCGCCTCCGGATAGGGGATGATGTAGAGTTGGTTCGCCTCGACGGCGCGCTTGACGTGGCCGGCGAGCTCCACCGGCTCCATGCCGTGGATGTAGATCGAATGCAGCGAGTCGATGGCTTCCTGGGTCTCGACATAGCCGGTGTTGGAGAATCTGGCGGGGCGGATGCGCACGGCTTCCGCAATGTTCGACTTGATGTTGGCGGGGCACAGCACCGAGACGCCGATGCCGTGTTTCTCCAGCGACATGCGATAGCCTTCCATCAGGTTGATCACCGCCGCCTTCGCCGCCGAATAGGGCGCAGCCAAAGCGCTGCCCTGCAAGCCGCCAAGGGATGAGACGGTAACAATATGCGCCGGCTTGCCGGCCTTGATCATGCGCGGCACGAAGGTGACCATGCCGTTGACCACGCCGCCCAGATTGACGCCGATCAGCCAGTCGAAATCGTCATAGGTCGAATTCTCGACCGGGCCGAAACTGTTCACGCCCGCGGTGTTGAACAGAAGCGTCGGCGGGCCGCCGAACACTTTCTCCACCTCGTCGGCGGCTTTCGCGTAGGCGGCACGGTCGGTGATGTCGAGCACGATGCCGTGCGCGGCGATGCCTTCCTTCTTGAGGTCGGCGAGCGCTTTTTCCACCGCCGGCGCGCGCACGTCGGCGATCACGATCCTTGCGCCGGCGCGGCCGAACACCAGCGCCTGGCCGAAGCCGGCACCCGAGGCGCCGCCCGTGATGAAGGCGACCTGATCCTTGAAATCCTTCACATTCGCTCTCCCGTGCCGCCGGTCGGTCTGGTTGGGCGCAATCCTGCAAGATCGCCCCCGCCGCCGCCATCGCCCGGGCGAACAACATATGTCCGATGCGCGAACTCGCCCGCGTTCAGCCGCGCCGGCCGAGCAGACCGCGCAACAGAACGCCCAGCGCGGGCGGACGCTCGGTGGTCAGGACATGGCGGGCGAAGATGCGGCCGGTCCACACGATCATCGCCGCGGTGGTGGCGATGGCGAGCGCCGCGGTGGCCCAGATCTGCCAGAGGGGCGGGTGGCTCGAGATCCGCAGCATCATGAAGAAGGGTGTGTAGATCGGAATCCAGGAAAATGCCGTTGCAAGTGGCCCGTTGGGATCACGCATCACCGGCGCGATCAGGAGATTGGGCAGCATCAGGATCAGCATCGAGGGGCCGAGCAGCGATTGTGCGTCGGCGAGGCTGGACGCCATCGAACCGATGGCCAAGAACAGCGTGCCGTAGATCAAGAGCCCGCAGAGGAAATAGACGATCAGCAGCGGCAAGGTGCCCAAGGAGACGACCGCCTTCAGCGAGGTGAGGATCATCGCCGCCTGGTCCTGACTGACGAGCGTGATCAGCGCCAGGAACACCGCCGCCCATATCAGAAGCGTCGCCAGCGCCACCGCGATGACGCCGATCAGCTTGCCGCTGGTGATCTCGCGCGGCGTGGCGCAGGAGAGCAGCACCTCGATCATGCGGGTGGATTTCTCCTCCACCACCCCTTGCAGCAGCACCGACGAATTCATCACCGAGACCACAAACAGGATGATCGCGAGCGCGATCGGGACGATGGAGTCCATCGAGGTTTCGCGTCCGCCGGCCCGGTTGGGATTGCGGATGTCCAGGATGGCCGGTCCCGAAAGCGTATCGATCACCGCGGGCGTGAGCATGTCGCGGTTGCGCAGGACGGGGGCATAGCGCTGCGCGACGGCGAGGCGCAGGGCCAGGGTCAAACTGTCCGTCACCAGCGCGCGCAGATCGCTTTCGTTCTTGCCGCGCCAGAATTGTGCGCCGTCGGCAGAGTCAGGACCAAAGCCCTCGGGAATGACGACAACCGCGTCGATGTCGAGCGGACCGTCGCCGTCCCGCAACGTGCGCGTCACCGCAAAATCCAGGGCCGCGCCCCGCGCCGCGAGAAGTTCGCGGGACGGCGGAACATAGATAAAGCGCGCGCCGGGCGGACCGAAGAATGGAGCGCCCGGCTTGAGCGCGGCGGTCATCTCATCGACCAGCACGACCATGCCGAGGGAGCGGTAGGCGCGGCGGGCCTGAACCGTGTCGGGCTTCGCGAGCATTTGCGCGGTGGAACGCGGGAGCTGCCCAAAATCGACAAAGGCCGCGGCGTAGTGCGCGGCCGCGGCAAGCTCGCGATCTTCGGTATCTTGCGCGACCTGCTGCAGGATCGCGTCGCGATAGAAGCCGCCGCTGCGATCGACGATCGTCAAGGCGTGCGGTGCATTGTCATGGCCGCCGCCCGTCCATTGCGGCACGAAAATCACGATCATGATCCACAGCGGAAACATCAGGATCGACAGCCAGAAGCCGCGCCGCGTGACGTATTTGATGAATTCCTGGCGCGCGATGAGGAAGGCGTGGGTCATGCCGCCGCCTTCTGCGGGCCGGCGCCGACCAGCGCGACGAAGACGTCGTGCAGCTCGGGCGGCGAGACGTCGAAATGGGTGAGCGGCACGCCGCGCGCGAAACAGGCGGCGAGCAGGGCGCGGCCGTCGTCGCCTTCCTTCAGATCGAGAAGCCAATGGGGCTGGCCTTGCGCCGGCGGCGTGGCGCGCGTGACGCCGGGCAGCCGAGCCAGGAACGACAGATCGCCCTCGCCGCCGATACGGGCACGGCGCGGCAGAAGCCCACGCGCTTCCTCCAGCGTGCCTTCGAACCGCTTGGTGCCCTTGGCGAGGATGAGCAGGCGGTCGCACAGCCGCTCGGCATGCTGCATGGTGTGGGTGGAGAACAGGATCGTCTTGCCCTCGCCCGCGAGTTTCCGGATGAAGGCTTCGAGCTCGGTCTGATTGACGGGATCCAGGCCCGAGAACGGCTCGTCCAGGATGACGAATTCCGGATCGTGCACCACCGCCGAGAGCAATTGCACCTTCTGCGCCATGCCCTTGGAGAGCCCTTCGATGCGCACCTGGGCGAAATCGCCGAGTCCGAATTCCTTCAGCAGTTCGCGGGCGCGCGCGAGCGCGGCGCCGCGGCGCATCCCCTTCAGCGTCGCGATATAGGCGATGGCCGCGTCGGCGCGCATGCGCTTGTAGAGGCCGCGCTCCTCCGGCAGATAGCCGATGCGCTCGCGCACCTGGCCGACGTCGCGGCCGAGCACGCGGATGGTGCCCGTATCGGGCGGAAAGATGCCCAGCATCATGCGCAGCGTGGTGGTCTTGCCGGCGCCGTTGGGGCCCAGGAACCCCAGGATCGAGCCGCGCGCCAGAGCGAAAGACAGATCGTTCACGGCGATGAAATCACCGAAGCGCTTGGTGATGTGGGATAGCGCGACGACGGGTTCGGTCATGCGCGCCGACATTACGCGATCCTCCCGCTGCATGGGAGGGGGCCTTGCAGCGGGAGATCGGGCGGCTAGCGCAGCCCGCCGTCAGGCGTTCGCCGGTCAACCAGGCGGAGTCGTCGGAGGCGAGGAACAACGCGACGGCGGCGATGTCGCCCGGATGGCCGACGGCTGGGCTTGCCGTCCTTCGCCAGGCCCTTAACGCAATGCGGCCGCGCCGCGATTCAAACCGCCGTCACCCGATAGGCGCAGCGACCCGCGCCGGCGAGGATGTGGGAAAGGCGCTCGACTTTGACGGTCTTGCCCAGCACGCGGTGGAACAGCGCCAGCTCCTCGCGGCACAGCCCCGTGCAAAGCCGCGCGGCGGCGCAGATCGGGCAATGGTTCTCCACGAACAGCCAGCCACCGCTGTCGGGATCGCGCCGCACCTGCGCCATATAGCCCTCGGCACTGCGAATCTTGGCAAGCGCGTCGAGCCGCGCCTTGAGGCCATCGGCCCGATCGATCTTGGCGCGATAGGATTTTTCCAGCTCGGCGTTGCGCAGCTTCAAGATGCGATCCATGCCCTCCTCGCCGAACGCCTTTTTCATCTGCACGACGAGATCGGCGGCGAGCGCGGAATGGCTGTCGGCGAAATGCGCCGACGCGGCGTCGGTCGCGCGCCACAGCCGGACCGGGCGGCCGCGCGGCCGCGCCTGTTCCTCGAACGCGGCGGCACCGTTCTCCGAAAGCAAGGTCAGATGCTGACGCACGGCCATTGCCGTGACGCCGAGCCGGCCGGCCAGGGAATCGGCGGAAATCGGACCCTCGCGCTTCAAAAGGTCGAGCACCGCGGCGCGGCCGCTCTTGGGCGTGGTGTGCGGATCGGGCAAGGAAGCCATGCGTTCTTTTCTAAAGTCAATGCTTGCTTAAATCAAGCCCGCCGATATTCTAAAGCCGTGCCTTTGGAAAAAAGGAGAGGCCGGAATGTTCACCGCGACGGGCCTGCGCGAGGAGACGCTGGCGGCGCAACGCCGCAAGGTGCTGCGCCTGGCCGGCAAGCAAATCCTGCTGATCGCCACGGCCGGGCGCGTCTTCGCGATCGCCAATCGCTGCCCGCATGAGGGCTTTCCCCTGAGCGAAGGCAGTCTGGGCGAGGGCTGCGTGCTGACCTGCAATTGGCACAATTGGAAATTCGATTTGAAGACCGGCCAGGCGCTGGTCGGCCGCGACCCGGTGCGCACTTATCCGGTCGATCTGCGCGACGGCGAAATCTTCCTGGACCTCAGCGAGCCGCCGGCGGATGCGTTGCGCGCCCGCGGGCTGGAGGGATTGCGGGCCGCGATCCGCGACGGCGATCATCCGCGCATGGCGCGCGAGGTGGCGCGGCTGGAGCGCGCCGGCACGAAGGCCGAAGCGGCGCTCGCCTTCGCCATTCGGGAGCAGAACGATTTTCTCGAATACGGCATGACGCATGCCTATGCCGCGGCGGCCGATTGGCTGACGCTGGCGGACCGGGCGCCGAGCGAAGACGCGCGGCTCGCCGCGACGATCGAGCCGATCGCCCATCTCGCCTGGGACACGCTGGGGGCACGGACGTTTCCGTATACGGACGAGGTGCAAGCCTGGAAGAGCGATGCGTTCCTGGCCGCCATCGAGGCGGAAGACGAAGCGGCCGCGGTGGCGCTGCTGCGCGGCGCACTGGGGAGCGGCGTGGCGCGCGACGCGGTCGGGCGCGCGCTGGGCCGCGCGGCACTGGCGCACTACGCCGATTTCGGCCACAGCGCGATCTATGTGAAGAAGAGCCGCGAGCTGACCCGGCGCCTGGGCGGCGACGCGGAGCTGCCGGTGATGCTGGCGCTGGTGCGCTCGCTGGTGGCGGCGACGCGCGAGGAGCGGGTGCCGGAATTCCGTAGTTACGACAAAGCGCTGACGGCATGGGACGGCACCGGCGATTCGCCGGCGCGGTCCGAGGATTTCATCGGACTTTCCATCGATGGCGCGCTCAGGCGCACGCTGGCCTCCAGCGGACGGCCAGCGCGCGAGATTTATGATGCGCTGCTCGGCGCCGCGGCATGGAATCTGCTGCACTTCGAGACCGCGGTCGATCGCGCGACGGGCAACGCCATCGCCGACAATGCAAGCTGGCTCGATTTCACCCATGCGCTGACCTTCGCCAACGCCGCGCGGACCATCTGCGCGGCGCAGCCGGATCTGTGGCCGCGCGCGCTGCTGCAGCTCGCCTTGTTCGTCGGGCGCAACAAGGGATACGTGAATGCGCAGCAGGACGTGACGGCGTGGCGCGTCGACGACGTGCCCGGCTTTATCGCACGCGAGATGGCAGGTCTCTACGATCACGGCATCGTCGAGCCGATCATCGCCTGCCATCGCGTCAAGATGCTGTTCGCGCTGGAGGAGGAGTTGGCCGCCGCACCGGACGCACCGTGGCATGCCATCATGGCGGCGGCGATGAACCGCTGGCTGGCGACGCCGCAGAAGCGCCACCACGGGCTTCGCCTGGCGACGCAGGCCCGCGATTTCGTCGCGCGGGAGGGCTGAGGTGAACGCCTTTCCACGCGCGGCCGGGTTGTGCGCCGTCGTCGGCGGCGCGCTGCGCATCGCCGACAGCTTTACGGCTGGTCTTTTGTCGCCGCAGGCTTTGGCGGCGCTCTATTTCATCACCGACGTCCTGTTGCTGGCCGGCATCGCGGGGCTTTGGGCATGGCATCGCGTGACGCTGCTCGCCGGCGCGCTGGGACTTGGCGTGGCGATGCTGGGATTGTTGATCGTGCGGGCCTCCGCTTTCGGATTGGGGAGCTATCAACTCGGCGCGACGGTGACGCTGCTCGGCCTGACGATCTACGCGGTGGATGCTCTCGCAAGACGAAGCACGCCGCCTTGGGCGCCGCTCGCCTGGTTGATCGCGCTGGCGTTGGGTGTGCTGGGGACGGCCGGGTTCGCGCCGGCCGCGATGACGGCGGCGGCCGGCGTGGCGTTCGGGCTGGGCTTCGTCGCGGCCGGCCTGGATATGCTACGGCGCGCCGCAATCGGCGCAGACCGCGACCTCGACCGTCACGTGGCTTAGATCCGGGAAGTGGCGGCGCAGGCCGTCCTTCACCGCTTCGGCATCCGTCGTCAGCGGGCTCACCAGCGAGACGATCAGGCCGCGATGGCCGGGCCCCAGCCGCCACAGATGCAGATCGTTCACCCGCGTGCCGGCGACGCCTTCGATATGGGCGCGGATGCGCGCCGCAAGGCCCGGATCGTCCTCCGCATCCAGCAGCACCAGCGCGCTGTCGCGGATCAAGCCATAGGCCCAGGACGCGATCACGCCGGCGCCGACCACGCCGACCAAAGGATCGAGGAAGCGCACGCCGAACAGGAGCCCCGCCGCCAGCGCCGCGATGGCGAGGACCGAGGTCGCGGCATCCGCCAGCACGTGGACATAGGCCGCGCGCATGTTGTTGTCGGCATGGCCGTGGGCATGACCGTCATCGTGATGATGCGCGTGCAGGTGGCCATGCTCGTGCGCGTGATGATCGTCCCTGAGGATGACGGCGCTGATGAGGTTCACGCCGAGCCCCAGGGCGGCGATGACAAGCGCGCTGCCGTAGTTCACCGCGACCGGCGCGATCAGCCGCGCGATCGACTCGAAGGCGACGGCGAGCGCGATCAGGCCGAGCACGATGGCGCTGGCGAAGGCGGCGAGGTCGCCGAACTTGCCCGTGCCGAAGGTGAAGCGCGTATCGCGGGCATGACGGCGCGCCAGCCAATAGGCGCCGGCGGCCAGGCCCAGCGCGCCGACATGCGTCGCCATGTGGAAGCCGTCGGCCAGGAGCGCCATGGAGCCGAAGAGAAGGCCGGCGACGATCTCCACCGCCATGAACAGCGCGGTGATCAGCGTGGCGAGCAGCGCGCGCTTTTCGGCCCGCGCGTGGCCGGCGCCGAGGAAGACGTGGTCGTGCGTCCAGATGCCGTGCTCATGGGCGCTGTGGTCGTGGATCGCCATCGCCGGTCAGCTTACCGCGCGTCGGGCGGAAAAGAAAAAGGGCCGCGCTGGGTGCACGGCCCTTCTCCCACGCGGAGGACGGGAAGCACGCGTCCTTTAGTGACTGAGAACGACCTTGCGCTGGTCGGCAAAGGTGATGCCCTCGAGCTGTTCGCCATGCGGCTTCAGAACCGCATAGGTCTCGCCCGAGCCGGAGAGGAGCTGATAGCCGTTCGCGCCGCTCTGCTGCCACTTGGCAAGCGATACGCCGGTTTCGCAGGTGGCGCCGGGCGTCAGGCTACCCTCGGACGTGATCGTGACGTCGCAGGGAGTCTTGGAGCCGACGGTGAGCTTGTAGGTGCCGGCGGCCAGAGCCGGCGCCTGGGCATAAGCCGCGCCAATTCCGGAGGTCGCCAGGAGGACGGAAAGAGCCAGGAAGCGGGACTTGTTCATGTGAATAATTCCTTCAAGGTTCAACGTTCAGAAGATTAGTATCAGGCCACTGGATTTCAAGGAGAAATTCTTCGCACTCGCAACAATTCGTACAATGCGATGCGTCACGCTAAGATTTTTATGAGTTATTTCAAATAGGTAACTTAATGAAAAAAATTTGCGAAAGACGCGAAAGGGAGCATTGCAGCAGGCGCATGACGGCGGCGCACAATGCTATCTGGGTCCTGACCGGCGAACCCGACCTGTCGAGACAGGGCGTCGCGAGGCGCGACTCGCGCAATGTTGAACGGCGAGGCACCCGGGTCCGGCGCCAAAGTCCTTGTGCGAAACCGCGGACCCCGCGAAGGACAGGACCGAGTTCCGAGCGGTCGGGCAGGAGGTTCGCGTGAAGGCTCGTTTTGGCTGGGCATTGGCGGTGGCGCTGGCCTTCGGAGCGCTGGCCAAGGGCGACGACGCCAAGCCGGAATACGGAACGTTCGGTCTCGACCTGGCGGGCGAGGATGCGGCCACCAAGCCCGGCGACGACTTCTTCCGTTTCGCCAACGGCACATGGCTCGACCACGCCACCATCGCGCAGGACAAGCCGGGCATCTCGCTGCGCCTTCTGGCGGCCAACCGCACCGAAGAGCAGATCCACGAGATCCTGGAGGATGCCGCGGCGCATGCGGGCGCGGCGCCCACTTCGCTGGACGGCAAGGTCGGCGCCTTCTACCGCGCCTTCATGGATGAGAGCCACGTCGAGGCGCTGGGCGCGGCGCCGCTGAACCCGCTGCTGGCCGAAATTCGCGGCGCCAAGACGCGCCGCGCGCTGGCCGCGTTCATGGGCCGCAATTCCTTCGAACTCGGCGGCGCCGTCTTCGGCCTCGGGCTCGACGTCGATCTGATGGATCCCAACCGCTACGCGGTCTATATCGGCCAGAGCGGACTGACGCTGCCCGACCGCGACTATTACCTGAAGCCGGACTTCGCGGCGCAGAAGGCGGCGTTGACCGACTATGTCACACGGCTGCTGACGCTGATCGGCTGGAGCGAGCCCGCGGCAAACGCCAAGGCCATCGTCGCGTTCGAGACGGCGATCGCGGACGCAAGCTGGACCAAGGTGCAGCAGCGCGATCCGGTCGCGAGCTACAACAAGATGGCGGTGACCGACCTGCCTTCCTTCGCACCGGGCTTCGATTGGCAGGCCTATCTGGCGGCCGCGGGCTTGCGCGACACGAAGACCCTGGTGGTCGCCGAGACGTCCGCCTTCCCCGCCATCGCGAAAGTCTTTGCCGGCACGCCGATCGCGATCCTGCAGGCCTGGGAGGCATTCCGTGTCGCCGATGACGGCGCGCCCTATCTCTCCAGCGCCTTCGTCGATGCGCATTTCGCGATGCACGACAAGATGTTGAGCGGCCAGGCAGCGCTGGCGCCGCGCTGGAAGCGGGCGGTGCGCGCGGTATCGGGTGGCGACTGCAACGGCGATCGCCGGGATTGTTTCGGCAATATGAGTTGGGCCGTCGGACAGCTTTACACGGCCAAATATTTCCCGCCCGCGGCCAAGGCGAAAATCGAAGCGCTGGTACAGAACGTCAAGGCCGCCTATCGCGCGCGCATCGAAAAGCTGGACTGGATGAGCGCGCCGACCAAGACGGAGGCGCTCAGGAAACTCGACACCTATGCCATCAAGGTCGGCTATCCGGGCACGCCACGCGACTATTCCAAGCTCGTCGTCCGCGACAACGACCTGATCGGCGACGTGCGCGCCGCGGCGCGGCACGAATGGGATTTCCAGGTCGGTCGGTTGAACGGGCCGGTCGATCGCGGCGACTGGACGATGACGCCGCAGACCAACGATGCCTATAACGGGTTTCTGCGCGACATCGTGTTTCCCGCCGCGATCCTGACGCCGCCGATCTTCGATGCGGCGGCCGACGACGCGATCAACTATGGCGCGGCGGGCGCGGTGATCGGCCACGAACTCACGCACGGCTTCGACGACGAGGGCCGCCAGATCGATGCCCTGGGCGCGCTGCGCGACTGGTGGACGGCGCAGGATGCCGCGACGTTCAAGGCGCGCGCGGCGGTGCTCGGCGGGCAATATTCGGGGTTCGAGCCGCTTGCCGGCGTGCACGTCAACGGCGATCTCACCATGGGCGAGAACATCGCCGATCTGGGCGGCGTGACGCTGGCGCTCGACGCCTATCACGCGTCGCTCGGCGGCAAGCCCGCGCCGGTGCTGGGCGGTCTGACCGGCGACCAGCGTGTCTTCCTCGCCTGGGCCCAGGCTTGGCGCGGCAAGCTGCGCGACGACGCGGCGCGCCGCCAGGTGGTCAGCGATCCGCATTCGCCCCGGCAGTTCCGGGTGAACGGCGTGGTCCGCAACATCGACGCCTGGTACACGGCGTTCGGCGTCAAGCCGGGCGACAAGCTTTACATAGCGCCCGAAAAACGCGTGCGCATCTGGTAGCGCGGCCGGATGATCTTACATCGTTGACTCTATCGATTTAGTAGTATTTAAAAAGGGTGCCGGCTTCGTCTCCGGCGCTTCCTCCCTGAACTTGCACGGGCCGGAGGAAGGCCAAGGCCCGCGCGCGCAATCCCCTTTTGCGCCCGCGGCGCAGACCGTCTTAAACTCCGGCCCGTTTCTTTGTCCTTCGGAGTTCCGCCATGGCGACCATCACCACGACCACGCTGACGCCGACCATCGGCGCGGTGCTCGGCGGCGTCGATCTCGCCAAGCGCCTGGACGAGGAGCAGATCGCGCAGATCCGCGGGGCTCTGCTCAAGCACAAGGTGATCTTCTTCGAGGACCAGCACATCACGCCGGTGCAGCACCGCGATTTCGCGGCGCGCTTCGGCAAGCTGCACACCCACCCGCTCTATCCCGGCGTGCCCGAGGCGCCCGAGATGTTCATCCTCGACAATCATGCCGGCAATCCAACCGACAACGACGCCTGGCACACCGACGTCACCTTCATCGAGACCCCGCCCCTGGGCGCGATCCTCTATGCCAAGCTTCTGCCGCCGGAGGGCGGCGACACCTGCTGGGCGAACATGCAGGCGGCGTTCGAGGGACTGTCGAAGCCGTTGCAGCGCTTCTTGAGCGAACTGGACGCGGTGCACGATTTCGCGCGCGGCTTTCCGGCGCGCGGCCAGGTGGCCAAGGAGGCGGGCGCCGACAAGCACGCCAAGGCGGTGGACGAGCATCCGCCTGTGCTGCATCCGGTGGTGCGCACCCATCCCGAGACCGGCGCGGACGGGCTGTTCGTCAATTACGGCTTCACCGACCGCATCAAGGGCCTGCGCCGCGAGGAGAGCAGCGCGCTCCTGAACATGCTGTTCGCCCACATCCAGAAGCCGGAATACCAGGTGCGCTGGAAGTGGAAGCCCAACTCCATCGCCTTCTGGGACAACCGCGTCACGCAGCATTACGCGGTGAACGACTACCTGCCGCACCGCCGCATCATGAACCGCGCCACGATCCTGGGCGACCGCCCGTTCAACAAGGCGCGCAAGCCGGCGGATGTACGCCAGGCAGCGGAGTAGCGGCGCAGGTCTTTGCCGCCCACCCCCTTTTGCCGTAGCCTGCCGGCAACGATAAGGGGGAACGTCATGCGCCGATGGGTTGCCGTCCTTTCCGTCATTCTCGCCGCCACGGCGGCCGTCGCCGCACCGGTGCGCGGCACCGCGAATCTGGCGCCCGGCGCAATGAGCCAATTGACCGAGACGCCGCAGATATGCCGCGACCGCAATGCGTATCTGCAAAGCACAGTCATTCCCAATCTGCGCGTGCGCATCTCGCAGCTTCAAGCGGTTCTGACCGCGAGACTCGCGGCGCATTACACCTGTTCGGGCGATCTGAATTCATCGAGCGACGGACTGGGTCATGTCCAATCCTGCGGCCTTTATCGCTGCGATCCGATCGACGGGATGTGCCGCAGCTTCGCGCGCACCAGCGATGATTGCGCCATCGGCCACTACCTCGCCGACGGCGAGGCCGGCGCGTGCAGCCCATGAGCGGAGGATCAGCGATGAGAATCTGGCGAGCAGCGGCCATCCTCCTTCTTGCCGCCGGCGCGGCCACCGCCGCACCGGCGCACAAGCCGGCCGCGGGTTTGTGCGAGCCGCTTACCGCGCGCGCCGCGAACACAAACGCGATCGATCCGATGGCGGCGTGTCAGGCGGAGCGCTCGCACCTCAACCAGACGGCCCAGTCGCTGCGCGCGCAGATCGCCGATCTGCAAACGCGCATCGGGCAGAATGGCGGGCTGACCTTCAAATGCCTCGACCGGAACACCTCGCAGAACTCGCAAGGCTTCAGCGAGACCTGCGCGCCCTATACGTGCAATTTCGACACCGGCCGCTGCCGCAGCGACGCGCAGTCGAGCGACGACTGCTCCGACGGGTTCCTCATGGCGGACGGCCGCTGCGTCTCGCATCGGTGAGGGCGTCACGGAAACAGGATCGCCTCGTAGTCGCGCGCGTCGTGCGCGATCCAATCACCGATCCCTTCCAGATCCGCTTCGGCTGCGTCCGACAGGACGACGATCAAGTGGCGCGAGCCTTGCGGCTCTTGCCGGCCATGGCGAGATATTTCGCTTCGAGACGGTCGAAAACCCCTCCTGCCGGTTTCGTCCGCCCGGCCTCGACGTCCGTCAAGCCACGATCCAGAGCCCGGTCAAGCGTCGCCAGCCGTTTCTCGCGCTCCTCGACAAGGCGCACGCCCTCGCGAATGACTTCGCTTTTGGAATTGTAGCGGCCTTTGGACACGAGCTTGGCGACGACGCCTTCAAGCTTGGGGCCGAGATCGACGCTGGATGCCATGGATGATCTCCTTTGGGCGGAGACTATCCTTGCCAATAACTATTATCAGCTCGGCGGCGGGGCGTGGAGATAGCTCTCCACGAGGCTGCCAGCGACCAGGCGCCAGCCGTCGACCAGCACGAAGAAGATCAGCTTGAACGGCAGCGAGATGATCACCGGCGGCAGCATCATCATGCCCATGCTCATCAGGATCGAGGCGACCGCCATGTCGATGATGAGGAAGGGCACGAAGATCAGGAAGCCGATCTCGAAGGCGCGCTTGAGTTCGCTGAGCATGAACGCGGGTGCGATGGTGGTGATCGCCACATCCTGCGGCTTGGCCGGCGCCTTGGTGTTGGTCATGTCGAGGAACAGCTTCAGATCCGCCTGGCGCACATGGGCGAGCATGAACTTCTTCATCGGCGTCGCGGCGCGGTCGAACGCGACCTCGGTCGTGATCTGATTGTTGACCAGCGGCATGATGCCCTGGGTGTAGGCGTCCTTCAGCGTCGGCGTCATCACGAACAGGGTGAGGAACAGCGCCAGCGAGACGATCACGCTGTTGGGCGGGCTCTGCTGCAGGCCGAGCGCGGTGCGCAGGAGCGAGAGCACGACGACCATGCGCACGAAGCTGGTCATCATGATGAGAATCGATGGCGCGATCGACAGGACCGTGATCAGCGCGATGATCTGCAGCATCTTATCAGTAAAGAGACCGCCGCCCGACAGATCGACGTTGAGGCCGCCGCCCGCGGTCGACGTAGCGCCGCTGGCCGCATTCACCACGGCGGCGGCGGCCGGCGAGGCGGCGGACGCGGCCTGCGGCAAAACCAGCAGTGCGCCGATGACGAGGACGAGAAAGAGGCCGAGCCGCTTCACGATGCGGCTTCCGGCGCGAAAAGCTCGGCGGTGATCGGCAACGGCTTGGCCGCGATGCCGGCTTCGACGACCGTGGTGCCGTCGGGGCCGCTGAGAACGAGATGCTCCTTGTCGTCGCGGCGGATGATGAGAAGCCGCTGGCGCGGCCCGATCATCAGCGTCTCGACCACGGCGAGGCGGCGCGTCGCGGCCGGCTTGACGAGGCCCGAAAGACCGAAGCGGCGCGCGGCAAGACCGGCGGCGCCGACCAGGCCCAACACGAGCAGCAGAGCGCCGATATAGCGCGCGAAATCCATCACATCCATGCGCGCATAAGAAATCGGTCAACCTTAATCGCGCGTTAAAAAACGGAGGAATTTGCCCGGCAGGTATTTCCATTAGCGTTAAGCGGGGCTTAATCCTCGTCGCGCATGCTCGCGGTTCTTAAGGCTAATTTTCCGTATACGGAGAACCGCCCATGGCAATGAACCTGTCCGACATGCCGCTGCTCGCGATGCTGAAGGAGCGGATGAGCTGGCTGAGCGCGCGTCAGAACGTGCTCGCGCAGAACGTTTCCAATATCGATACGCCGAACTACACGGCCAAGGACCTGAAGCCGGTCAATTTCGAGGACATCCTCAAGGATTCCACCACGCCGTCGCAGTTCCAGGGCGGCATGGCGGTGACCGATCCGCGGCACATCGCGATCGGCTCCAAGGGCAGCGCCGCGTTCACCGATTTCAACGCGCCGGACGTCGAGGCCAGTCCCAACGGCAACACCGTCAGCCTCGAGCAGGAGATGATCCGCGTCTCCGACACCCAGGCGGAATATCAGGCGGCGAGCAATCTCTACGCCAAGGCGATGAACATGATGCGCACCGCCATCGGGCATGGCGGCTAAGGAGAATAACGATGGACTTCACCACCTCACTGATCGTCGCCGCGTCGGGCATGCGTTCGCAATCGGACCGCATGCGCATCATCGCGGAGAATATCGCCAACGCGAACTCGACGTCTTCGACGCCGGGCGGCGATCCCTATCGCCGCAAGATCGCGACGGTGAAGAGCGAGTTCGACCGCGAGCTGGGCGCCACGCTGGTCACGCCGGGAAACCCCGTGACCGACAATTCCGAATTCCGCCTGCAATACGATCCGGGCAATCCCAACGCCGACACCAAGGGCTACGTCAAGCTGCCCAACGTCAACTCGCTGGTCGAGATCATGGACATGCGCGAAGCGCAACGTTCCTACGAGGCCGATCTGACGGTGATGGATGCGAGCAAGACGATGCTGGCGCGCACCGTCGATCTCTTGAAGTGATGGAGAATTAGACCATGGCCATTCCCGCCGCGACGGCAGCCGCCGCCTATCAATCGATCGCCAACATCGGCGGCGCCAGCGCCGGAACGGCGGGGGCACCCGGCGCGATCGGTGCGGGCACGGGCGACTTCTCGAATTTCCTGGAAGGCGCATTGAAGGACGGCATCGGCACGATGAAGCAGGGCGAGAGCCAGGCGGCGCGCCAGGTCGCCGGCCAGGCCAACATCGTCGACGTGGTGAGCGCGGTGAACCAGGCGGAGATCACCTTGGATACCGTGGTGGCGGTGCGCGACAAGGTCGTGCAGGCCTACCAATCCATCATGAACATGCCGATCTGATTTCGATGCCCCTCACGCTTCGACAAGCTCAGCATGAGGACAGTTTTCCACTCCTCATCCTGAGCTTGTCGAAGGATGAGGGAGACAACACACGGACCGAACAATGACCGCCGCGGACTCCATCGACTTCGCCCGCTCCGCCATCCTCGTGCTGCTGGAGGTCATCATGCCCTCCATGCTGACCGCGCTGATCGTCGGCCTGGGCATCGGCCTGCTGCAGGCGCTGACCCAGATCCAGGAAATGACGCTGGTCTTCGTGCCCAAGATCGTCGCGATCTTCATCGTCCTTTTGATCACCCTGCCCTTCGCCGGCTCGGCGATGAACGGGCTGATGGTCGACATCGCGCAGCGCATCGCGGCGTATTGACGATGATACACCGCTTGTCATTCCCGGCCGAGTATCGCGGCAGCGATACGAGGGGAAGGGAACCCAGGTGGATGGATCACGCCCGGTCGTGCCACCTGGGTCCCCTTCCCTCGCGCCGCTGCGCGGCGCTCGCCGGGGATGACAGGTAATGCACATCCACCTGCCCGCGCTGTCCGGCCTGATCCTGACATATCTGCTGGTGTTCGCGCGGACCGGCGCGATCATGATGCTGCTGCCGGCGCTGGGCGAAGGCGGCATCCCCTCGCGCGTGCGCCTGGTGCTGGCGCTGGCGGTGACGGCGGCGATGACGCCGACGGTGGAGCACTTCTATCCCGCGGCGGCGCCGACCAACACGCTGCAGCTGGGCCTTCTGATCATGCAGGAGGTGACAGCGGGGATCCTGATCGGCGGCATGTCGCGCATCATCATGAGTTCGCTGCAGGTCGCCGGCTATCTGATCGCGACACAGACCGGGCTCGCCTACGCCCAGACCGTCGATCCGACGCAGCACGAACAGGGCGCCGTGATCGGCAATTTCTTTTCGCTGCTGGGCGCGGTGCTGATCTTCGCGACCGATCTGCACCACGTCGCGATCGGCGCCATCGCCGGCAGCTACAAGATGATCCCGCCCGGCGCGGCGCTGCCCACCGGCGACATGGCCGAGCTCACCATCCGGCTGGTCAGCGCCGCCTTCGTGCTGGGCTTCCAGCTCGCCGCGCCGTTCATCGTGTTCGGCTTCGCGCTCTATGCCGCGCTCGGCATCCTGGCGCGGCTGATGCCGCAGCTTCAGGTGTTCTTCGTCGCCATGCCGATCAACATCCTGTTCGGCTTCGTGCTGCTGACGCTTCTGATCGGCTCGATGATGACGCTGTTCCTGAACTTCTATTCGGCGCAGATGGCGCAGTTCCTGTAACCCGCCATGGCCGACGAACGCGACTCCTCGCAGCAGACCGAACAGCCGACACAGAAACGGCTCGACGAGGCGCGCGAGCACGGCGACGTCGTCAAATCGCCGGAAGTCTCGACCTTCGTCCTGCTGCTGGGCGCGGCCTTCGTCATCATGATGTTCGGCGCCTCCACCGCGAAGCAGCTGGCGATGGCGATGCGGATGTTCCTGGAACAGCCCGAGCAGATGGGTGTCGCCTCGTCGTCCGACATGATGGCGTTGGCGCGCCATGTCGTGACCACGCTGGGCACGATCCTGGGCCCCGTCTTCGCGATGATGATGGCCTTCGCGCTGGGCGGCCATGTCCTGCAGGCGCGGCCCAGCTTCACGTTCGAGAAGCTGAAACCCGATTTCTCCAAGCTGTCGCTGATCGCAGGCTTGAAGCGCATGTTCGGCCTCGAGGGTTGGCTCAATCTGCTCAAGGGCCTGCTGAAGATGGGCGTGGTCGGCTTCGCGGTGTGGACCCAGATCTGGCCCGAGCGCACCATGCTGCAATCGGTGATGGAACAGTCGCCGATCGGCATCGCCGGCGACATGAGCCATCTGCTCTACAAGCTCACGCTGGCGGCGCTGGCGGCGCTGGCGGCGATCGCCGCGGCCGACTACGTGCTCCAGCGCTACCGCTTCCTGCAACGCAACAAGATGTCCAAGCAGGAGATCAAGGAAGAGTACAAGCAGAACGAAGGCG
>CAZMHP010000035.1:0-19773 GCA_964566095.1 uncultured Rhizobium sp. | reverse complement strand
CCCCCTGCTTGAAGATCAGTCCGCCTTCGCCTTCCGCCTTCACGGCTTTGGCGATTTCGTATCCGTACATTTCCCGTCCGGCGCGCGCGAGCACGGCCAGCAGGACGAGCGATGAAAGCCCGGCCATCAGTTCTTTTCGGAACTTGCGCGTGTAGGCAGTTTCGTCGGTCACAACGCGCCTTGCTCCGCCTCCTTGGCTATTGCGAAGTCATATCTAGCACGAACTCCACACTATGCAAGGGTCCACTGTACTGGAGTTGAAAATAATTCGATTCGGCAGATGGAGGTATTGTTTCCTAGTACGCCATGCTCAACCCAGAACACATCCCTATTCCTCAATAGGCGCGACACCCCGATCATGCCATGAGCTTGGAGAATCGCACACAGCTTCGGCGCCTTGGGAGGACAAACGGGCATGACGAAGGACGGCGCGCAAAAACTCATATCGGCCTCGCAACAAATCGACGGACGGATCAAGGAGCTGGGCGGCTGGCGCGGCGCGATGCTCGCCCGGCTCCGCGCCCTGATCCAGCAAGCCGATCCGCAAGCGGTCGAGACGTGGAAGTGGAGGGGCGTTCCGGTGTGGGAGCACGACGGCATCATCTGCACGGGCGAGACGTATAAGGCTGTCGTGAAAATGACCTTCGCGAACGGCGCGGCACTCGCGGACCCAGCAAACCTCTTCAACGCGAGTCTGGACGGCAACGTCCGCCGCGCGATCGACATCCGCGAGGGCGAGACGATAAACGGGCGGGCGTTGAAGGCGCTGATCCGCGCCGCCGTCGCGCACAATCAAGCCAAGACGAAGAAGAAGGCGCCGAAAGGCGCTCGGCCGAGGTCGCGCCGAAGCGCACGGAGCGGGGCATGAATCTCGACGCCTATCTCGCGCGCGTCGGGCTCGATCGTCGGCCGCCGCCGACGCTGCAAGGGCTGAAGACCGTCCACGCCGCGCATCTGCTGCGCATCCCTTACGAGAATCTCGACGTGCAGCTCGGCCGGCCCGTCACCATCGAGCGGCCGGCGATCTACGACAAGATCGTGAACCGGCGCCGCGGCGGCTGGTGCTACGAGATGAACGGCCTGCTCGGCTGGGCGCTGGGCGAACTCGGCTTTGCCGTCACGCGCACGACCGGTGCGGTGATGCGCGCCGCGAGCGGCGAAGCCGCGATCGCCAATCATCTGGTGTTGCGCGTGGATCTGGACGGGATCATTTACCTCGCCGATGTCGGCTTCGGCGACGGCCCGTTCGAGCCCTTCAGAGTCGTGCCGGGCCCCTTCGAATCCGGCGGCTACACCTTCGGCCTTGAGCCGCTTGACGGGCGCTGGTGGCGGTTCACGAGCCATCCGCAAGGCGCGGCGCGCAGTTTCGATTTCGATCTCGACGCCGCCGATGAGGCGCGCCTCGCCGCCAAGTGCGGCGAATTGCAGACCGCGCCGGATTCGCATTTCGTGCTCAATCTCTTCTGCTTCGCGCGCAAGTCGGGCGGAAAATATCTTCAACTGCGCGGACGCGTCCTGCGAACCGTCACGCCTGCCGGCGTCGGCGAGCGCCTGCTCGAAAGCGCCGACGATCTGGTGACGACGCTGCGCGACGAATTCACCCTCGACATTCCGGAGGCCACAACGCTGTGGCCGAAAGTTTGCGCGCGTCACGAAGATTTGTTCACGGCGCAAAACGACGCTATCGCGGTGCAGCATTAATCGCACCGCTTGAATGGCCGCGGCGTCGTATTCTATAACTGTATTGTCGCTTGCGTTCGAAGGCGGCGCGCGTGAAAGCGATCTTGTGGTCGGATTTGGTCCGATAGATCGAAGCTTTTGGGCTGGGGGGCCTCGTCATGCCGTTTCAATTTCGCCAAGTCGGCGCACTCGCGCTGACGGGTTCTCTGCTGGCCGCCTGTTCCACGGTTCCGCCGCATATCGCCTTGCCCGATCCGGCGCGCGACAAGATCGTCTCAACCGAAGTCGTCAACTCCATCAAGCAGCACGAGATATATGTCTACGTCCCCCCATCTACAGCCGGTGCGTCGGGCGGCGCAGCCTTTGGCTTTCTGGGCGCGGTGGTTGGCGCCGTCATCGACAGTTCGGTCAACGAAGTGCGCTCCGAGAAGGCTGAGACGGCGGTGAAGTCACTGCGTGACGCCATGGTCGACTACAATTTCGACGACAAGCTGAGCGCCGACCTCAAGGATCAGCTTAGCCAAGTGGGTTTCTTAGGCGTCGACAAGGTGCGCGTCACGCGCGAGTCCACGCTTGACGGAATCGACAAGGATATCGCGGGCTCGACCGACGGCGCCATCCTGCTCGCAGTCACCGATTACAAGCTCGACAATGATGCGAACCGACTGACCATGGCCGTGGGCGTGGGGCTCTATGCCAACAACGACGCGCTGCGCGCCTTGCATCCGTCGAAGGAGAAGAAGAACCGCACCGCGCCGCCGAACGCGCTCTATCGCAACACCTTCGTCTTCGTCACGCGATTGGACGGCTTGACCGGAGACCGCGACAAGAACATCGCCGCATGGTCGGCGGACCACGGCGCGCCCGCCCGCGCCGCGTTGGAAATGGGATCAAAGAGGATCGCCGCGCTGATCGCGACGGACATTGCGCTCAAGGAAGGCGAGGGCAAGCCTCCGGCCGACGCTCCGGTTGCGAAAGTGGTGGGCATCGCCGGATTTCCCTTGGAAGGCAGCGTGATTGGGAGCGATGCCGACGGGAAGATCGTCCGCTTCACCGACGGCACGCTGGCCTATGTGACGACGCCGGCGCTTTGACGATGCATTGCTCCCCATCGGGAGGCGTCGCGCTCGCGGCGCTGCTTGCGCTCGGTGCCTGTGGAACGCCCGCACCGGTGGACATGGGCGCGCCGTTTACGCCGCCCCGCTCCACATGGCTCACCGGCGCCAAGCCGACCAAACCTATGGGCGCGGCCTGTCCGGTCCGGTTCGGCGCGTTCATCGATACCCGCTCCGATCCGCACGAGATGGGCGAGATCGGCCTTCGTCCAATTCATGCCGCCGATCCTTCAGCCTGGGCACGATCCGGCTTCGAGGCGCTCGGCCGCGACCCTCGCATCGTTGTCGCAGACCCATCGGCGTCCGATGCCGTCGTGCTCGAAGTGGAGATATTGAAGGCGTATATGCTCGCCTTGCCCACGACGAAATCTGTGAATCTGGTGTTCCGCGTCCATTATTCGGGCCGTGGCGGCGACACAGCACGAGTCTACCGCGGGGTGGACACCGATATGAACTGGAATTCCGGCAGCGACGAAACCCAATCGAGTTTCAATCGCGCTTTGGCGCAGGTCGTGGAAGCCGTCGATACCGATATCGTCGCACGCTGCGGCAGCTGAACCGCTAATTGTTCGCAAGGATCATGTTGCGCACGATCGGATAGATCTGCGTTTGCCAGCGCGTGCCGGAAAATACGCCGTAATGGCCGACGCCGGGCTGCACGTAGTGTTTCTTGCGGAACGGCTTGATCGCGGGCGTCAGATCGTGCGCCGCCACGGTCTGGCCGACCGAACAGATGTCGTCGCGTTCGCCCTCCACCGTCAGCAGCGCGGTCTTGCGGATCGCGCCCGGCGAAACCTTGGCGCCGCGAAATTCGAAGATGCCGCGCGGCAGATGATACTCCTGGAACACCTTGCGCACGGTCTCCAGGTAGAACTCCGCCGGCAGGTCGGCGACGGCGAAATACTCGTCGTAGAATTTGCGGTTCGCCTCGGCCTTCTCGTCCTCGCCCTTGCGGATGTGGTCGAACAGATCGATATGGGCGCGGATGTGGCGCGGCAGGTTCATCGAGAGGAACGCGCTGACCTGCATGAAGCCGGGATAGACGCGGCGGTGCGCGCCGGCATAGCGCCGCGGCACGGTGGTGATCAGGTTCTTCTCGAACCATTCGATCGGATGCTCGGTGGCGAGCAGGTTGACCGAGGTCGGGCTGACGCGGGTATCCACCGGGCCCGCCATCAGCGTCATGCTGCGCGGCTGGCAGGGGTGGTTCTGTTCCGCCATCACCGCCACGGTCGCAAGCAGCGCGGCACAGGGCTGGCACACCGCCACGACATGGGCGCCGGGCCCGAGATGCTCGAAGAAGCGGATCGTGTGCTCGATATAGTCGTCGACGCCGAAGCGGCCGGCGGCGAGCGGAATGTCGCGCGCGTTCTTCCAATCTGTGATGTAAACGTCGTGGTCGGCCAGCATGGTCTTGACCGTGTGGCGCAGAAGGGTGGGGAAGTGCCCCGCCATCGGCGCCACGATCATCACCCGCGGCTGCTCGACATTGGTCTGCTTCTGAAAGCGCAAGAGCGTGCCGAACGGCGTCACCAGCGCCGGCACCTCGGCCACCGGCACCTCGCGGCCCTCCACTTCGACCGTCGCGATCTCGTAGTCGGGCCGCTCGTGGATCAGATGCGCGCGGTTCAGGATTTCGGCGGCGGCGGAGAAGCTCTTGAGCAGGTAATTGGCGCTGGGGCCGGCGCAGGTCTCGCGCAGCACCGAACTGGTCAGCCCCGCCCAGGCCCGCAAAGGCGCGAAGAAGTCCGATTGGGCCTGATAGGCGTCATACAGCATCGAGAACCGAAACGCCCCTTGAGCCCTCGCCGCTTGTGCGCTGCGGCAATATTCTACCGATTTCACGCCCTGCCGGTTAAGAATGCTAGTGCATTTTTTGCTGCAGTGCGAAATAATTGTGTTCAGCGTTCGCGGAAGATGCCTCTGCCATGGCCAAGCCGGTTCTGACGATCTCGAGCAAGAACTACTCGTCCTGGTCGCTGCGGGGCTGGCTGATCTGCCGCATGGCCGGCCTGGACTTCGACGAGCGGATTCTCTCGGCGGACGATCCCGACACCCGCGCCGAGTTGCTCCTTCTATCGCCGTCCTTCCTCGTGCCGTGCCTGACCGCCGGCGACATCAAGGTGTGGGACACGCTCGCCATCGCCGAATATCTGCACGAGACGCATCCCAAGAGCGGCCTGTTGCCGAAAGACCTGAAGGCGCGCACCCATTGCCGCGCGGTTTCCGGCGAGATGCATTCGGGCTTCGCCAATCTGCGTTCGGCGCTGCCGATGAACCTGAAGGCGCGCTATCCCGACTTCAAAGTGTGGGCCGGCGCGCAGGCCGACATCGACCGGATCGTCGCGATCTGGCGCGAATGCCTGAAGACCTATGACGGCCCCTATCTCTTCGGCGAGAAGCCGACGCTCGCCGACGCGATGTACGCACCGGTGTGCACGCGCTTTCACACCTATCACGTCAAGCTCGATCGGCTATGTCAGGACTACTGCGAGACGATTCTCAACCTTCCGGACATGCTGGAATGGATCGACGCCGCGAAGGCGGAGCCCGACGCCGTCGAAGAACTTGAAGCCGAGTTTTGAAGCGCTGGACTTGAAGTCCTCCAAGTATTAACCTCTGAATTCCTGTCGAAGGCAGCGATTGCCGTGCGTTTTTTTGCGTGCGTATATGATCGCTCGCTACTTTTCCTTGTATACGCTGCGTCCGGAAGTGACCGCAATCGAATCGGGGGATTCCCATGTCGACTTCTCGCAATCGCATTTTGCTGATCGTGGCCGTCGCGGCCGGTCTGGTGGCGGCCGCTTCGTCTGCACCGAAACATCACATGGCCAAGCCGCTCCACCTCTTGGCTGCCGCGATGCCGACGCCGATGCCTCAGCAGCCGCGCTGCGACGAGACCGCGGCCAACCGCTTCGTCGGCAATCCCCCGTCCTATGACGAGTACAAATTCTTGCCGGGCAATGCCCGCATCCCCAGCGCGGCGGCGCTGACGGGCGCGGTGCTCGCGGTGCCGGGCGAGAAGGCGCTCGACCTGCACATCGTCTTCGGCATCGGCAAAATCTACAATCCCACGACGCAGCGCTGCGATACGGTCACGCTGCGGTTCTATTCGCGGACCGACAAGCGCGATGCCACCGGCTACGTACCGCTCGGCGACTACGTCGCGCCGACCATCAACATCACGCCCGGCGATACCATTCATATGACTCTGCACAATGACCTGCCGAATGACGATCCGTCTTGCGGCCCGGCGTCCGAGGCGGACATGGATCATCCGCACTGCTTCAACGGCACCAACCTGCACACGCACGGCCTGTGGGTCAGCCCGACCGGCAACAGCGATAACGTCCTCTTGTCGGTCTATCCCGGCACGATCTTCGACTACATCTACAACATCCCGCCGGATCATCCGGCCGGCACGTTCTGGTATCACACGCATCTGCACGGCTCGACCGCGCTGCAGGTGTCGAGTGGCATGGCTGGCGCCATCATCATCCACGGCAACCGTCCGCCGATCCAGATCGGCCCGGACGCGTACAAGCCGGGCGACATCGACCTTCTGCTGAAGGACTCGCCGGATCTCACCTTCGTGCTGCAACAGATCCAGTACGCCTGCCTGCGCAACGACGGCACCTACAACATCCAGACCATTCCGGCAGACGGCAAAAACGTGACCGATTGGCCCTGCAAGCCGGATCAGACGGCTATGGCCGGTCCGTTCCTCGCCAAGGTCGGAGAAAAGGACGGCAAGCCGATCTATCAGGCGGGCTATAGCGACACGAACGGCAACGGCTACGGCCCTGGCTCGTGGGGCGGATCGAACCGCTACACCAGCGTGAACGGCGTGGTGCTCCCGACCTTCCAGGCGGCGGCAGGGCAGGTGAACCGCTGGCGCTTCATCCATGGCGGCGTGCGCGACTCGATCAACCTGCGCTTCTACCGGATGAAGACCGCGCCGCTCGCCGGCATTCCGGCGCAAGGCGACAAGGACTTCGTCGACCGGCAGTGCTACGGCGATCCGATCCCGTATTACGTCGCGGCCGAGGACGGCCTGACCGTGGCGCAGGCGATCGCGACCACCGAACAGATGCTGGAGCCCGGCTATCGCGTCGATGCGCTGGTGGTGTTCCCCACCGACGGCGACTATTGCGTCGTCGATGCCGCGTCGCAGGCGGCTGACAACCCCTGGGGCGTTTCCAAAAGCGTCCGGCTGATCGGCAAGGTCTCGGTAGTGGGTGGCCATTCTGTCACCGAGGACAAGTTTGCGGCCACGGTGCGGGACACGCTCATCAAGGGCGCCGAGAAGAACCTCGCGAAGGGCAAGATCCAAGACCAGGTGATCGCGGACCTCAAGGACGGCCTGAAGTTCACGCTGTTCGTGCCCCATCCGACCGTCACGGCGGCGGAAGTCGCCGACACGCCGGTCGAGCAGCTCTATTTCGAGATCGACACCAAGTCGAAGAACGTTGGGTTCCTGGTCGGCAGTTCGCCGAACGACATGAAACCCTATGACATGAACCGGATCGACCGGACGCTCATCCTGGGCACGTCGCAGGAATGGCATCTGGAGTCGCTCTATGTCAGCCATCCCTTCCACATCCACGTCAATCCGTTCCAGATCGTCGCGATCTACGATCCGCTCGGCCATGATGTGACCGCGCCGGGCGCCAAGGACACTTACGAGTGGAATCCCGACACCAAAGAGTTCGACATGAACGGCCCGCCCGATCCCGTCTATGCGAACCTCAAGGGTGTTTGGAAGGACACGATCTGGGTGAAGAACGTGGCGCCCAACCAGGACCTCGGCACCAAGGGCATGTACAAGATCGTGACCCGCACGCGCTACGAGCGCTACATCGGCGAATTCGTCCTGCACTGCCACATCCTGGACCATGAGGACCAGGGCATGATGCAGAACGTGCAGATCGTTCCGCCGGGCTATTCGGGCCCGGGAAGCACGCCGCCCGCCTCGAACGGCGGCACGATGAGCGGGATGTCACCCTGACGGTTGATGCGTTGGCGTGGGCCTGAATACGCCACCGCTCAAACTGCGGCGCTTTGTGCCTTCACGGTCTTCTCGACCTGGACGTAATCGGTCTTGCCGGTGCCGAGCACCGGAATGTCGTCGACCGCCAGGATGCGGCGCGGCACCGCCAACTCGGCGACGCCGTGATTGTGCGCCCAGCCGACCAGGTCGTGCCGGTCGGCATCCTTGTTGGTGGTCATCAGGACGATCTGTTCGCCCTTGCGGCCGTCGGGCACGGCGATGGCGGCATGGTTGAAATCGGGCCACAGCGCCGACGCGATGCTCTCCACCACGGCCAGCGACACCGTTTCGCCGCCGATCTTGGCGAAGCGCTTGAGGCGTCCCTTGATCGCGATGAAGCCGTCCTCGTCGATCGAGACGACGTCGCCTGTATCGTGCCAGCCGCCCTCGGGCGGCTGGATGACGCCCGGCCGGTCGGATTTGATGTAGCCCAGCATGACGTTGGGGCCCTTGACGTAGAGCCGGCCGGCATTGGCGATGCCCTCGACCGGTTCGAGCCTGGCCTGCATCCCCGCCATCAATCGGCCGACCGTGCCCGGCCGGTTCGCCTCGGGCTGGTTGGCGGCGACGACGGGCGCGGCTTCCGTCACGCCATAGCCTTCCAGCAGCTCGATCGCGTATTTCTTGCGCAGCAGGGCGCGCGTCTCGTCGCGCAGCCGTTCCGCCCCGCACACCGCCAGCCGCAGCGAGTTGAGATCGCCCTGATCGCCGGCGCGCGCATATTGCGAGATGAAGGTGTCTGTCGAGAGCAGGATGGTCGAGCCGGTGGCGCGGATGCGCTTGACGATCTCATGCGGTTGCAAGGGCGTGGGATGACACACGACCTTGATGCCCAGCAGCAGCGGCATCAGCGATCCGACGGTGAGCCCGAAGCAATGGAAGGTGGGCAGGGGATTGAACAGGATGTCGGTCTCGTAAAGCGCGATGTGCTGGCGCACCTGTTCGACATTGGACAGCAGATTGGCATGGCTGAGCGCCACGCCCTTGGGCTCGCCCTCCGTGCCCGAGGTGAAGAGAATGACGGCCGGCGTCGAATGCATGGCGTGGCTGGCGACCAGGCTCGGCACGAAGGTGCCGACCGCGGCGAAGATCTTGTCGAGCAGCGACAGCTTCTCACGCACATCCTCGAGATAGACGATCTCGTGCGTCTGGGAGAGCCCGTCGATGAGCGCATCGAGCTTGCCCAGCTGGATGAAACGCCGCGCCGTGACGATGCGCTTGACCTTGGCGGTGTTGAGGGCGCTCTTCAGCCCCGCCGCGCCGCTGGTGAAGTTCAGCATCGCGGGCACGCGGCCATAAGCCGACAGCGCGAAGAAGGCGATCACCGCGCCGGCGCCGGTCGGCAGCAGCACGCCCACCGAGTCGCCGGCCCTGGTGCCCTTCTTCAGGGCGTGGCCGAGCGCGAGCGAGGCGCGAACGAGGTCTTCATAGGTCAGGACGCGCTCGTCGCCGTCGACGATGGCGGCCCGGTCGGCGCCATAGCGGCTGCGGGCCTCGACCAGGGCGCGAAAGACCGGCTGCTGCCAACGTTCCGCTTCGGCCGCCATGGCCGTTTCCTCGCCCGACGCCGCGGCGATGCTTGCAACGCTCATTTCCACCCCAAAACCAATTTTCTTGCGCCGCCAGTCCATTAGCCGGCAGCGAACCAACATATAGTACGAAAAGTCCTGGTCGTCCCATCGTCTCGCAGCCTCAGGACAAACGTCCTATGGCGTAAACCCTTGCGTCGGATCAAACGGACGCGGGCTTTCCCCCTTTGTGTTATCTAGAGACTGGGGGCAGGTGGTGGATGCGGTTACTTCGGAATGTCTCGATAATATTCACAGTCATTACGGGAATTCTGACGACCATCGCGTACTTTACCGGAGCGACCTCGTTCTCTCAGTTGTTCGGCCCTCGTCTGTCCCACGAAGGTAATGATCGCGGCGTTACACCGGCCACCAACACGAGCCTCGCGAGCAAACAGGAACCGGTATTGTCGCCCGCGGCTCCCGCTCTCCAGATATACTACGTCGCAAATACGCGCCCTCCCGACGATTTCCTGGCTCTGAGATCCGAACCCTCTACGCTGGTAGGGTATCGAATCCAAAAAATGCCAAACGGCACGCTCCTTGAGGTTCTAGAGCGCCGCGACGATGCGTGGTGGCGGGTGAAACTGCTCGATTCGGGCGAAGAAGGTTGGGCAATGAGCGGCAACGACGGGCGTGAATGGATCGTGTGCTGCGCTGACAGTCGCCGGCCGTTGTAGTCACCGGAACCGCTGCACCCAGTCCGAGAGCCGGTCGGCGATGGCGTCGCGGACATCCTCCGTATTGATGGAGGCAAGAAGGCGCGAAACGTGATCGCGCCAGGGCCTGGTTTCGGCCCAGACCCGGTCGGCCTGCGGCCCCACGGCCGCGGCCAGCGGCAGCAAGGTCGCCGCGGAAATCGGCCTCACATATTCGTCCCGCAGCCGGCGGGAGCCGAGCAGGGCGGCGGCCAGGGCCGTCAATCCGGCCAATCCGACCACCACAACGATGGTGCGAACGGGCACGCCGGCCAGGAGCGATCGCGGGGCGGCCTTGCGGCGGGACGGCGCCCCGCGCGAAGGGGCTTTCGGTGTCGCGGTGACAGGCTTGCGGGTCGCCATATCTCTCTCCTTCAGGCCTATGCAACGCAGAATGGGAACTAAAGTTCAAAAAACCATGATTTCGATCAGCGGAGCGACTATATCAGAGCGCAGATGACTGTTGTGATCGATCGCACCCAATCGCCGCCGCGCCACCCCGAAAAGGCGCACCGCGCCGACTCGGCCGTCCTGCGCAAACCCGACTGGATTCGGGTGAAGGCGCCGGTGTCCAAGGAATACGCCGCGACCAAGGCCATCGTCCGCGCCAATCATCTTCACACGGTCTGCGAAGAGGCGGCCTGTCCCAATATCGGCGAGTGCTGGACCCAGCGCCACGCCACGATGATGATCATGGGCGACACCTGCACGCGCGCCTGTGCCTTCTGCAACGTGAAGACCGGCTTGCCGGGGCCGCTGGATGCGGACGAGCCACGGAACGTCGCGACGGCGGTGGCGCAGCTAGGCCTCAAGCACGTCGTGATCACCTCGGTGGATCGCGACGATCTGCCGGACGGGGGGGCGGCGCATTTCGCCTCCGTGATCCGCGCGATCCGCGCCACCAGCCCCGGCACCACGATCGAGATCCTGACGCCGGACTTCCTGCGCAAGCCCGGTGCGATCGAAACCGTGATGGACGCGCCGCCGGACGTGTTCAACCACAATCTCGAAACCGTGCCGAGGCTCTATCTCAGCGTCCGGCCGGGCGCGCGCTACTTCGCGTCGCTGCGCCTGCTGCAGCGGGCCAAGGAATTGGCGCCGGAGGGCTTCACCAAGTCCGGCCTGATGGTCGGGCTCGGCGAGAGCCGCGAAGAGATCATGCAGGTGATGGACGATCTGCGCGCGGCGAGCGTCGACTTCCTCACCATCGGCCAATATCTGCAGCCGACCCGCAAGCACGCGCCGCTCGACCGGTTTTGGACGCCGGAAGAATTCGCCGCGCTCGAAGCCACCGCCCGCGCCAAGGGATTCCAGATGGTATCGGCCTCGCCGCTGACCCGCTCCTCCTATCACGCCGACAGCGATTTCGCCGCGTTGAAGGCCGCCCGGCTCGCACGCGCCAAGTGACGACGCATTCCGAGACGCGCATCGTTCCTCACGCCGCCCATCTGATGTTCCGGGTCGTCGCGGATGTGGAGAAGTATCCTCAGTTCCTACCTTGGGTCGTCGCGCTGCGGGTGCTGACGCGCGAGCAGGTCAAGGGCCGCGACGTGCTGACGGCAGAGATGGCGGTCGGCTATGGCGCCTTGCGCGAGAAATACACCAGCCGGGTCATCCTCGATCCCGCCGCGCGCGCGATCGACGTGGCGCAGACCTCCGGGCCGTTCCGCATCCTGGAGAACCACTGGCGCTTCACGCCTGAGGGCGCGGGTTGCCGCGTCGAATTCTCCATCGCCTACGAGTTCAAGAGCCGGCTGCTCAACGCGGTCGCCGGCGCGGCGTTCGGCAGGGTCTACGTGAAAATGGCCGACGCCTTCGAGGCGCGGGCAAAGGCGCTCACGGACGTTAGTTCGTAGAACCTTGGTGGGTAGAGATCAACCGCTCCTGTAGTCGTGGGCGAGCCGGATAAGTTCCTCCAAGGCAGACTTTTTTGAAGCGACGTCTGCAGGGAGGAGTTTTAGTCTGTACCGATTCCAGCTCTTGACGTATTCCAGCGCTTCTATACCCGCGTTTTCAATTTTCGTATCCAGATCATCCGATTGCGGCAATTTCGCTTCCAAGATGATCCAATTCTTCTTCGGCTTGAACTGAACAAAGTTGTATGGCTGGCCTTCCTTAGAAAGACCGATGTAAAATTTGTTGTACTTGAGCTGCAGAGACGCGTCGATGCGATGAACGATCTGGAGCAACTCGTCGGCTAAATGAAGCGTCGTCTTTGATGCCCGCACTTCCCAATAGCTGCGATCAGTGGGTTCGGATTCGGCATCTTCGTCCTCGTCGATGAGGCCACGTACTAGCTCATTGACCACCGTCGTAAAGACCAGAGTGATCTGACTTCCGATCCTTAGCGCCTGCATCTGTAGCGCGATGAACGGAATTGTCCCGTTGAAGAGCGAAATGACACTGAGAAACCTGCTTGTCACGTCTTCCGCGACTAGGACCGCGCAGTGATCGTATTGAGGGTATCGCTTTCTCTCGATATCCCAATATTCGATCGTACGAATGATATGCGCTTCATCGGTCGCGCCGAGCTGCAACTCAACTTCGAACCGTCGCCTATCGGCATCCTGTAGAAGCAGATCGAGCCGGCCCGCACGAGGCTGAATTCGCTCTTGATCCCGGAGCACCAGATCGCCCAGGCCCAACACCGATGGATCGTCGGCGATAATCTTCTGGACCCACTTCTCTGAATAATCTGGATGAGCCTTGAGCCAAAGACGTTCAGGCTTTACGTATCCGCTCATTTGATGCCTCTCAGATCAGCCGATGCAGCAGGCTTAACGCCGCTTCGCAGGTCTTGAGCCGCACTTCGGTGCGGCCGATATCGCCGAAACGGTGGGCCTCATGCAGAATGGACCGGCCTTCGCGCGCCGCCGCGACATGCACCAGGCCGACCGGCTTCATCGCCGTGCCGCCGCCGGGTCCCGCGATGCCGGTGACCGCGACGGCAAGCTGCGCATTGGAGTTCTCGACCGCGCCTTCCGCCATCATGCGCGCCACCGCTTCGGAGACTTCGCCCATATCGGCGATCAGATCGCCCGGCACGCCCAGCATGTCCTGCTTGGCGCGGCCGGTGTAGACGATGAAGCCGCGCTCGAACACGTCGGACGAGCCGGGAATCTCCGTCAGCAGCCCGCCGATAAGCCCGCCCGTGCAGCTTTCCGCCGTGGCGATGCGCAACCGCTTGATCCGCGCGTCGGCGAGCACGACCTCGGCCAGGCGGAGCAGGGGAGAGGGAAACATGAACGCTCTATCGCGAGTGGGAGGCTCAGATTAGGCCCTGCCAGCGCAGAACCGCAATGATCAGCGCCGAGAGCAGGCCGGCGATCATGTCGTCGGTCATGATGCCCCAGCCGCCGGGAAGCCGCTCGCCCAGCGACACCGGCCACAGTTTGGAAATATCGAACAAGCGGAACAGAACGAAGGCGAGAACGAAACCGGCCGGGCTCAAGGGCGCCGCCGCGCAGGCCAGCCACTGGCCGGCCACTTCGTCGATCACGCATTCGGACGGATCGTTCTTGGCCGTCCGGCGCGCATACTCGCCGGTCGACCACACGCCGATCGCGTACACCGCGAGGCTGGCCGCGACCAGCGGATAGGGGCCCCAAATCGCCAGCATGGCCCAGGCGAAGGGCAGGGCGACCGCGCTCGCGATCGTGCCCGGCGCGATGCGCGCATAACCGATGCCGAACACGGTCGAAAGCAGGGTCGCGATCATCGCGGCGCGGTCGCGAACACGTACATATTCGCCGGCGAATTCTCGAGCTTGCCGCCAGACGCTTCGTACAGCGCGTTGCCGGCCTTGTTGGCGCACTCCGTCAGCACCCACATCTCGCGCCAGGCGCGCTCGACCGCGAGCGTCTTCAGCGCGTCCATCATGGCCCGGCCGACGCCCATGTTCTGGTGCACCTGCGCCACGTCGATCTCATAGATCAGGAAGTCGGTCGCGTCGAAGCGGTGGAGCACGTGCCCGCACACCCGGCCCATCACCTGGCCGTCATTGTCCAGCGCGACGATCACCACGAAGGTCGGCTCGCGCAGCAGGACCGCGGCGCGCTCCGGCGTCGTGGCGCCCGGCCAGAACATGTCCTCCGCGCGCTTCAGGAGCGCTTCGTCGCCGGGTTTGAGCGCGATGATCTTCACGTCGCAAGCCGCACGGTGGCGACGGCCTGCGCGGCCAATCCTTCGCGACGGCCCTCGAAGCCCAACCCTTCCGTCGTCGTCGCCTTCACGCTGACGCGCGCCGTCTCGATCTTCAGGATGTCCGCGATACGGGCGCGCATCGCCTCGCGGTGCGGCCCGACCTTGGGCCGCTCGCAGATGATCGTGACGTCGCAATGCACGATGGCGCCGCCCTTCTCGCGCACCAGCGACGCCGCATGATCGAGGAATTTCCACGACGGCGCGCCGCGCCAGCGTTCGTCGCTCGGCGGAAAATGCTGGCCGATATCGCCTTCGCCGATCGCGCCGAGGATCGCGTCGGTGAGCGCGTGCAGGCCCGCATCCGCGTCCGAATGGCCTTCGAGGCCGCGATCGTGCGGCACTTCGATGCCGCACAGCCAGACGCGATCGCCGTCGGTGAAGCGGTGGACGTCATAGCCCATGCCGGTGCGGCTCTCGCCCAGCCTTGCGCGCAGATGCCCTTCCGCCAGCGCGAAATCCGCCGGCTCGGTGACCTTCATGTTGACCTCTTCGCCTGCGACCGCCGCGATGCGCAGCCCCGCGAGCTCCGCGAGCGCCATGTCGTCGGTCACATCCTGCGCCGCGAAGTGGCGGTGCGCGCGCAGGATCTTCGCGAACCGAAATCCTTGCGGCGTCTGCGCCCGGTGCAGATGCGCGCGCGAAACCGTGGTCCATTTGCCGCCGGCCTCGCGTTTGAGCGTATCGGCCACCGCGAGCAGTGGAATGGCGGCGTCGCTGCCGGCCTCCAGCGCCGCGATCACGGCATCGATCACCGCCGGCGACGTCAAGGGCCGGGCACCGTCCTGGATGAGAACGAAATCCGGCGCTGCCGCCGACAGGGCTTCGAGGCCGCGACGCACCGACTCCTGCCGCGTCGCGCCGCCGGCGATGGGCGGCAGAAGATCGAATCCGGTCACCGTTTCGCGGTAAAGTTGGTCCTGGTCAGCGCCGACCGCCACCTGGATGGCGCCGATGCGGGGATGGCGGCGGAACGCCTCGACCGTCCAGCGCAGGATCGGCTTGCCGAGGAGCGGGGCGTATTGCTTGGGAATCCTGCCGCCGGCGCGCTCCCCGCGCCCGGCCGCGACGATCAGGACAGCAACGCCGGACATGTCGGACCCCGAAATCTCCCCGTCTGGGTAGCATGAAAGCGGCGCTTCGCAAGCCACTGGACTTGCCGCACCGCAGCAAGGCTATTGCCTACTTTGTAGACAGCGAGATACACTGCCTAATCGATAGGCAAGGTGATAGGTGGAAACAAAGGGACACGCGCTTGGAGAGGCCGCTGCCACGGCAGCGATCGCCGGCGCCTTGCCCATGCCGCTCCTCGTCATCGGGACGGGACTGCACATTCTCTTCGTCAATCCCGCGGCCGAACAGTTCTTCGACACCGGCGCCGGCCTGCTCGTCCGGCAAAGCCTCACCGACCTCGTTCCCTTCGGCAGCCCGCTGGTGCAGCTCGTCGATCAGGCCCGCGAACGTGGCGCCTCCGTCAGCGAACGCAATGTCGATCTCACGACACCGCGCAACGGCGAGCGCATCGCCGACGTGCACGTCACGCCTTTGACCGAACCGGAAAACGCGGTGGTCGTGATCCTGCAGGAGCGCAGCCTCGCGCAGCGCATCGACCGCCAGCTTCTGCACCGCGGCGCCGTCCGCTCGATGCACGGCATGGCGGCGGTCCTGGCGCATGAGATCAAGAACCCGCTGGCCGGCATCCGCGGCGCCGCGCAGCTTCTGGAACAGTCGGGCAGCGACGCCGACAAGACGCTGACGCAGCTCATCTGCGACGAGACCGATCGCATCCGCGCCCTGATCGACCGGATGGAATCCTTCGGCGACACGCGCGCCATTCCGCGCACGCCGGTGAACATCCACGAAGTGCTCGATCGCGTGCGTCGCGTCGCGGAGACGAGCTTCGCCAGGGGCGTGACGATCATCGAGACCTTCGATCCGTCGCTGCCGCCCGTTCTGGGCGACCGCGATCAGTTGATCCAGGTCTTCATGAACCTGGTGCGCAACGCCGCCGATGCCCTGCCGGAGACCGGCGGCGAGATCACCTTGACCACGGGATACCGGCCCGGCGTGCGCTTCGGCGCGGCGGTGGCCGGCGAGCGGCTCAGCCTGCCGCTGGAAGTGACCGTGCGCGACAACGGCGCCGGCGTGCCGCCCGATCTGCTGCCCAACATCTTCGATCCGTTCGTCACCACCAAGCCGCGCGGCTCGGGTCTGGGGCTGGCGCTCGTCGCCAAGATCGTCGGCGATCACGGCGGGGTCATCGAGTGCGACTCCGTGCCCAGGCGCACGATCTTCCGTATCCTGCTGCCCAAGGCGGCGGACCATAGCGAAGGAGGCTGAATTGCCCGCCGGCTTGATCCTTGTCTGCGACGATGATTCGGCGATCCGCACGGTGCTGAACCAGGCGCTCGGTCGCGCCGGCTACGACGTGCGCACCACCGGAACGGCGGCGGGGCTTTGGCGGTGGGTCGCGGCCGGCGACGGCAATCTCGTCATCACCGACGTCGTGCTGCCGGATGAGAACGGCTTCGACCTCATCCCGCGCATCAAGAAGATCCGGCCCGATCTGCCGATCGTGGTGATGAGCGCACAGAACACCATCCTCACCGCCATCACCGCCACCGAGCGCGGCGCCTTCGACTACCTGCCCAAGCCCTTCGATCTGAAGGAGCTGACCTCGGTCGTGCAGCGCGCGCTCGCCAGTCCGGCCGGCAAGCGCGAACCCGCGAACGAGACGCGCGGCGATGACCGCCTGCCGCTGATCGGCCGCTCGCCGGCGATGCAGGAGATCTACCGCGTCATCGCGCGGCTGACGCAGACCGATCTGACCGTGATGATCATGGGCGAGAGCGGCACCGGCAAGGAACTCGTCGCGCGCGCGCTGCACGATTACGGCAAGCGCCGTCACGGCCCCTTCGTCGCGGTCAACATGGCCGCGATTCCCAAAGAACTTGTCGAGAGCGAATTGTTCGGCCACGAAAGAGGCGCCTTCACCGGCGCCACCAATCGCGGCGTCGGGCGCTTCGAGCAGGCCGAGGGCGGCACGCTGTTTCTCGACGAGATCGGCGACATGCCGCTCGAGGCCCAGACGCGGCTGCTGCGCGTCTTGCAGCAGGGCGAATACACCACGGTCGGCGGCCGCACGCCGATCAAGACCGACGTGCGCATCATCGCGGCGACCAATCGCGACCTGCGCCAGCTCATCCAGCAAGGCCTGTTCCGCGAGGACCTTTATTATCGCTTGAACGTCGTGCCGATGCGCCTGCCGCCATTGCGCGAGCGCGCCGAGGATGTGCCCGACCTCGTGCGCCACTTCCTGCGCAAGGCGGAAGAGGAGGGCCTGCCCTCCAAGCGTCTCGAATCCGAGGCGCTGGAGATGCTCAAGCATTACCGCTGGCCGGGAAACGTCCGCGAATTGGAGAACCTCATCCGGCGCCTGGCCGTGCTACACTCGGGCGATCTCATTCCCACCTCGGCGATTTCCGCCGAGCTCAAAGAGCCCTCGCGGGTGTCGGACGCCGAGCCCGGCGAGCATCCGGCCTCGCTCAGCGAGGCGGTCGAGCGCCATCTCACCAAGTATTTCCTGGCGCAGGGCGAGAAGCTGCCGCCGCCCGGGCTGTACGACCGCGTCCTGCAGGAGATCGAGCGGCCGCTTCTGTCGATCTGTCTGGCGGCGACGCGCGGAAACCAGATCCGCGCGGCGCATTTGCTCGGCCTCAACCGCAACACGCTGCGCAAGAAGATTCGCGACCTCGGTCTGGAAGTGATCCGGGGGCTGCGGGCCGAATAGACCTGTGGACGGCATTTAACCGTGTTGCGCTATCGCAACGCAGTATTCTTGCAACATGCGGCGGGATCGCTACAGTGCCCCGGATAACCGAACGCCGCGAATGAGTTAGCGGCCGTCAGCGGAACCCAATGACGACTGTCAATCTTGTCGGAGATTCGCCGAACGGCGGCCTGTTGAACTGGCTTCGGGCGGTTTCTCGACCGTCGATGCTGGAGTTCGGCGTCGGCGTGCTGGCGGTCCTGTTCGGCGTGGCGACCTACGCGACGGTGACCGGCGTCGGCCCGATCGCCCCCACGCCCGGCGTGCTGGACGAGCTGTTGGCGCTCAACGTGGCCTGGGGCATCAGCCTGTCCGGGCTGATCGTCTGGCGCCTGATCCGCCTGTGGCGCGCCCGCACCTCCGGCATCGCCGGCGCCAGGCTGCATGTGCGCCTGGTGCTGATCTTCGCCGCCATCGCCGTGACGCCTGCGATCCTGGTCGCCATCTTCTCGACCGTCACGCTCAATCTCGGCATCGAGGCATGGTTCTCCTCGCGCGTGCAGACCGCGCTCGACAACGCGATGAACGTCGCGCGCCAGTACATGATGGAGAACGGGCGCGGCATCATCCTCGACGCCGGCACCATCGAAGAGGCGCTCGAACGCGATCCCACGATCTTCGATCCGCAAAAACAGCTCGTGCCGGGCCGCATGTTCGCCAAGCTCGAGGGCATGACGAGCGCGCGCGGCCTTGTGGGCTCGATCGTCGTCGACTCCCGCGGCAGCGAATTGGGCCGCTCGTCGGCGATCGCCTATTCGGCCGCCCTGCGTCCGAGCAGGTCCGACATTTCCGAGGCCAAGGCGGGACGGATCGTCGTCGACGGCGACCCGGAGACCGGCGTCATTCACGCGCTCATCCATCTGCCGTTCCTCAACGACGCCTATCTGCTCGTGGTGCGCAAGGTCGATCCGAAGGTGATCGGCTACTACTATCGCACCAAGGCGGCGCGCAGCGAATACAACCGGCTCAATCAAAACCGGTCCGAAGTGCAGCTGATCTTCGCCGCGCTGTACGGCGTCGTGTCCCTCGTCATCCTGCTCGCCGCGATCTGGCTCGGGCTGTGGGCGGCCAATCGGCTGGTGCGGCCCATTTCGAGCCTGATCGGCGCGGCCGAGCGCGTGTCGGAGGGCGATCTCAAGGCGCAGGTCGAAGTCGAGCGCGACGACGACGAGGTCGGCATGCTCGGCCGCGCCTTCAACCGCATGATCTCCCAGCTCGACGCACAGCGCTCGGCGCTCGTTTCGGTGAACCGGCAGAACGACGAGCGGCGCCGCTTCACCGAAGCGGTGCTCGCCGGCGTCAGCGCCGGCGTGATCGGCCTGGATCACGACGGCACGATCACCATCGTCAATCGCGCGGCCGCGCGTCTCCTCAACGCGGCGCCCGAGGAGATGGAGGGTCATCACTATTCGGAGTCGGTTCCGGAAATGTCGGCGCTCATCCGCCGCGCCATCGGCGAGCCGGTCGGCCGTGCCGGCGGCGAAGTGACCGTCAAGAGGGGTTCGAGCACCAGGGCGCTCAGCGTGCAGGTATCGAGCGAGCGCGGTCCCGACGGCAGCGGCTACGTCGCGACGTTCGACGACATCACCGATCTGGTATCCGCGCAGCGCACCGCCGCCTGGGCCGACGTCGC
>CAZMHP010000034.1:0-19854 GCA_964566095.1 uncultured Rhizobium sp. | reverse complement strand
CATCGGCACGATCACCACCTGGCGCGGCGCCACCGCCGGCGGCAGGCGCAGGCCATCGTCGTCGCCATGGGTCATGATCAGCCCGCCCACCATGCGGGTCGACAGCCCCCAGCTCGTCGTGTTGCAGTACGACAGTTCGCCCGCATCGTTCTGGAAACGGATGTTCTGCGCCTCGGCGAAATGCGTGCCCAAAAAATGCGACGTGCCGGCCTGCAGCGCCTTGCCGTCCTGCATCATCGCCTCGATCGAATAGGTCGCGACCGCGCCGGGGAAGCGTTCGTTCTCCGGCTTCTCGCCGCAGATCACCGGGATCGCCAACGTGTCCTCGGAAAACGCGCGATAGACCTCCAGCATCCGCATCGTTTCCTCGACGGCTTCCGGCGCGCTGGCGTGCGCGGTGTGGCCCTCCTGCCAGAGGAACTCCGTCGTGCGCAGGAACAGGCGCGGCCGCATTTCCCAGCGCACCACATTGGCCCATTGGTTGAGCAGCATCGGCAGGTCGCGATGGCTCTTGATCCAGCGCGAGAACGCATCGCCGATGATCGTCTCCGAGGTCGGTCGCACGATGTACGGCTCTTCCAGCTTGGCCTCCGGATCGGGCACCAGCTTGCCGTCGATGTTCTTGAGCCGATGATGGGTGACGATCGCCATCTCCTTGGCGAAACCCTCGACGTGCTCGGCCTCCTTGGCGATGAAGGAGAGCGGGATGAACAGCGGGAAATAGGCGTTCTCGTGCCCGGTCTCTTTGATGCGGCGGTCCAGGTCGCGCTGCATCTGTTCCCACACGCCATAGCCCCAGGGCTTGATCACCATCGCGCCGCGCACCGGCGACGGCTCGGCCATGTCGGCCTCGCGCACCACGGCCTGATACCATTGGGCGAAGGTCGACCGGTTGCCGGTCGCACGGGACACGCTGATGGCGCGCTGGGACATGACGATCTCGCGAATTGCTCTGTTAACCGGGGTTTCGTAAGAAGGAATGGGCTGATTTGCAAATGCCTGTCCAGAATGCGGGATTGCCATATGCGGATTGACCCTCTGTATCCTATGAGATACAATGTTCGAACTTGTTGAAACCGAGACGTTTTCGGCTTGGCTGGGCGGTCTGCGCGATCTCAATGCCCAGTTGAGGATTCAACGGCGTCTGGCGCGTCTTGCACTCGGCAACCCCGGCGATGTGAAGCCGGTGGGCGAGGGCGTTTCGGAGATGCGGGTAGACTACGGCCCGGGCTACAGGGTCTACTACATCAGGCACGGCGAGAAGGTGATTATCCTGCTTGCCGGCGGTGACAAGCGAACCCAGAGCCGGGACATCGCGACTGCACTCGGCTTGGCGCAAAGCATCAGGAAAATGAAATGACGAGAGTGAAGCTGCGTCCCTACGATCCCGCCGCTTATCTCAAGACCGAAGCGGATGTCGCCGCCTATCTGGACGTGATGTTCGAGGAGGGCGATCCCGCCTTGATCGCGCATGCCTTGGGTGTGGTGGCGCGTTGGAAAGGTATGGCGAAGGTCGCCAAGAAGGCAGGCCTCGGTCGCGAAAGCCTCTACAAGTCACTGTCCAAAGACGGCAACCCTAGTTTTCTGACTGTAGCGAAGATCGTGCACGCGCTCGGCTACAAGCTGAAACTCGCCGCCTGATGGCCGAAACCGACAAACTCGCCGACCGCGTCGCGCGCATCGCCAATGCCGGCGCCGCCGCGACCGACGCGCCGCCTTTCGTCGAAAAGACGGCCGGCGCGCCCCGCAGCACCTCTCCGGCCGCGCCGACGCGCCCCTTCGCCGCCTTCGAGTGGATGATCGCACTGCGCTATCTGCGCGCCCGCCGCCGCGAGAGTTTCATCTCGGTGATTTCCGGCTTTTCGCTGGTCGGCATCGCGCTCGGCGTCGCCACGCTCATCATCGTGATGTCGGTGATGAACGGCTTCCGCCACGAGTTGCTGGCGCGCATCCTGGGCCTTCAGGGTCACGTCATCGTTCAGGGCTATGGCGGCAGCCTCCCCAATTTCGACGTCATTGCCGCGCGCGTCCGCGCCGTCCCCGGCGTCACCCGCGCCGCGCCGATCGTCGACGGCCAGGCGCTGGCCTCCGGCGGCGGCACCTCGCCGGGCGTCATCGTGCGCGGCATGCGCGCCGGCGACCTGAAACAGCTCACCACCGTCTCCAACACGCTGACGCCCGACGCGTTGCCGATGTACGCCCAGGGCGACAGCGTCATCATCGGCGCGCGGCTGGCCGCCAAGCTCGGCATTCAGCCGGGCGGCGAGATCACGCTGATCGCGCCGCGCGGCAACGTCACCCCGTTCGGCACCACGCCGCGGATCAAGACCTATACCGTCGCCGGCACCTTCAACATCGGTTTCACCGAATACGATTCGACCTATGTCTTCATGCCGCTGGACGAGGCGCAGCTCTATTTCAATCTCGGCGATGCGGTGAGCGGGTTGGAGATCATGGTCGCCGATCCCGACAACGTAACGACCATGCTCAAGCCGATCTCCGACGCGGCCGGCCCCGGCGCGCGCGTGCTGAGCTGGCAGGCGATCAGCTCCAGCCTGTTCGAGGCGCTGCAGATCGAGCGCAACGTCATGTTCCTGATCCTCACCCTCATCATCCTGGTCGCCGCGCTCAACATCGTCTCGGGCCTCATCATGCTGGTGAAGGACAAGTCCGGCGACATCGCCATCCTGCGCACCATGGGCGCGACGCGCGGCGCCGTGATGCGCGTCTTCCTGATCGCGGGCGCCAGCATCGGCGTCGTCGGCACGCTGTTCGGTTTCGCGCTGGGCGTGGTGTTCTGCGCCAATATCGAGAACATCCGCCAGTTCCTCTCCTCGCTCACCGGCACGACGCTGTTCAATCCGGAGATCTATTTCCTGAGCCGCATGCCGGCGGAGATGGACACCGGCGAGGTCGTCTCCGTCGTGACGATCGCGCTGGTGCTGACCTTCCTCGCCACGCTCTATCCCTCCTGGCGCGCCGCGCGCCTCGATCCGGTGGAGGCGCTGCGCTATGAGTGAGGCGCTGCGCCTGCAGAACGTCACGCGGACCTATCCCGAAGGCGAGGGCGTGCTCGAAGTCTTCCGCGACATCAGCTTCACGCTGCGGCCCGGCGAGCTTGTCGCTCTGGTCGGCCCGTCCGGCGCCGGCAAGTCGTCGCTGCTGCACATGGCGGGCCTTCTCGAAGCACCCACCAGCGGCGAGGTCTATATCGGCGGCGTCGCCGCCTCGACGCTGCCCGATGCCGCGCGCACGCGCATCCGCCGCGACACGATCGGCTTCGTCTATCAGGCGCATCACCTGCTGCCCGAATTCACCGCGCTCGAGAACGTGATCATGCCGCAGCGTATCGCCGGCCGCCCGCGCGACGTCGCCGAGCGCGACGCGCGCCACATCCTGACCCATCTGGGTCTGGGTCAGCGGCTGACGCATCTGCCCTCGCAGCTTTCGGGGGGCGAGCAGCAGCGCGTCGCCATCGCGCGCGCGCTGGCCAACCGGCCGCGCATCCTGCTGGCCGACGAGCCGACCGGCAATCTCGACACCCGCACCGCCGGCGGCGTTTTTCAGTCGTTGGTCGATCTGGTGCGCGCCGAAGGGCTGGCGGCGCTCGTCGCCACGCACAATCTCGAACTCGCCGCCCGCATGGACCGCGCGCTCATCCTGCACGAAGGCAAGCTGTTCGACGGCGGCAAGCTGGGCGCCCGCGCGCCGGCCTAACGCTTTGTGTCGAGCGCCGGCCACGGCGCGACCGCGAACACCCAGAGAAAGACCAGGTGAACCACCGGCAGCAGGCGCAGCAGCGCCCACCAGCCGGAGAATCCGGCGCGCCGCAGGATCAACGCGATCGGCACCAGGACCAGGATGAGGTCGAGGAGAACCGCCAAGGCGATGACCACCACCAGCCAGGTGACCGGGAAGGCGCCGATCCGGAACAAAATCATGGCGTGTCTCCGCACGGAATCAGAAGGTCATGGACGGCCTTTGCGATGAGAGCCGGCGTGCACCCATCGGCACTGCGGCACCGCGACCGGACATCCGGCACGATCAGGCATGCGGCGAGCGCCAATCCGGTCAGCCAGGGCTTCATGCGACCGTCCTCCTTAAGGCCACGCTAGCCGCGCGCGCGCAATTCGGTTATTGAATTCGCTTCATGCGTGATATCGATTTGAACAATATCAGGCGGCTGGACGGCGGACTTCTGCTCGTCTTTCGCGGCCTCTTGCGGCAACGCCGCACGACGGCGGTGGGACGCGAATTGGGGCTCAGCCAGTCCGCCGTCAGCCATGCGCTCACCCGGCTGCGCGATCTGTTCGACGATCCGCTCTTCATCCGCCGGCCGCACGGCCTCGAACCCACGCGCCGCGCGCTGGAGCTCAGCCCGCGCATCGATGCGCTGCTCGATCTGGCCGGCGAGACGCTGGGGCGCGAGAGCCGCTTCGACCCAGCTCGCAGCGAACGCCGCTTCGCGCTCGCGGCGCCGGAGTTCGTCACGGCGCTGCTGGGCGCCCGGCTGGTGAAGGCGTTTCGCAAACAGGCGCCGAGGGCGTCGTTCTACGTCCAATTCCTCGGCCGCAACTCGCCGCTCGACGCGGTCCGGCGCGGCGAACTCGACGTCGCGATCGGGCGCTATCCCAGCGTCGCGCCGGGGCTTGTCGCCGAGCTTCTGTTCGAGGACCGCTACTGCGTCGTCGCCCGCCGCAGCCATCCCGCGATCAGGGGCCGCATCTCCTATCCGGCGTGGCTCAAGACCGGTCATGTCTTCGCCGATACGCGGCTGGAGGAGGGTATCGACAGCCCGCCGCCGGTTGACGACATCGCCTTCGTCGCCGCCGTGCAGCGCTGGCTGACGGCGCTGGTGATGGTGTCGGCGAGCGACGCGATCGCCACCTGCCCGCTCCGCCTTGCCAGGAGCCAGGCCAGGCGCCTCGGCCTGCAAGTCATCTCCGCGCCCTTCCTGCGGGACCGCATCCCGGTCTACGCGGTGCGCCGCGAGGGCGGCGGCGACCAAGGCATCGATTGGTTCCTGGGCGAGATCCGCAAGGCGGCGGCCTAGCGAGGCGCGAGATCGCGTTTCGAACAAGAAATTTCAAAACGAGATGTCATCCCGGGCGACCCCGGCGAATGCCCGGGGGAGACCCGGGACCCATCGGGAGGTTTCTTGATGGGTCCCGGCTCCGCGTGATGCTAACGCATCGCTCGGCCGGGATGACAATTGATCGATTGTCTCTGAATAAACTTGCGCTACCCGCCCAGATGCGCCGCCAGCTTGTCGAGCGTCGCCACCCAGCCGCTCTGATGATTGTCGCGGCCATCGGCCGTCGCGAAGCCCTCATGCTTGAGGCTGATCTGCGTCTTGTCGCCGACGGCGCGGAAGTCGAGCGTGATCAGCGTGTCGTTCGGGTCGCCTTCCCATTGCCACGACATCACCAGCCGGCGCGGCCGATCGATCTCGCGATAGACGCCGCCCACGACCGACGAGCCGCCGTCGGGCCGGAACATGGCAATGCGGTAGCGCCCGCCGACCTTGGGCTCCAGCGTCAGGACCTCGCCGCGAAAGCCGGGCGGTCCCGCCCACGCCCCCCAGGATTTGTTCAGCCAGGCATCGAACACGCGCTCCACCGGCGCATCGAACAGCCGTGTCATCGACAGTTCACTCATCGGTCTTTCCTTCCTTGCGTTTGAGATGTTCGTCGAGCTTGTCGAACGTGCCGCTCCAGAACGCGCGCATATGTTCGATCCATGCCGCCGCGTGATCCATCGCCTCCGGCGTCAGGCGGCAGCGGCGGTGCTGGCCGTCGCGCGTGCGCGTGATCAGCGCCGCCTGTTCGAGCACCTTGAGGTGCCGCGAGATCGCTGGCCCCGAGACGTCGAACGGCGCGCAAAGCTCTCCCACCGTGGCCTCGCTCTGGGCGAGGCGGGCAAGAATGGCGCGCCGTGTCGGATCGGCAAGCGCGGAAAAGGTTTGGTCCAGTGAATTCATAACGAGTATGTTAAATAACATATCAGTTAAATACAAGCCTTCGGAACAAGAAAAACCACTCGCCCGGCTTGGCGGTTCGGTTCGAATGCGCAGGCCGAATCGAGATCGATCCCGTTTTGTTCTTGACTTCACGAGAACACAAAGAGAACATGTACAGGTGAACAGGGAGATGGCGGTCATGTGGCTCAAGGATGCGGCGGCAGGCGTGAGTTTGGTGGTGTTCGTGGCCTCGGCCTATCTGCTGGGGCCGGTGGCCGAGGCGATCCTGGCCGCGTTCTGACGCGTCGGCCCTGTGGATGGCGCGGCGCGGCGGCTATCGCCGGCCTGCGCGAGCCCGATACACCAAGATGACATCAAATCGGAACGGCGATGGCGGATCGCAAGGCGGCGGCCTTTGTCCATTTGCGGGTGAAAAGCGCCTACTCGCTCCTCGAAGGCGCGGTGCGTCCTTCAGAGCTTGCCGCGCTGGCCCGCGAGAACGCGATGCCCGCCGTCGCGGTGACAGACGTCAACAACCTCTTCGGGACCTATGAGCTGTCGGACACGCTGGCCACGGCCGGCGTGCAGCCGATCGTCGGCTGTCTGGTCTCGGTCGAATTGGAAGACGCGCCGGCGATCCACGTCACGGGCACGCGCAAGAAGCCGCCGGCGATGGCGCTGCTGGTGCAGAACGACGTCGGCTATCGCAATCTGAGCAAGTTGCTGAGCACGGCGTTTCTCGGCGCCGAGCCCGGCGATTTTCCCCATATCGGCGCGCGGCAGCTCGCCGATCATGCCGAGGGTCTGATCGCGCTGACCGGCGGCCCCGGCGGTCCGGTCAACAAGCTCCTGGTCGAGGGCCAATTCGAGGCCGCCGACGCGCTGGTGGAGAGCCTCGCCGCGATCTTCGGCGACCGTCTGTATATCGAGCTGCAGCGTCATGGCCTCGCCGAGGAGCGCGCGACCGAGGGCAAGCTGATCGACATCGCCTATGCCCGCGCCATTCCGCTGGTCGCGACCAACGACGTGCATTTCGGGTCTGAGGATATGTACGAGGCGCACGACGCGCTGCTCTGCATCGCCGACGGCGCCTTTGTCAGCCAGGACGATCGCCGCCGCCTGACGCGCGAGCACCGCTTCAAATCCGCCGCCGAGATGGCGGCGCAGTTCGCCGATCTGCCCGAGGCGATCGAGAACACGCTGGAGATCGCGCGCCGCTGCGCCTTCCGCCCCAAGAAACGCGATCCGATCCTGCCGCAATTCGTCCCCGACTCCGGCCGCACGCCGGAAGAGGAGATGCGCGAGCAGGCGGCGGCGGGGCTGGAGGCCAAGCTTGCGCAGCACGGCCTGCATGCGGACAGGCAGGTTTATCTCGATCGTCTGCAATTCGAGCTCGACGTCATCCTGCGGATGGATTTCGCGGGCTATTTCCTCATCGTGTCGGACTTCATGAAATGGACGCGCGGCCAGGGCATTCCCGTCGGCGTGCGCGGCTCCGGCGCGACCTCATTGGTTGCGTGGGCGCTCGACATCACCAATCTGGATCCCATCCGCTTCGGCCTTCTGTTCGAACGCTTCCTCAATCCCGAGCGCATCTCGATGCCGGACTTCGACATCGACTTCTGCCAGGAGCGGCGCGACGAGGTCGTGCGCTATGTGCGCGAGAAATACGGCCGCGACCGCGTCGCCCATATCATGGCGCTGGGCTCGCTGCAGGCCCGCGCCGCGGTGCGCGACGCCGGCCGCGTGCTGCAGATGCCGCTGGGTCTGGTCGACCGCATCGCCAAGCTGGTGCCCAATCCGCCCGGCAAGCACGTCTCCATGCAGGAGGCGATCGACGGCGAGCCGCGCCTGCAGCAGATCGCCGAGGCCGAGCCGATCGCGCGCAAGCTGTTCTCCATCGTCGAGAAGATCGAAGGCCTCTACCGCCACGCCTCCACCCATCCCGCCGGCGTGGTGATCGGCGACCGGCCGCTGGACGAGATCGTGCCGCTCTACCGCGATCCGCGCTCCGAAATGCCGGTGACGCAGTTCGATTACGAGGATGCGGAGAAGGCCGGCCTCGTGAAGTTCGACTTCCTGGGCCTGAAGACGCTGACGGTCATCGCCAAGGCGGAGGAGCTGCTCAAGAAGCGCGGCATCGTCCTGGACACTCAGAACATCGATTTCGACGATCCGGCGACCTACGAGATGCTGGGCCGCGGCGACAGCGTCGGCGTGTTCCAGCTCGAAGGCGCGGGCATGCGCGATCTGCTGCGCAAGATGAAGCCCGACCGCATCCAGGACCTCATCGCACTCGTCGCGCTCTATCGTCCCGGCCCGATGGACTCGATCCCCAAATACATCGCCGTCAAGAACGGCAAGGAGCCGCCGGAATATCTCCACGCCTCGCTCGAGCCGATCCTGAAGGAAACCTTCGGCGTCATGACGTATCAGGAAGACGTCATGAACATCGCGCGCGAGCTGGCGGGCTATTCGCTCGGCCAGGCCGATCTTCTGCGCCGCGCCATGGGCAAGAAGATCGCCTCCGAGATGGCGGTGCACGAGCAGCGCTTCGTCGAGGGCGCCGGCAAGAAGGGCATCGCCAAGGGCATCGCCGAGCAGATCTTCGAGCAGGCGGCGAAGTTCGCCGGCTATGGCTTCAACAAGGGCCATGCCGCCGCTTATGCCCAGGTCGCCTATCAGACCGCTTATCTGAAGGCGAATTATCCGGTCGAATTCCTCGCCGCCTCGATGACGCTCGATATCGGCAACACCGACCGGCTCAACATCTTCAAGCAGGAGGCGCAGCGTCTCGGCATCAAGGTGCTGGCGCCGGACGTCAACCGCTCCGAAGCCGTCTTCACCTGCGATGCCGAAAAGAGTCTCATCTTCTATGCGCTGGCCGCGGTGAAGGGCGTCGGCCGCCAGGCGATGGATCATGTGGTGGAGGAGCGGCGCGCGGTCGGCCCGTTCGCGAGCCTCGCCGATTTCGCCCGCCGTATCGATCCCAAGCTCGTCAACAAGCGCGCCTTCGAAAGCCTCGCCCGCGCCGGCGCGTTCGATGGGCTCAACCGCAACCGCCGCCAGGTCGTCGAATCCGCCGACATCCTCCTCAACAGCGCCCAGCGCAACGCGCGCGAGCGCGAGAGCGGCCAGATCGCCTTGTTCGGCGGCCCCTCCGAGGCTCAGGACGATATCCGCCTCGCCCAGGTGCCCGATTGGCCCGGCCACGAACGGCTGTCCGAGGAGTTCGGCGCCATGGGCTTTTATCTCTCGGGCCACCCGCTCGATGCCTATGCCGCGCCGCTCAAGCGCCTGGGCGCCACGACCTACGCCGCCATGATCGAGGATCGCCGCCGCTCCGGCTTCAAGGCCGTGCTCGCCGGCACCATCATCCGCAAATACGAACGGCGCAGCCGCAACAACGAAAGCTATGCCTTCGTCTCCTTCTCCGATCCCACCGGCATGTTCGAGGTGATGCTGTTTCCCGAGGTGCTCGCCGCGGCGCGGCCGCTGCTGGAAGCGGGCAAGTCGGTGCTCATCACCGCCAGCGCCGATTGGGACGGCGACGAGCTCAAGCTGCGCGCCGCCGCCATCGCCGATCTCGACGCCGCCGCCGCCAATGCGGGGGAGGGCCTCAAGGTCTATCTCCAGGACGCCAGTTCGCTCGGCGCCATCGCCGCCCAGCTGAAGAATCCCGGCAAGGGCATCGTCACCTTCGTCGTCCCCGGCGGTCCGGGCGAGGAGGTGGAGATCAAGCTGCCCAAGCCGCTGCAGGTGACGGTGGCGCTCAAGAACGCCATCAAATCGCTCCCCGGCGTCGCCCAGGTGGAGTCGGTTTGAGCGGTGCTTGTCATCCCCGGCGAGCATCGCGCGCAGGGCGCGCGATGCGAGGGAAGGGGACCCAGGTAGAAAACGGATTCACGGTGTCGGCAGGTTACCGCACGTGTCGAGTCGCATCGAATTTGTGACAGGTGCCTGGGTCCTCTTCCCCTCGCGATGCTGCGCATCGCTCGGCCGGGGATGACATCCGCGCCTAAAACCTAAATGTGTGCCCCAGCCGCACCGAGACCTGCGACAGGTGCGAGACGTAATGGCCCAGCTGGTCGACTGTGGCGTCGTCGCCGGCCGCGATCAGCAGTTCCGAGCCCGGCAGGAACTCCCAGCGATAGCGCACCGAGACGCCCAGATCGTTGGAGACGTTGTCGTACTGCGCCTGGATGCGCAGCTGCATGTCGGGCGTGAAGTTCATCGCCGCGTCGATCGAACCGATATGGATGGCGACATGTCCGGTCGGCAGCTTGATCTGCTCGAAGATATGCTCGCCGCTGAAGGTGAAGGTGTCGTCGGGATGCAGCGTCAACGTCAGGTCGCTTCTGAGCAAATGTCCGCCATAGAAGCCGCAGCATTGCACGTCGTAGATCGCCGAAAGCCAGCGGTCGGTCGCGGTCTCGATATGGCCGTGAAAAACCTCCCAATCGTAGTCGCCGGCCGGCACCACCACGCCATGCGGCAGGGTGAAGGGCGCGTAGACCTTCTCATAGTCGTTCCAGGTCTCGATGAGCCCCAATTCGCCGCGCTGTGTATAGCCGGACACCCATGTTCCGATCTGGCTTGTCTGGGTCTGGTTGTTGAGGCCGGTGAATGTGTCCTCCCACACGCCGGTCTCGTACCAGCGCACGAAGCTGTCCTGCGGCCGGATTCGCCGTGCGAGGTTTAGATTGTATTCGCGCACGCCCGGCCGGCTGACGAAGCCCAGCGCGGGATCGAAGTTCTCGCCGATCTGTTTGATGCGCAGATTGCCCCACCACGGCTCGTTCGGAAAATTCAGTTCGATGCCGGCCGCATCGTCGTCCCCCACCGTGCTCGAAAAGCTGCGTTCGTAAAAGACGTCGGCCTGCACCTCCTTGTCGGGCACCAGATCGGGGGCGCGGAACTGGAAGTCGCCGCCGATCAGGCTGTTGCGCGAGGCGCCGGTGGGATCGCCATTGGTGAAGATCAGGCCGAACTTGGAATGGTCCAGGATCGGCATGTCGACGCGCGCCGCCGACAGCGTCTGGCCGTCGACTGCGCCGGAGCCGTTGGTGCGCACCGCCAGGGCGCCGATATCGACGCCGTCGTAATTTCCGGAAAGCTTGCCGCCGGCCAGCAGATCGACCGGCTGCGAGCCGTTGATCAGCCCGATGTTGCGCGAGAAGAACGGCCGTCCGTTGTTGTCGTCGTGCAGCGGCAGCCCGCCGAACTCGAACGAGGCCGCGTCCTGCAGGAAGAAGTCGCGGGTCTCGGGATAGAACAAACCGAAGCGGCCGATATTGACCTGGCGTTGATCCAGCGGCGTATCGGAGAAATCGGTGTTGAGCGTCAGCGTGCCCGTCAGCGACGGCGTGATCTTGTAGAACGCGTTCGCGCTCGGGCGGAACTGGAAACCGGTGTGGCCGGGCACATCCCAGTCGCGCTGATATTTGAGGGCGCTATAGGCCTGAACGTCCAGCCCGAAGCCGCCGTCGATCCCGTCGATCCCCGTCAGCATGCCGGAGCGCGAGATGTCCTGCGACGGAATGGTCTCGACGATCGAGGACCAGCGGATGCGCTCGTTCTTGCGCCGGACCAGGCGGAACAGGTCGAATCCCCAATCGCGGCGGGCCTTGTCGTAGGAGATGCTGCGGAACGGGATCGCCACTTCCGCGGACCAACCGTTGTTCAGGATGCGCGCCTTGGCCGACCACAACGTGTTCCATTCGTACAGCACGTCCACATTGTTCTGGATCAGCCCGTCGCGCCGCGCGCCGAGCGGATTGATTTCGAAGATATAGCCGTTGCGCCGCGTCACGCCGGGATCCAGATAGATCCGGATCAGGTCGTCCTGGTCGATCGTGCCGTCGCGCGCCTTGATGTGCGCCGTGATCTTGGCCGGCTCGTCGTCGAACGCCATGATCGAGATATAGATATTGTCCTTGTCGTAGAGCACGCGCACCACCGTGCGCTCGTCGGCCGGCGCGCCCTCATGCGGTTCGAGCTGATAGAACTCGTCCAGCGCCGGTGCCTTTTGCCAAATGGGGTCGGAGATGTCGCCGTCGATATCCGGCGCGTCCTTGGCGTCGATGCGCGTGCCGGGCAGCGTCGGCCGATAGCTCTGGAAATCGCGCGCCGGCGCCTGCGCCGCCGCTTGGTAAGCGGATGCGCACAGTGCGGCGGCGATCAGGATTGCAAGAGCGTAGCGCAAACGAAGACCCGCGGTCTCGAACCGGCGATCTTCTGACATGGACGATTAGGTGACGCTGCTCACATTTCCGTTGAACCGGCGTCGCGGGTCGCCGCGACGATCACAAACTAGCGAGCGCTTTTTCGATGCGCGCCAGTCCTTCGCCGAGCAGCGCGGGGTCTTGCGCGAAGCAGATGCGCACGAACGAGTCGGCCTGGACATCGCCCGCGGGACCGAAGGCGGAGCCCGGAGCGACGCCGACGCGGCCGCGCTTGACGAGCTCCTGTGCGAAGCCGAGCGAATTGCGCAGACCCTCCATGTGCAGGAAGCCGTAGAACGCGCCCTCCGGCCGGATCCACTGAATGCGGTTCTGTCCGTCGATGAATCTCTGCACCACGTCGCGTCCGGTGCGGCAGCGTTCGCGCATCGCCTCGCGGAAGGCGTCGCCCTCCGGCGACAGCGCCGCGATGGCGCCATATTGCGCGAAGGTGGTGGGGCCGGTGTTGTTGGCGATGGACATGACGCTGAGCTGCGGGCCCAGATGCTCAGGGTGCACCAGCCAGCCGATGCGCCAGCCGGTCATCGCCCAGGCCTTGGAGAAGCTGTTGACGACGAAGACGTTGTCCTCGGCTTGCGCAATCGACAGGAAGGACGGCGCGTGCGCCGATCCGTCGAAGGTCAGCGTGCCGTAGACTTCGTCGCTGATGATCGCGATGCCGCGCTGGCGCGCGAAGCTCAGCACCGCCTGCTGCTCCTGCCGCGTCATCACCCAGCCGGTCGGATTGCCGGGCGAGGCGATGAAGATCGCCTTGGTCCGCGCGTCGCAGGCGTCGAACAGCTTGTCGAGGTCGAGACGCCAGCAGGGCGGCGACGCGCGCCAATCGTCCTCCAGGCGCACGAAGCGCGCCTGCGCGCCCACCATCTCCGCGGCTTGGAAGATCGACGGCCAGATTGGCGAGACGATGACGACGTTGTCGCCGGTCTCGACCAGGATCTGCAGTGCCGTCACCATGGCGAGCGTCGCCGCGCCGGGCATCGAGATGCGCTCCAGCGGCACGTCGACACCGGCGGTCCGCTGATGAAAGGCGCGCACCGCCTCGCGCAGGGGAAGGATGCCGCGCGACGGCTGGTAGAAGGTCTTGCCGTCGTCCAGCGCGCGCTTGGCGGCGTCGCGGATGAAGGCGGGGGTTACGAGGTCGGTCTCGCCGAACCACAGGCGGATCAGGTCGGTGGCGCCGTGTCCCAGCGCGGAGACCTGGCCGATTCCGTTGGGTTCGAGCGCCGCGATGGCGGGGCGGATGGGGCTTTTCATCGGGTTGTTCTGGCAGGTCGGCGCGAGGGCTGGCAAGCGTTCGGCGCTGGCGTGCGCCGCATGACCGGCCTGCGTGTTGGACAGGAGATTGCGCCGCGCGTAGGCTTCGCCGATCACACGACAATTTGAAGGGGAGGACGGGATGCTGCGTCAATATTTGCGGGCCGTGTTCTTGGCATTTGCGGCGGTCATGGCATGCGCCGCGCCGGCAGCGGCGACCGACAAGTCCGACGTGATGGCGACGATCAAAGCCTCGATTCTGTACGGCAACACGGGCAACGACGCCGGCTACGCCGCGCTGATCGCCAGTCCCGGCATCGCTATCGACGAATTCGGACCCTATCGTTGGAACAGCGTCGCCGCCTGGGGCGCGGCCCTCGCCGCCTACGACACCCAAAACGGAATAACAGACGCCAAGGTCACCCTGCTTGGCTTCCGCCATGTGAATGTCGAGGGCGGCAGCGCCTATGTGGTGTCCCGCGAGGGCTACGCCTTCAAGGAACGCGGCAAGCCGCGCCGCGAAATGGGCGACGTCGCCTATACGCTGACCAAGGCATCCGGAAAATGGCAGATCGACGGTTTCGCCTGGCTCAGCAAGGGCGGAGTCGATCAGGGCGCCGATGCCGACGCGATCGTCGCGGCCATTCATACCGCTTTCGATCCGCCGCTCGACAAGCTCGATCCCGCGGCGCTGGGATCCGCCATCATCGACGAGTTTCCGCCCTATCGCTGGATGGGCCCGAGCGCGGCGACCGATTGGCTGAACACGTTGAAGCAAGGCGCCGCCGCCCAAGGTCTGACCGACATCATGCTGCACCTGGCCAAGCCCGTTCATGTGAGCATCACCGGCGATGCCGCCTATGCCGTGGTCCCCACCGTCATCACCTCGTTGAAGCACGGCAAGCCGAGCAAGGAGGACGGCAGTTTCGCCATTGCCCTGACCAAGGATGGATCGGGCTGGCGCATCACCGATTGGGCCTGGGCGACCAAGTAGGTCCGGCAATTCATCGGGCCGGCACGGATCGAATGCCGCGCGAGCGAGTTCCCCTTGGGAGCAAGTACATAGGTGCTTGCCCTAACCGGCGCTATTTCCCCTCGGAACCTCGCGCGGGCATATCCCCAAGGACCCGATTATGTTGAACAAGACAAGCTTATTGCTTGCCGCGGCGGTTGTCGCGCTGAGTGCTGGCGCCGCCAGCGCCGATTCCAACGACCGCGTGCGCCATGACGATCAAGGCGACGTGACGATGTCCGACGCGCCAAATCAACCCATCTACGGCAGCGGCTACAACTATGGCTATGACGACGGCTATGCCCGCCGCGAGCGCAACGATCGTTATCGCGCCGACGCCTGGCGCGCGCAGAACGGCGAACAAGGCTACCAGCGCGGCGCCTACTACTACGGCAGCGACTGCAGCGGCAACGCGGCGGCCGGTACGGTTGTCGGCGCCGTCGCGGGCGGCGTCATCGGCAACCAGCTTGGCCACGGCAATGGCGGCGCAACGGTTGCGGGCGTCATACTTGGCGGCATCGCCGGCAATTCGATCTCGCGCGACATGGACTGCAGCGACCGCCACTATGCGCTCACCTCCTACAGCGCCGGCTTCGAAGGGCGCATCGGCGAGCGCCAGGATTGGTCCAACGGCCGCAATCGCGGCACCTTCGTTCCGGTCCGCGAATATTCGCGCAACGGCAATGTCTGCCGCGACTTCCGCGAAGCGTCCTATCGCGACGGCGCGCATTACAAGCGCACCGGAACCGCCTGCCGCCGTGTCGACGGCAATTGGTACATGGAATAGCCGATCCATGGGCGCCGCCGCAGAGCGGATCCCGTGACGATGCCTTCAGCGTGCGGATCATTCGGTTCGCACGATTTCTTCCAACAGAAAGTGAATCTCCATGAAAATGTCCACCGCACTTCTGGGCGCCGTCGCGCTCGCCGCTTTGGCGGTCGCCGCGCCGGCCCAGGCTGCTCCTCACGGCGTCAACGTCGGCACGCTGACCTGCGGCGTCTCCAGCGGCTGGGGCTTTGTCTTCGGGTCGTCCAAGGACCTGCATTGCACCTTCCGCCAGAACGATCGCCATGCCGAGCACTACACCGGCACGATCTCGAAATTCGGCGTCGATATCGGCTACACTGAGGGCGGCGTTCTGGTCTGGGGCGTCGTGGCGCCGAGCTCGGACACCCGTCCCGGCGCACTGGATGGCGACTATGTCGGCGTCAGCGCGGGCGCAACGGTCGGCGTCGGCCTGGGTGCCAACGCGCTGGTCGGCGGTTTCGACCAGTCCTTCGCGCTGCAGCCGCTCAGCGTCTCCGACAACCGCGGCTTGAACGTCGCCGCGGGCATCGGCTCGATCACGCTTCGGCATTCGGAATAACGAAACGTCCTGCGCGGGCCGCGAGGTCCGCGCAGCTTTTTTGGCTAAAAATCGGGCGGGAGAATTGTCATGAACATTCCAGCGGAAACGCTTCTGATCTGGCTCGTCGTCGGCGCGGTCGCGGGCTGGCTCGCCGGGGTCATCGTCAAGGGCGGCGGCCTGGGCCTCATCGGCGACATCGTGGTCGGCATCCTTGGCGCCTTTATCGGCGGCTGGCTGCTGCCGCGTCTGGGCGTGCATATCGGGGCCGGAGTTCTCTCGGTCATCATCAGTGCGACGCTCGGCGCGGTCGTCCTGCTTCTGATTCTTCGACTCATCAGACGGGTCTAGGCGCGTGTAACCCCGCTCCTGCGGCCGCCGTTCACTTGCGAGTGATGGCGCGCGGCAAACCGCTTGCCGAGAATTGGCCGGCCGCTACAGTGACAGTCGGGTTGTCGTCCGGATCTGTCGGGTAGGGGGTTTTCATGAAGCCGATTCACGCGCTGATCGCCGTAGTGGTCGTCGCGCTTTGCGCCGCGGCCTATGCCGCCATCGCTCCGGCCAAGCCGGACACGCATGGCGACCAGTATTCCGGCAAGTTCTTCAAGGCCGAGGAATCCGTCACCACCGGCTCGGCGGCCGGCATCGCCTATACCGCGACGGCCGGCACGCTGGTCGTCCACCCGAAGGGCTGGAACGACGCGGCGCAAAGCGGCGGCGACAAAAACCCCGACGCCAAGGAAGACAGCACCTCGGCGGAGGCCTCGATGTTCTTCGTCTACTATGCCAAGCGCGGCGCGGCGCCCGGCAGCCGCCCCATCACCTTCCTGTTCAACGGCGGTCCGGGCTCATCGACGGTCTGGCTGCACATGGGCGCGTTCGGCCCCCGGCGCGTGGTGACCAAGGACGATGCGCACACCCCCGCTGCCCCGTATCAGCTCGTCGAGAATGCCTACACGCTGCTCGACGCCAGCGATCTCGTCTTCATCGACGCCCCGGGCACCGGCTTCAGCCGCATCGCCGGCAAGGACAAGGATAAGGCGTTCTACGGCGTCGACGCGGACGCTTCCGCCTTCTCGAATTTCATCATGGAGTTCCTCTCCAAATACGGCCGCTGGAATTCGCCCAAATACCTCTTCGGCGAGAGCTACGGCACGCCGCGCGCCTCGGTGGTGGTGAACGATCTGGAATCGAACCACGCGGTCGACTTCAATGGCGTGATCTTCCTCTCGGCGATCCTGAATTTCGATCTGAGCGTCGACGGCCCCGAAACCAATCCCGGCGTCGATCTGCCCTACCAGATCGCGCTGCCGACCTATGCCGCCACGGCCTGGTATCACCACAAGCTGCCGGGCAGGCAGCCGCCCGATCTGGTGGCCTTCGTGCACGCGGCCGAACATTTCGCGATGACCGACTACGCGCTGGCGCTGTCCGAGGGCACCGCCCTGTCGCCCGCCCGGCGCCTTGCCATCGCGCAGAAGCTCAACCAGTTCACCGGCCTTCCGGTCAGTTACATCCTCAAGGCCGATCTGCGCATCGACGGCGGCGAGTTCGACAAGAACCTGCAGGACAGCGCCAATATGACGACCGGGCGCCTCGACTCGCGCTTTTCCGGCCCGACCATCGACCCGTTGAGCAAGACCGCCGATTACGATCCGCAATCCGCCGCGATCAGCTCGGCCTATGTCTCGGCCTTCAACGACTATTCCCGCAACGTCCTGAACTACGGCCAGGGGCGGACCTATCGCCCCGACGCCGATGTCTTCCTGGCCTGGGACTTCAAGCATCAGCAGCCGAATGCCCAGGTCGCCTTCCCCGGTGCCACCAATGTGATGCCGGATCTCGCCTACGCCATGAAGTACAATCCCGACCTCAAGGTGCTGGTGAACGGCGGCTATTACGACCTCGCCACGCCCTATTTCGAGGGCTGGTACGAGATGCATCACCTGCCGATCCCGCCGCAGCTCCAGTCGAACATCCAGTATCACTACTATGCGTCGGGCCACATGGTGTACGCGCATGAGGAGTCGCTGAAGGACCTGCACAGCACGGTCGCCGCCTTCATCAAGCAGACGGATAACGTGAAATAGGGCGGGGGACGCGAATCGCGCCTTTCGCCCTCCCGTAAACGGGAGGGCGAAATACGGCGTTCCCCCGCCACTTGCTTGCCGCCCCTCCACCCCCTATAAGCCGCGCCAATTCGCACGCTGAGTGGCTTTCGCAGGGTGTTCCTGCGTCGCCGTCCGGTGCCCCCGCCAAGGGGGTAACTCACGCGTCTGGCCAACCGGTAAAGGAGACTGAATACAATGGCTTTGCCAGATTTTTCCATGCGCCAGCTTCTCGAGTCGGGCGCCCATTTCGGCCACCGCCAGCAACGCTGGAACCCGAAGATGGCGCCGTACATCTACGGCTCGCGCAACGACATCCACATTCTCGATCTGACCCAGACCGTGCCCCTGCTGCACCAGGCCCTCGTCGCGCTGCGCGACGTCGCGGCCGGCGGTGGGCGCATCCTCTTCGTCGGCACCAAGCGCCAGGCGTCGGAGCCGGTGGCGGCCGCGGCCAAGCGCTGCGCGCAGTATTATGTGAACCATCGCTGGCTCGGCGGCACGCTGACCAACTGGCAGACCGTGTCGAACTCGATCAAGCGCATGCGCAACATCGAGGAGACGCTGACTGCGGCCCAGTCCTCGGGCCTCAAGAAGAAAGAACTGCTGAGCATGCTGCGCGAACGCGACAAGCTCGACCGCTCGCTCGGCGGCATCAAGGAGATGGGCGGCCTGCCCAACATGCTGTTCGTGATCGACACCAACAAGGAAGCGATCGCGATCTCCGAGGCGAAGAAGCTCGGCATCCCGGTCACCGCGATCCTCGACTCCAACAGCGACCCGGACGGCATCGCCTATCCGATCCCGGGCAATGACGACGCGGCCCGCGCGCTCGCGCTCTATTGCGATCTCGCCGCCCGCGCCATCATCGACGGTCTCAGCCAGGGTCAGGTCGCGTCCGGCATCGACACCGGTGAAGCCGAAGTGCTGCCCGACGTCACGCCCATCGCCGAGGCGCCAGCCGCCGCGGAAGCGACTGCCTAACCCTCTCACCCGACGGAGCCGACGATGGCCAACATCACTGCTGGCATGGTGAAGGAGCTGCGCGACAAGACCGGCGCGGGCATGATGGACTGCAAGTCCGCGCTGGGCGAGACCGATGGCGACATGGAAGCCGCCATGGACTGGCTGCGCAAGAAGGGCATCACCAAGGCCGCCAAGAAGGCCGGCCGCGCGGCCGCCGAAGGCCTCGTCGGCGTCGCTACCGGCGGTCATGTCGGCGCGCTGGTCGAGGTGAACGCCGAGACCGACTTCGTCGCGCGCAACGACGAGTTCAAGGACTTCGTGAAGACCGCCGCCCGGCTCGCGCTTGCCGAGGAAGGCGATCTCGCCAAGCTGCTGAGCCGCAGCATGGGCAACGCGACCGTTCAGCAGACTCTGACCGATCTCGTCGCCAAGATCGGCGAGAACATGAGCGTGCGCCGCACGATCATGCTCGCGGTCGATCCCGGCGTGGTCGCCGCCTATGTCCACAATCCCGCCTCGCCGGAACTGGGCAAGATCGGCGTCCTCGTCGCGCTCAAGTCGACGGCCGACAAGGACAAGCTGAACACGCTCGGCCGCCAGATCGCCATGCACGTCGCCGCGGCCTCGCCGCTCGCGCTGTCGCCGGAGCATCTGGATCCCGCCGTCGTCGCCAAGGAGCGCGAGATCCAGATCGAGATCGCGCGTCAATCGGGCCGTCCGGAGAACGTCATCGAGAAGATGCTCGAAGGCCGCATGCGCAAGTTCTACGAGGAATCCGTTCTCGTCTCGCAGGTGTTCCTGGGCCCCGGCTCGGACGGCAAGCTCACGGTCGCGCAGATCGTCGCCAATGCCGCCAAGGAGCTTGGCACGCCGATCTCGCTCGAAGGCTTCGTCCGCTTCCAAGTCGGCGAAGGCATCGAGAAGGTCGAAAGCGACTTCGCCGACGAAGTGGCGAAGATGAGCGGCA
>CAZMHP010000033.1:0-20041 GCA_964566095.1 uncultured Rhizobium sp. | reverse complement strand
TTCACCTCCGGCAGCACCGGCAAGCCCAAAGGCATCGTCAACAGCCAGCGCGCGCTGTTGCGTCGCGTGGCGCAATATGTCGAGGCCGCGCATATCGACGAGACCGACCGCTTCGCGCCGCTGAGCTCGGAATGCACGATCGCGGGCCTGCGCGAGCGGTTCACCGCGCTGCTGACCGGGGCCACGCTGCACCTGATCGACGTGCAACGCGCCGGGGCGCGCCGCATTCTGCGTCGCTTGCACGACGACGGCATCACCATGACCTACGCCGTGCCGGCTCTTCTGCGCACATTGATGCAGCTCGACGCCCAGGCCGCGCCGTCCTCGCTTCGCAACGTCCGTGTCGGCGGCGATGCGGTTCTTTGGAGCGATATCGACGCGCTGCGCCGCTGGTTGCCGCGCGATTGCCGCATCGAGCTCGGTTATTCCTCGACCGAAGCGCCGATCATGCAGTGGTTCGTGCCGCGGGATTTTCCGCGCGAGGCAAGCCGCGTGCCCCTGGGCTATCCGCTTGCCGGCAACGCGCTCGCCATCGTCGGCGAGGACGGCGAGGCGGTGGCACCCGGCGAGGCCGGCGAACTCATCCTGCGCAGCCCCTATGTCGCGCTCGGCCGCTGGACGCAGGGTCGTCTCGACGCCACGGACTTTCCCAGCGATCCCAAGAACCCATCCTGCCGCATCCTGGGCACCGGCGATCTCGTCAAGCTGCGCGCCGACGGCCTCATCGAACTGGTCGGGCGCAAGGACCGTCAGCTCAAGATCCGCGGTCGCCGCGTCGAACCGGGCGAACTCGAAGCCGCGATCGCGCTGCAGCCGGGCGTTCGCGACGTCGCCGTTCATCCGCGCCGGGTCGGCGAGGATTGGTGGCTGATCGCCTATGTCGTCGGCGACGCCGATCTCGACGCCCTGAAGGCCGCCCTGCGCGACGCGCTTCCCGCCGCCCTTCAACCGCAGCGCCTGCACCGCATCGACGCCGTTCCGCGGCTCGCCAGCGCCAAGCTCGACCGAGCGGCCCTCGAAAAGCTCGATGCCGATTTCCAGCGCCGCGAGGTTATCCACGCTCAGCCTGGATCCGCCGCCCCGCTGGGCAAGACCGAAGAGACCATCGCCGCGCTGTGGTGCGCGGTGCTGGAGCGCGACGCGGTCGGCCGCGACGACGACTTCTTCGATCGCGGCGGCGATTCGCTGTCGACCCTCGATTTGATCTTCGCGCTCGAGCAGGAATTCGGCCTCGAATTGCCGGTCACCGCGATCTACGACGCGCCGACCGTCGCGCGGCTCGCCGCCATGATCGACGGCACGACGGCGGCGCGCTTCTCGCCGCTGGTCAGGATCAAGGACGGCGACGGCGTGCCGCTCTTCATCGTCCACGGTGTCGGCGGCAATGTGATGGAACTGTTCACCGCCGGCCGGCTGATCGAAAGCGGCCCGGTCTACGCCATCCAGGCGCGCGGCCTCGACGGCAAGGAGGCGCCCAGCACCTCGATCGCGGCCATGGCGGACGATTACATCGCCGAGATTCTCGCAATGCGCCCGCACGGGACCTTTCACCTGGCGGGATATTCCTCGGGCGGCCTTATCGCCTTTGAGATGGCGTGCGTACTGCGAGATGCCGGCGAACCCGTCGCGTCGCTGACGCTGATCGATTCGCAAACCAATGCGCGGCAATGGCCGTTCTCGGTTTGGGTGGCCTTGCTCTGGCGGCGGGGCCAGGCACATCTCGCGGCGCTTCGAGCCCTGCCGGCGGCCAGGAAGATGCGCTATGCCGCCGCCGCCTTGGGTTCGCTGGCGGATCGCATTCTGTGGCGCTGGCTGTGGCGCTGGCGTCCGACCACATCGGCCGCGCTCGATCTTCCCGAAGAGATTTCGCCCGCGCTGCGTGCCGTTTGCGAGACGACCTATGCCGCGGCCGCGGCCTACGCACCGCGATTTTACGACGGCCGCATTCTGCTGATCGTGCCGGGGCAGGGCGACCCGCAAAGGCCCGACCCGGCAGGCTTGTGGCGGAGCAAGTGCCGGGCGCTGGAGGTGCGCGTCGTGCCGGGTGATCATCGCTCGATGGTGAGGGGCGCCAATGCCATAGCCCTCGCCGCCGCGCTGTCGGACGCTACCCGGTTCTGAAGGCAAACGCGCCGTCGGTGGCTCGCCGCCGCCCTCGTAGCCGCGCGTGCCGCATTGTCGGAGCCACGCCCGACCCCCGGCCCGTCCCCGCCAAGGAAGGTTCGAAATGTGTGCGGACGCGGCCTTAGGGCACGCGAGTTCCACCGTCCGTCGGCTCGCGGCAGGGTTGTCCCTCGCCGTCCAAAGCCGGGGACCGCTAAGCTTTCTTCGGGATAATCATAGGTTTGCCGCCCAATCCGCCGTATTGTCGTACCGCGTAATTGTTGGGCCGCCCGAAAAAGGGCAGATTGCGGCTTCTCCGGCAGGGTAAGGTAAAGTGTCGGGACGGGGTGGATGGGGACGTGTTGAAAGACGCGACGGATAGGTATTGGGACGCGCTGGGATGTGCGCGCGCGATTCTGTTCGCCTCGGCTGCGACCTTATTTGCCGTCCCGACGTCCGCACAGGTTCTTCCCGGGGCCGTTCAGCCGGGCCGCGACCGACCCGGTCCCGCCACGCCGACCACGCCGGATTTTGATTTCAGCATCGTCACGCCGCATCGCTCCGCCGTGCCGCGCGCCGTCGACGAAGTGCACTTCAAGCTTGCCGACATCAAGATCGTCGGCGCCAAGACCATCCCCGCGTCGCAGTTCCGTCCGCTCTATGCGGGCCTGATCGGCAAGGACGTCACGCTGGGAGATATCCTGGACGTCGCCGACAAGATCGAGGCGGCCTATCGCGCCCGCGGCTATCTTCTGGTGCGCGCCTATGTTCCGCCGCAGCGCGTTCGCGACGGCGCCTTCACGATCAATATCGTCGAAGGCTATCTGTCGACCGTCACGGTGCAGGGCGGGGATCGCGGCACGCAGCGGCTGGCGCGCGGCTATCTGGCGCCGGCGACCGTGGCGCGGCCGCTGACGCTTGCGCCGATGGAGCGCGGCCTGCTGCTCACCAACGACATTCCGGGCGTCACCGCCTCCGGTGTCCTGCGCCCTTCGCCCGATACGCCGGGCGCCTCCGATCTCGTCGTCGACATTTCCCAGCCGCCGGTCACCGGCGGACTTTCCCTCGACAATCGCGGCTCGCATTTCTCCGGCCTGTGGACGGTGTCGGGCGACGTCGAGTTCAACTCGATCTTCGGCGAAGACCAGCTCGCCGCCACGATCGTCTCGTCTCCGGATTCGCTGCGCCAGGTCGAAGGCACGGTCCGCTATCGCCGCGCCGTCGGCACCGACGGCCTGGTCGCCAGCGTGATCGGCACCGTGACCCATGGCGAGCCGGGTTCGCTGCTCAGCGTCGCCGGCGTCTTGACCGACAGTTGGGCGGCCGGCTTCCGTCTGACCTATCCGCTCATTCGCAGCCGCGCGCAGACCTTGTTGCTGGACGGCGGCTTCACCGCGCAGGACGCGACGGTCGACGTCAGCGGCCTTGGCCATCATCTGAGCCACGACCAGTGGCGCGTGTTCGACATCGGCGGATCCTATCAGCGCACCGGTCTTTTGGGCGGCGGCATCTGGACCACGACCTTCGACGCGGCGCAGGGCCTTCCCATCCTCGGCGCGACCGACGACACCGTTCCGGGCTCCGCCCCGCCGCACACGCCGGTGTCCAATCCCAGCCTGTCGCGCTTCCACGGCAAGACCGACTTCACCAAGTTCACCGCCAGCACGCGGCTTCTGCTGCCGATCGGCGGGGCGTTCAGCACCGCGTTCAACCTGCAAGGGCAATATGCCCTCGACCGCCTCATCACCGGCGAGCAGATCGCCTTCGGCGGCACCCAGATCGGGCGCGGTTACGATCCCGGCGCGATCACCGGCGATCACGGCATCGGCGGCTCGGTGGAGCTGCGCTACGACATCCATCTCTCCGATTCCTTCGTCCGCTCGCTCGAGCCCTATGTCTATGTCGATGGCGCGCAGAGCTGGTACTTCAAGGATCCGTCGCTGCCGAACCAGACCCTGACCTCGGTCGGCGGCGGCGTGCGGTTCTGGCTTCCCTATGATCTGACCGGCGCGTTGGAAGGCTCACATATGTTGCGCGCCGTGCCGGGCAGCGATCTGGGACGTAAGGCCACGAAGATTCTCTTCGATCTGTCGGTACGGTTCTAGCGGGTAACGCCATGAACAAGACAAGCGCCGCCATCGTCCGTTCTCTCCTTCTGGGCACCAGTTGCCTCAGCGTGGTCGCGGCCGGTGCCGTGCATGGCCAGCCCACCGGCGGCACGGTGGCGCTCGGCGTGGGCAGCATTGCCGAACACGGCAACACGACCGTCATCGATCAGAAGACCGGCAAGCTCGTCATCAATTGGGACAGCTTTTCGATCGGCGCCGGCGGCACGGTGCAGTTCGTCCAGCCCGACGCCAACGCGATCGCGCTCAACCGCGTGCTGGGCTCGCAGCCGACGTCGATCTACGGCTCGCTGCTCGCCAACGGCCAGGTCTGGCTCATCAACGGCAACGGCGTGCTGTTCGGCCAGGGCTCGCGGATCAATGTCGGCGGCATCATCGCCACGACCGCGGACATCAAGGACGCCGACTTCGCCGCCGGCAACTACAGCTTCTCGGGCGGGACCGGCGCCTCGGTCGTCAACCAGGGCACGATCACGACCAAGCGCGGCGGTTACGCCGTGCTCTCCGGCGCCAGCGCGCAGAACCAGGGATTGATCGCGGCCGATTCCGGCACCGTCGTGATCGGCGGCGCCAGCGCCTTCACCGTCGACTTTGCCGGCGACGGGCTTATCAAATACGCCATCACCGCACCGGCGCAGAGCGCCGACAACGGCCAGACCGGCGCCTTCAACGCCGGCACCATCCGCGCCGCGGGCGGCCGCGTGATCATGACGGCGCGCGCCGCGTCGAGCGTGCAGGACGCCGTCGTCAACAACACCGGCATGATCTCCGCCACCAGCGCGCGCGTGCAGAACGGCGAGGTGATCCTCGACGCCGGCGACGGCGATGTCGCGGTCTCCGGCACCATCGACGCGACGGGACAGGCGGCGGGCACGACCGGCGGCAACGTCACGATCACCGGCCGCGACATCGCGGTCGCCGACGGCACCAAGATCGACGCGTCGGGCGACGCCGGCGGCGGCACGATCCGCATCGGCGGCGATCTGCACGGCGACGGCGCGCTGGCGCAAGCGCAAAACGTCCATGTCGGCACGGCCACGCTCGCGGCGGACGCGACGCGTCAGGGCGACGGCGGCACGCTTGTCGTGTGGTCGGCCGGCACGACGGATTTCTCCGGTATCGTCAGCCTCAAGGGCGGCGCCGCGGGCGGCAATGGCGGCCTGGTCGAAACTTCGGGCCACACGCTGAACATCGCGCCGACCTCGAAGGTCGATACCCGCGCGCCGAAGGGAACGACCGGTATCTGGCTGCTCGATCCCGACCACATTATCGTCGCAAATGACGGCACGACCACCTTGAACGGTGGGACATTGTCGGCGGGCCAGGACCCAGGCGAGACCGACACCATCGCGCCGTCGACCATCGTCGCGGCGTTGGCGACGAGCAGCGTGACACTGGAGTCCAACGACATCATCGACGTCGATGATCCTGTCATCTACAGCAGCGGCAACGCACTGAATCTTCTGGCCAAGGGCGACATCAGTCTCAACGCCAGCGTCCAGAACACGCAGTCCCGCAGCGGCGGCGCCATCAATATCGTCGCGGGCTGGGACGGCACGACCGAGGATCCGGCTCACTTCACCGACCCGGGGGTGTTCGGAAACAATTCCGGCACCGTGTACCTCGGCAGTCTCGCCGGCGACGGGAAGCCCGGGCAAGACGTTGCCGTAGGCGGCGCCAGCGGCACGACGACCGTCGCGACGGCCGCGTTGGGCATGGAGGCCGACGAGGGCTATGCGCAGCTCGGCTTCCACGGCGCCGGCGGCGGCGACATCGTGCTCGATGCGATCGGCGGCGACAAATCCGGCCTCGTCGGCGGACCGACATCGGGCGACTATGCGATGATCGGCAACGGTTCGCTCGGCGGCGATGTCGCGGCCAACGTGACCGGCAATATCACCATTCGAACCGACAACACCCTCCTTCTTCTGAGCAATGCGGGCGACAGCGGCGCACAGGGCTTGCCTTGGATCGGCAATGTTGCAGGTGGGGGCTTCACCGAGTCCGGCAATGTCTCGGTGACGGTCGCAAACGTCTACAACGGCACGTATAGCGGCACGTTCGACGGCACGTACTCGCCGGCGGCGCTCGGCGCGCCCGGAACGCTGGGCTCGACTCTGCTTGCCGATCTCGGCACCACGTCGCAGGCCGGTAGCGGCGGCGACGTCACGTTCGGGGTCACCGATCCGGGCACCGATTTCATCAACGCCTCTCTCGGCATCGGGGTGTTGAGCTACGACAGTCCCCACGCCCTTACGCTGCTGTCGACGAGCAGCATCACGTTGCCTTATTCGATCCAGAACGCCGGAACCGGCGACCTGACCGTTCTGGCCGGCTGGGATCCCACCGTCGCGCCCGCAGACGTCCTCACCACGCCGGGTGCCTATGGCAATCCCACGTCTGGGCGCAACGACAACGGCGGAGTCAACGGCGCATCCATCTGGGTGGCTGGCGCCTCCAACCTCAGCCTCACCGATTACACGGCAGGCGGGATCTATACCGTCGGCCCCTCAGGCGCCGGAACCGCGATCGGCAGCAAGGGCGGCACGACGACCATCGGCGCGGCGCAGATATATGTCGAAGGCCTCTCGGGCTACGCCCAGATCGGCTATCACGACGACGGCGGCTCCGGCGCGATCAATGTGATCGCCAATGGTGTGCCGGGAACCGGTGGGCTGACCGGCATCGGCGCCTGCTTCGATGCCAATGCGAATATCTGCGTGATCGGCGGTCGCCAGGGCTTTGGCGCCGCCGCGTCCTATGCGCAGATCGGCGATCTGGGACTGGGCGTCGCCGGCACGGCGAGCAGCGCGATCAATGTCTCGGCGACCGGCAACATCTCGATTTCGGGCGGCGGCAACTATAGCAGCGACAGCGACGGCAACCCGACTCCGGACGCGCAGGTCCCCAACGCCTATGGCCAGATCGGCAATGGCGACGCCAGCCGCTCGGTGGCGCAGACCGTCAGCGGCACGATCGTCGTCCAGTCGGCCGGGCAAACGAGTTTCGTCAGCAGTTCCGCCGCCAGTTCGCCTGGCTGGCTCGGCAACCGGACGGGCGATGGCGGCAGCCAGAGCGGCGACGTCACGCTGCTTGCCAGTTCGGCGAATGGCGCTCCTGCCACGACGTCGGAGATGCTCGCCGAGGATTTGGGCACGGGTCCGGGAAGCGGCGGCAACCTCACGCTGGGCTTCAGCAGCACGGACCCGAACTACATCGGCCTGCTGACCTATAACAGCCCGCACACCTTTACCGACCTTGCGGCCGGCGATCTCAATGTGGTCGGATCGATTCAGAACGCCGGCAGCGGCGCGATCAACCTGGTCGCCGGCTGGGACGGCCATACGCTCGATCCCGCGGCGTTCACCCAGCACGGCGTCTTCGGCAACAACGACGCGACTTTGACCATTGGCGGAGCAAACGCCAAGAGCGGCGCCGTCGCCCTCGGCAGTGCGGGCGGCACCACCACCGTCGCCAGTGCGAATATCGAGGTGCTCGGCACCAATGCGCGCGCGCAGATCGGCTATCACGGCAACGGCGGCGGCGACATCGTCATCCGCGCCACGGACGATCTGACGCTCGACAGCAGCAACGGCTTCGGCGCGGTGATCGGCAACGGCCACAACGGCGCGACGGCGGCGGTCACCGGTAATATCGACATCGGGATCGGCGGCACGTTCACGCAATATGGAAGCGATTCCGTCGATCCTCACCTGGGCAACATCGCCGGCTCGGCCGGCGAAACCGGCAACCTCACGCTCGTCGCCGCGAACGCCTCGGGCGACGTCGACAGCAGTTCGGTCATCGCCAGCGATCTCGGCGGCGGAAACGTCACGCTCGCCTTCACCGATCCGACCTTCAGCGCCGCGCCGAGCGTCACGTACAACAGCCCTTACGCCTACACGCTGCTCGAAGCCGGCGACATCACCGTTGGCGGCCCGATCGTCAACAATGGGGCCGGTGCGATCACGCTGGTCGCGGGCTGGGACGGCCAGACGTTCGATCTGGCGACACTGAAGACCGGACAAAACACGTTCGGCAACAATGGCGGCTCAGTGACCATCGGCGGCGTGTATGCCGGCGGCAGCGTTGCCGTCGGCAGCATGGGCGGCGCCATGACGGTGCTGGGCGACGACGTCAACGTCGCGGCGGTGCAGGGCAACACGCAGCTCGGCTATCACGGCGCCGGAACGGGCGACATCACGGTCATCGCGAAAGGCGATATCGACGTATTCGGCGGCGATCCCTACGCTGACGGGTTCAGCGCCATGATCGGCAACGGCAAGCTGAACGCGCCGGGTTTCGGCGGATCGGTCGGCGGCAATATCTCGATCTTTGCCGGCGGAACGTTGACGCTCGAAACGGCAACCGTCTTTTGCGGCGACTGCACCGATCCGACGACCATCTATATCGGCAACGTCTCGGGCACCGGCCAGGCAAGCGGCAATCTGACCATGATCGCCCGCGAATTCGACGACGGCAATGACTCCAATGGCGGCATTGGCGAGGTCCTGAGCAACAATATCGTCCATGGCGACGTCACGATTGGCCAGACCGATCCCTCGAATCCGGCCACGCTCAAGGATGGGGGCAACTACACAAGCAACTATGCGCTGACTTTACTATCGGCCAGCGATATCAACATCGGGGGCGATATTCAGAACGCGGGCAGCGGAGCGATCACGTTGGTCGCCGGCTGGGACGGCGTTTATGACCCCACCAAGATCGGCGCTGCCGGAACCTTCGGATTGAACAACGCCACCGTCTCCATCGGAGGTGGAGAGATCCAGCAGGACGCCGGAATCGGTACGTTGGGCGGTACGCTAAGCGTCTATACCGGCAACCTCGCGATCAGCGCCAATGGCGGCTTTGCCCAACTCGGCTATCACGGCGGTGGCGGCACCGGCGGCATCACCGTGATGGCGACCGGCAATGTGACCCTCACGGCAAGCGCGAGTTCCGACTGCGGGGGCTGTGCCGCGCAGATCGGAAACGGCGGCGTTCGCGCGAGCGGCGACAATGGCGGCGACATCTCCGTCACCGCCCAAGGGAACGTGACGCTGAACGCCGGCGCCGAAGAGTACAGCTTCGCCCAGATCGGAAATGGCGGCGACAGCGCCAGCGGGAGCAACAGCGGAACGGTCTTCGTCAGCGCGGGCGATGCGCTGAACATAAACGGCGGCAATGATTATGCCCAGATCGGCAATGGCGGCTGGGGCGCGCAGGGCAACGACAGCGGCAGTGTCACCGTCAGCGCGACGAACGCCATTATTTTGACAGGTCAATCCGACGGCAGTTATGGCTCGATCCAAATCGGAAATGGCGGCCAAAGCGCCGTCGGCACCTTCAGCGGCGACGTCGCTGTCACCGCGGGCGCAAATCTGATCCTGACCAGCGGCGGCGAAGCCGACTTCGTGCAGATCGGCAACGGCGCCGCCGACGGCTCGGCCTCCGGCAACGCGTCCGGCGCGGTCACGATCAACGTCGCGGGCGGCACCACCTTCGCCAACTCGCAGGGCGGCGCGACTTGGCTCGGCAATGTCGCGGGCGGCGACGGGGGCAAGGAGAGCGGCAACCTCACCTTCGTCACCGGATCGGCCAGCGACGGCGACACCGGAGTCATCAGCAACATCATCGTCTCGAATTTGGGAACGTCCGGCGATACGGGCGGCGACGTGCTGTTCGCTGTCACAGGCCGCGACCTGGACGTCGACAACGGCGGCGGCAGCTATTCCAGTCCGCACACGCTTTCGTTGCTGTCGACCCGAAACGTCGAAATTGCGACGTCGCTCCAGAACGACGGGACGGGTGACATCAATATCGTCGCCGGCTGGAACGGCACGACGTTCGATCCGGCGCATTTCACCGACGCCCACGTGTTCGGCAATGGCACAGCCGTCGTCACCGTCGGGGGCAGTCTCGCAGGCGGCGACGCCGCAATCGGCAGCGCCGGTGGCAACACAAATGTTGCCGCGAACGGCGTTGCGGTGTCCGCCATCAACGGCTATGCCGAGCTCGGTTACCGTGGCGCCGCGACCGGCGCCGTCCATCTGCTCTCAACCGGACTTACGTCGTTGAGCGGCGGAGAAGGCATCTCGCGCTACGCGCAGATCGGCTCCGGCGCGACACTCGGATCCAGCGCACAGGCGGGCGACGCCACGCTCACGGTGGGCTCGCTGTCGGCGAACGGCTTCGCCGGCGTCGTCGCGAACAATCTGGTTCTGACGAGCAGCACGGGCAATATCGGTTCGTCCAACAGCCCGCTCCAGATCGCCGTCAATTCGCTCGCCGTGACCACGCAGGGCCGCAGCGTCTTCCTCTCCTCGCCGCAAGCCGTCGCCATCGGCGGCTCGGGCATCGTCCTCGGCGCCGGCAACTTCACGCTCGCGGCCGGCGGCGCCATCACGCAGACGGCATCGATCGGCGCCCATGCGCTGAACGTCTCGACCACGTCGGGCGCGATCGCTTTGACCAATAGCGGCAACGCGTTCGGCGCGCTGACGGTGGCCACGCAAGGCAGCGACAACGCTTCCGTCTCGCAGGCCTCTTCGATCACGGTGACCAGCGCCCATGTCGGCGGCACGCTGACGTTGAGCGGAACCGCCATCGTCCAAACCGGCGCGATCCAGGCCGCCGGCCTGAACGTGACGGCCACCGCCGGCCCCGTCACTCTCACCAACGCGGGCAACAGCTTCGCGGCGCTGTCGCTGTCCACGACCGGCAGCAACGCGGCGACCGTCGCGGATTCGAGCGGCGTGACGCTTGGCGCCTCGACCGTCGGCGGCAAGCTGACGCTGTCGGCCGGCGGCGCCATCGGACAATCCGGTGCTCTGCAAAGCGCGGGCTTGTCGGCGACGACCACCTCCGGCGCCATTGCGATGACCAATACTTCCAACGCGGTCGCGGGGTTGGCGCAGTTCAGCACGCCCGGCGCCGCCAGCTTCTACAACACGCTCACCACCACACTCGGCGCATCAACGATCGGCGGCGATCTCACGCTCCTGTCCGCCCACGATGTCGACGTGGTGGCGCCCGTCCAGAGCACCACGGGCGCGATCACCGTCGTCGCCGGATGGGACGGTTCCACGATCGACTCCGCGCACTTTGGCGATGCCGGTGTCTACGGCAACAACAGCGGCGCCGTCGCGATCGGCGGCGGTTCGGGGCCAGCTGGACTGGGATCGCAATCCGGCACCACCAGCGTCTACGCTGCCACGCTCAACATCCTGGGCACCAACGCATCGGCGCAACTCGGTTATCACGGCACGGGCGGCGGTGCGATCACCGTGCGCGTGCTGAACGCCATGAACCTCACGGCCGGCGCGGGCAACGCTTTACTCGGCAACGGCTCCCTCGGCAGCGACGTGACCGGCAATGTCACCGGCGACATCGACGTCCGCGCCGGCGGCAACATATTTCTGACGGACAGCGCGAATGGTGAGACTTGGATCGGCAACGTCGCGCATTCCGGAACCGAGACCGGCAATCTAATCCTCATCGCCAGCGATATCGACAGCGGTCAGAACGACCGCGTCGGAAGCATCGTGACCGCGACGCTGGGTGGCGGAGACGTCACGCTGGGCTTCACGGGCACCGGCGATCAGGGGCCGGAGCAGGATTACGCGGTCGCTTCCAGCCACACCTTCAATCTGCTCACCGCCGGAAATCTCGTCGTCGCCGGGTCCATCCAGAATTCGGGTGCCGGCGCGATCAATCTCGTCGCCGGCTGGGACGGGCACACGATCAGCCCCGCATCGTTCGGCAATTCCGGCGTGTTCGGCAACAATGGCAAGGGCATCGTCGTCGGCGGCGCGGACGCGCAGGGCAATGTCGCGATCGGCAGTGCCGGCGGCGAGATCTCGGCCTATGGCGCATCGCTCGCGCTGACCGCGGCCAACGGCTATGCCCAGCTCGGTTTCCACGGGGCCGGCAGCGGCGGCATCCTGGTCGATGTGACGGGCGGCGTGACGTTGACCGGCGGCGGCGCGACGGGCGCGTTCGCCCAGCTCGGCAATGGCGGCCTCAAAGTCAGCGGCAACAATGCCGGCGACATCGCGATCACCGCCGGCGGCGACGTCGTGCTGACGGGCGGTGCCGGCACGGAGTCCTACGCGCAGATCGGCCATGGCGGCGCGGAGTCCAACACCGGCGCCAACGGCTACAGCAATCAGGGCGCGATCGTGTTGAGCGCGGCCAATGTCACGCTCGATGGCGGCGCCGCAAACGCGGCCTATGCGATGATCGGGCAGGGCGGCTACAAGTCGGGCATCGGTCTCACCGGCGGCACGGCGCTCAACAGCGGCGGCATCACGGTCACCGCCGCGCACCAGGTCACGCTTCTGGGCAACGGCGTCGATGCCTTCGCGCAGATCGGCAACGGCGGCAGCCAGAGCAATCTGGGCGCCGCGGCCTCCGCCGGCGGCACGGATTCCGGTCTCGTCACCGTCACCGCGCCCAACGGCCCGGCCGGCGCGATGTCGCTGACCGCCGGCGCCGGTCCCAATGCCTATGCCCAGATCGGCAATGGCGGCTACGCGATCAACTCCGGCCCCTCCGCGACCGCGGCCAACTACACCGTCACCGGCGACGTGCACGTCGCCGACCTGTCGCTCACGGGCGGCGGCAACAACGGCTATTCGCTGATCGGCAACGGCGATGCCACGCATACCGGTTTCGGCAACATCTCCGGCAACCTCACCATCGATGCCAACGGCAATATCGTCTACACGCCGGGAACGGGCACCAATTCGCAGGCGACGATCGGCAACTTCACCGGCGAGGGTTCGACCTCCGGCGCGCTGACCGGCGCCAACCCGCCGCCCGACGGCAGCGTCACCGGCGATCCGGGCACGATCGGCGTGGTCGTCACCACCACGGCCGGCAACGGCCAGCAGAACGGCACGCCGCCGATCACCACGATCAACACCGTCGTGGTGACGCCGGCCTCGGGCGATACCGCGCCGACGACGTTGACCGCCCATCTGGAGCCCACCACGCCGCCCGGCCCGCTCGCCTCCCTCGACACCAAGGGCGCCGACAGTTCGCAGCCCAACGCGTCGGACAGCGCGACGGTGGTGATCGCCGACTCGCTCGACGGCGGCAAAAAGCCGTCCACCTCGCAGACCATCCTCGCCGGCATGCTCAAGCAGGTATCGCCGACCAACGCGTCGAACACGGTCCATGCCATCCCGCCGGCCGATCAGGACTTCTCCAGCTGGGGCAACGAGGCCCTGTGGCAATGAGCACGCGGCGCCCCACCTTTCTCCTTGCCGCCGCCGCGCTGATCGCGGCCGGCGTCGCCGCCTATGCGCAAAGCGCGCCGCCGGCTTCGGACGCCCTCAATGGCTATGTCGAATCCGCCCGGCTCTACAACGGCGCCGACAACTATGCCGGCGCCGAGGATGCCTATCGCCACGCGCTGGATCTGCAGACGGCGAAGTTCGGCGCCAACGCGCCGGCGGTGGGCGAGACGCTGGCGGAGCTGGCGCTGCAGGTCTCCAATCAAGGCCGCTTCGACGAGGCCCAGGCGCTGTTCCGCCGCGCCGCGCCGATCATCGAGGGTTCGGGGACGGTCTCGGTGCGGGCGCGCTTCGCGTCCTATCAGGCGCTCGACGCCGCGAACCGCCGCGACTACCAGAACGCGCTCAAATTCGCCCGCGCCGCCACCGCGCTGCGCCGGGGCGAGGTCGATGCCGCACGTTCCGCCGCGGCCGCCGATCCCGCCACTGGCGAGTATGTGGCGCCCGTCGCGCTCGAAGGCGAACTCGCCCATTCGCTGCGTATCGAGGCGGAAATGGCGCTGCGCCTCGGCGACAGCGCCAGCGCCCAGGCTGCGGCCGAAGAAGCGCTTTGGATCATCACCGAGGAGCCGGGCCTGCCGCTGTGGTGGCGGCCGGAGATGGTTTCGCTGATGGCCGAGGTGAATGCTGCCCAGGGCCGCGTCGTGATCGCGGAACGCGATTTCGCCGAAGCGCTGGCGCTCGACAAGAAACTGTTCGGCGACACCGCGCCGACCGCGCGGGCCGAGCTCAAGCTCGGCCGCTTCTATGCCGATCAGCAGCTCTATGCCGCCGCCGTCGCGACGTTCCGCGATGCCTTCGCGATCCTCGCCAAGGATCCGGTGGCGCGCAGCCAGATCGTCAGCGACCAGATCGTGCCGTTCCTCGCCGCCGCCGGCGCCCTGGGCCGTCAGGACGCGGCGCAGCGCGCCGCGCTCGACGCCGACATGTTCCGCGCCGCGCAGCTCGTCAATTCCGGCCTTGCCGACCGCACCATCGCGCGGGTCGCGGCGCGCCGGGCCGCGGCGGACGCGTCGCTCGGTCCCTTGGTCCGTCAGCTCGAACAGGCCCAAGCGGCGCGTGACGATGCCCGCCTTGAGCTGGCCGCCGAGAACGCCAAGGCGAATGACGAGCGCAACGCGGCGTTGGTCGCCAAATACGACGCCGATTTCAAAACCGCGAGCGCCAGCGCCGACGCACTGAGCGCCAAAGTGGCGCAGGGCTATCCGGACTACGTCCGGCTTGCCGATCCCGGCCCGGTTGCGCTCGCCGACTTTCAGGGGCGGCTGCGCTCCGGCGAGGCCTTCTTGTTCTTCGTGGTCGGCGCGAAGTCGAGCTTCGCGCTGGTCGCGACCGCCGATGGCTTGACCGCCGTGCCGCTCGCCGTCACCACCGACAGTCTCGCCGCCGACGTCGCCGATCTGCGCGCCGCCTTCGTGCCCAAGCTTGGGCGCCTTTCCGACTTCAGTCTCAAGTCCTCCTACGCGCTGTATCGGCAATTGCTGGCGCCGGTCGAGCCGGCACTGGTCGGCGCGAACCATCTCATCGTCGCGCCCGGCGGCGCGCTGGACAGCCTGCCGCTTTCGCTCCTCGTCACGGCCGAGGCCAAGGGCGGATATTCCAACGCCGCCTGGCTGGTGCGGCGCTTCGCGATCAGCCAGGTGCCGTCGCCGCGCGCCCTGGTCGCGCTGCGGGCCGAGGCGCCCAGCCATGCACCGCGTCCCTTCTTCGGCGTCGGCGCTCCCGCCTTCGCCGGCTCGTCGTCCAAGGCGCTCGGCGCGCTTGCCGCCGCCTGCCAGGACGGCGCGTCCGCCGATCCGGTGCTGCTGCGCGCCCTGCCGCCCCTGCCCGACACGGCGGGGGAGGTGCAGGCGGTGGGTCGCGCACTGGGCGCACAGCCCGGCGCGATCCTGATTGGCGCTGGTGCGAACGAGACCGCGGTCCGTGCCGCGCCGCTCGATCAATATGCGGTTCTGTACTTCGCCACCCATGGCCTGTTGCCCGGTGAACTGCATTGCCAGGCCGAGCCGGGCCTCGCGCTGACGCCGCCCGCCGGCGCCGCGCCGTCGCCCGCCGCGGACGGCCTTTTGACCGCCGGCGAGATCGCCGGCCTGAAGCTCGATGCCGACCTTGTCGTGCTCTCGGCCTGCAACACTGCGTCCGAGGGCGGCACGCGCTTCGGCGGGGGCGCGCTGGAGGGCCTTGCCGACGCGTTCTTCGACGCCGGCGCCCGCAGCGTGCTGGCCAGCCATTGGCAGGTGCCTTCGGCCGCGACGCGGACGCTGATGACCGACCTGTTCGCGCGCCACGCCAAGGACCCGTCGGCCGATCTTGCGGACGATCTCAGGCAGGCGCAGCTTGCGCTGATCGCGCAGTCCTCCACCGCGCATCCCTTCTACTGGGCCGCGTTCACGCTGATCGGCGATGGCGGCCGGGCGGGGCGCATGGTGGCGGCCTCGCGCTAACGGAGAGTGACATGGGGCGTTGCATCTCATTGGCCCTTGCGGGTGTGCTGCTGACCACCGTGGCCGCCACGGCCGAGCCGTTGACCGTCGTGGAAGCACGCGGCATCGGCCTCGGCGCCGGCAGCACGATCGACTCGGCCAAGCCCTTGGTGCTCAAGCAGGGCCAGCATGTGACCCTGATCTCCGCGACCGGCGCCACCCTCTCCATCGACGGCCCCTACAACGCGCCGCCCACGGCCGGCGGCAGCGGCAAGAGCCTGGGCGCCACGCTTGCCGCGCTCGGCACCGAACACAGCGCGCGCACCGGCGAGGCCGGCGTCACGCGCGGCACGGGCGCGACCAAACTGCCCGATCCCTGGCTGTTCGACGTCACCCATAGCGGCAATGTGTGCTTGCCGGAGGGAACGCAGCCGGTGTTCTGGCGTCCCGATGCCAAGACCGCCGTGTCGCTGGTCGTGATGCCGGTCGACCGCAGCTGGAAGAGCCGCGCCGATTGGCCGGTCGGGCTCGACCGCATGTCGGTCACGACCGACGTGCCGATGCATGGCGGCGCGGCCTATGTCGTCAACTATGGCGGCGCGGATTACGCGCTCGCGGTCTCGACCGTCCCTGCCAGCCTCGCCAATGACGACATGCGCGCCGCCTGGATGGTGCAGAAGGGCTGTGAGGCGCAGGCCGAGGCGCTGCTCCGACCGAAGAAATGATGGCCTGGCTCGCGCGCCTCTCCGCCTTCGTCCGCGCCCGCAAATCTCTTGAAATCGTCACCGCGCTCCTGGCCGCGCTCGCGGTGGCGATTCTGTCGATGCTCGCGGTCGACGACATCTCCTTCCTGACCAGCGCCGACCGCTTCGTGCAGGACTGGCAAATCGCCACCCGCTCGCCCAGCGAGCCGCAGGACACCCATGTCGTGGTGGTCTCGGTCCAGGAGACCACGCTGGAGCATTTCGATTACCGCGCGCCGCTGGATCGCGGTTTCCTCGCCGATCTTCTGACCGCGCTCGACTCCAAGCATCCCAAAGTCATCGTCCTCGACTACCTGTTCGACCAGAAGACCGAGGCGACCAAGGACGACAAGCTCCGCCGCGTGCTGCGCACGCTGAAGACGCCGCTCGTCGTCTCCTATTTCGAGACCGGGGGCGAGACCAGCCCCGAACAAATCCAATATCTCAACGCATTCGTTCCCAAATCCGAGCGGGCCGCCGCCAATGTGGGCACCGATCAGACCGACACGGTGCGCTGGATTCTGCCCGGCAACCGCAGCGCCACGGGCGACTACATGCTGAGCGTGCCGCGCAAGGTCGCGGCCATTCTTGGGCTGAAGACACCGGACGAACAGACCCCCATCGTCTGGCGCGCCGATCCGGGCGAGAACCAGCCCGCCTTCCGGGAATATCCCGCCTGCATCATCGGCTGGTCGGATTGCCTTCCGATCCAGCTCTATCCGGCGCCGATCTTCACGGACAAGGTCGTGTTGATCGGTTCGAACATGACCCTGGTCGATCAGCACCGCACGCCCTTCGCGGCCGCGCCCGGCAATCGCAAGGCGACCATGCCGGGCATCATGACCGATGCCTACGCCATCGCTCAGCTCATCGAACATCGCGCGCCGCCACAGCTCGAAGGCTGGGAGGATTTCCTCATCGTGCTCGCCTTCGCCGGCCTGGGCGCGGCGCTCGGCCTGCTCGATCTGTCGCTGTGGCTGCGCGGCGCCGCGGTCGCCCTTCTGATCGGAGTGCTGTGGTATCTCGGCGTCTTCGTTCTCTACGAGCGGGCCGGCGTCTTGATCGGCCTCGTCGCGCCGACGCTGGCGCTTGCGGCCTCCTTCGCGCTGGTCGACTCCATCACCGGCCTGGCGGCGCGGCGTCAGCGCGAGTTCATCCACAACTCCTTCTCGCTCTATCTCGCGCCCGACCTGGTGCAGCAGCTGGTCGACGATCCCTCCAAGCTCAAGCTCGGCGGCACGCGGCGCGAGATGAGCCTTCTGTTCAGCGACATCGCCGGCTTCACCACCATGGCGGAAGGTCTGGATTCGGAAGACGTCGGCCGGCTGCTCAACGACTACCTCGACGGCATGACCGCGGCGGTCAAGAAATACGAGGGCTTCGTCGACAAGTTCATCGGCGACGCGGTGTTCGCGATCTTCAACGCCCCGGCCGACGTCGCGGACCATGCCGGCAAATGCGTGCGCTGCATGCTCGACCTCGACAGCTTCACCGAAGACTTCCGTAAGCGGATGAATGCACAGGGAATTCCGCTTGGGCTGACCCGCATCGGCGGCCACACCGGCACTGCGGCGGTGGGCAATTTCGGCTCCCGCGACAAGTTCAGCTACACCGCCTCGGGCGACGCGGTGAACGCCGCCTCCCGGCTGGAGGGACTGAACAAGACCTTCGGCACGCGGCTTTGTGTCAGCGGCGCGACGCGTATGCTATGCAAGGGAATCGCGTTCCGCCCGATCGGGGCCGTGATCCTCAAGGGCAAGACGGAAGTGCTCGACGTGTGGGAACCCTTGCACGATGACGCGTATAGCGAAGGCTATCTGTCGCGCTACCAGCGCGCCTTCGATGCCGCGCACGATGTCCATCCCGACGCGCTCAGCCTGTTCGCGGCGCTGGTTCAGGAGCGGCCGGACGATCCCCTGGCCCATTTCTTCCTCGAGCGTCTGAGCCAGGGCGAGACCGGCACAAAGATCAAGATGACCGAAAAATGATCTTCTGGTCCGCCTTCGCCATGCTCGCGCTGATCGCCGCCCGCATCTGGGGCATGGAGGCGCTGCACGGCCAGGTCACGCCGGCCCTGATGGAGAAAATCGGCCACGGCCTCGTCGTCGCCTCCATCGTCTCCGGCACGTTGCTCATCGACGGTCTGATCCGGCACTTCTATTGGGTGCGCTATCTGCAGCGCCGGCTCAATCGCGCCACGCCCGCGCTGATCCAGGACATTCTGACCATCGCCCTGTTCCTGCTCGGCCTGTCGATCGGGCTGTGGCTGGAGGAAGGCTTCTCCTTCACCGGCTTCATCACCGCCTCGGGCGCCACCGCGATCGTGCTCGGCATCGCGCTGCAGACCGCGATCCAGGATCTCTTCGCCGGCCTTGCCATCAATCTCGACGGTTCCTATTCGCTGGGCGATTGGCTGACCGTCTATTCGGACCAGATGCCCGAGCCGATCTACGGCCGCGTCACGCACATGACCTGGCGCTCGACTTTCCTGTCGCTCGCCGACGGACGGCGCGTGATGGTGCCCAACCACATCGCGACGTCCAACGTGGTGATGAATCACAGCCGCCCGGCCGATGCCAAGCGCCTCTCCGTGGAGATCGCGATCGACAACCGCATGCCGTCGGACCGCGTGATCGACATGCTGCTGGGCGAGGCGTTCAAGGCGGTGCGCCGGCCCGGCCTCGCGCGCACGCCCGAGCCGTCGGTCAACCTGGCCCGGATCGATAGCGACGCGCTCTACTACGATGTCCGGTTTTATTTCTTCCCCGATCAGATCGAGCCCGGCTCGGCCCGCTCGATCGTGCTGGCGGCGCTCCAGGACGTCATCATGCAGAACCGCATGCCCACGCCGGTCACCCAGATCGAGCTGGTGCAGCCGCCGGAGATCGACCTGGTGATCGACGAGAACGAGATCCGCGCGGCGCTGCATCACGCCAACCTGTTCTCCCACGTGCTCGACGAAGAGCAATCGCGCGAATTGGCGCGGCTGTGCCGGCCGGTCGAATTCGCACGGGGCGCCAATCTGATGGTGCAGGGCGACTCCGCCTCGTCGATGTTCATTATCATCGAAGGCGCGGCGCGGGTCAGCGTCCTTGGTCAGAGCAACGATCCGCGCGAGGTTGCCGTGCTGGCGACCGGCGACGTCGTCGGCGAGATGTCGCTGATGACCGGCGCGCCGCGCAACGCGACCGTCACCGCGCTGACGCGGCTGAGGGCTTTGGAGATCACCAAGGAGCCGATCGAGGCGCTGCTCAAGAAATCGCCCGACCTGCTGCAGCGCTTCGGCCATGTGCTGGCCAAGCGCGAGCAGGAGCGCGCGGCGATCGCGCAGAAGACGATCCAGGTCG
>CAZMHP010000032.1:0-20141 GCA_964566095.1 uncultured Rhizobium sp. | reverse complement strand
AGGTCAGGATGAATCCCGACAGCGCGAAGAAGAACTCGACCCACAGATAGCCGTGTCCGACCAGAAGATCGAACGCCTTGAGGTTGCGATAGTGATGACCCTCGCAGAAGTGGTAGAGGACCAGGATCAGCGGCGGGACAGCTCGCGCCCCTGCCAGCGCCTTGATCTCCGTCGGCCGCGTCGGGTTCATGCGTTTTCTGCGTCGACGATTGAAATCCGAGTCATGGCGCCCCCTTCGGAAGGCGTTCTAGCACCCCGCGTCGCGGCGGCGCATCCCCCGGCTTCCCTGTCCCGCTTTTTGCCGTAAGCTGAGCTTCCGCAGGGGGGATTTCATGCCGGCATTGTCGAATTTCGCGTCCGATCTGCCGCGCCTGCAATCGGCGCTGGGAATTTTGGTCATCCTCCTCGCCGCGTGGCTCTTCTCGGAGAACCGCCGGGCCTTTCCCTGGCGCATTGCCATCGTCGGCATCGCACTGCAGGCCGCCATCGCCATGCTGCTGCTGAAAGTGCCCTTGGCCCGCGACGCACTGTTCGGCCTGAACGGCGTGGTGACGGTATTGACCAAGGCGACGCGCGACGGCACCGGTTTTGTCTATGGCTTCATCGGCGGCGGACCCTCGCCTTTTCCCCCAAGCGTGGTCGATCCAGCCCGGTTGACCAATTTCGCCTTTGCCATCCTGCCCCTCGTGATCATTGTCTCGGCGTTGTCGGCGATCCTGTGGCATTGGCGCATCCTGCCGCTGATCGTCGGCGCCATGGCGTTCGTTCTGAGACACACGCTGGGAATCGGCGGAGCCGTTGGTCTCGGCTCGGCAGCGACCGTGTTTTTGGGCAATGTGGAAGGCTCGCTGGTGGTCCGCCCTTATCTGCCGAAGCTTACGCGAACTGAGTTGTTCGTCCTGATGACCACCGGTCTATCGGTGGTCGCGGGCACTGTCTTCGTGGTCTATGCCAATATGCTGGGCTCGGGTTGCGAGCCGCATCACGCGTCCGGCCTGCATTGTGTACTGCCTGGCGCGCTCGGACATATCCTGGTCGCTTCGATGATGTCGCTACCCGCGGCTATCGTGATCGCCTGCATCATGGTCCCCGGCAAGGCCGCCACCGACGTGGCCGACACCGACTCCGGGCACAAATATCACTCCACCATGGACGCGATGGCGAAAGGCACGACGGACGGCCTGAGCATCTACCTCCAGATCATCGCAATTCTGATCGTGACGACGGCGCTTGTATCGATCGCCAACGCCATCCTCGGCAATTTCCCCGACTTTGACGGCGGGCCGCTCACCTTGCAGCGCATCCTGGGTTGGCTGTTCGCGCCGCTGGTGTGGCTCTACGGCGTACCGTGGAAGGAGGCGGTCACGGCCGGCAGCCTGCTTGGCGTCAAGACCATCCTGAACGAGTTCATTGCCTACTCCAATCTCACGGCATTGCCGCCTGGCTCGCTCGATCCGCGCTCGACCCAGATCATGGTCTATGCGATGTGCGGCTTCGCCAACTTCGCGTCGGTGGGTATTCTGATCGCCGGCTTCGGCACCCTGGTCCCAGAACGACGTGATGAGATCGTGCCCCTTGCGCTACGCGCGATCGTCTCAGGCACGATGGCGAGCGGCCTGACCGGCGCGATGATTGGCTTGTTGCCGGTAACGTAATGGCTTAGACCGTCGCCGCCAGTCCGAAAGCTTCGGCCAATAGTTCATAGGATCGAAGCCGCGAGGCGAAATCATAAGTAATCGTAACGACGACAAGTTCGTCGGCGCCATGCGCCGCGGCCAGCGCCGTCAACCCAGCCCTTACGCGATCCTTGGTGCCTACGATGGAGCGACGCGCGACCGAGGCAAGAAGTTTCTCTTCCTGCGCCGACAGCGGTTGCGCCAGCGCGTCTTCCGGCGTCGGGAAGGGAATGGGATGTCCGCTCAATAGACGCACGACCCAAAGATTGCGCGACGCTGAAAGCCGCGCCGCTTCTTCCTCCGTCTCGGCAACCAGCGCCGCCACGCCAAGCGATACGCGCGGCTCGGGGCAGGCAGGGCTCGGCTTGAAACGGGCGCGATATTCGGCGACGGCCTCCGCGCTGCCGTCGGACGAGATGAAATGGGCGTGGCTGAACGGCAGGCCAAGCTCGGCGGCATAGACCGCTCCATGAATGCCCGATCCCAGCATCCAAAGCTCGGGCCCCGGCGTCGGCGCGCGAGGCATCGCATGAATGCCGCGATAGGGATGGTCATCCGGCAGGGGCGTGCGGCCGGCCGCGTCGTCCAGGAACTGCCGCAGCAGGAAGACCTGGCTCGGGAACGCGTCGATCGGGAAGGCCTCCGGCCCCGCCTGCAGCGCTCGGGCGGTCATCTGGTCGGTGCCCGGCGCTCGGCCCAGCCCCAGATCGATGCGGCCGGGGTTGAGCACGTCGAGCATGCGGAACTGTTCGGCGACTTTTAACGGGCTGTAATGCGTCAGCATCACGCCGCCTGAGCCGACACGAATCTTCCGGGTCTCCTGCGCCACGCGGCCGATCAGGATCTCCGGACAGGAGCCCGCGAAGGAGTTGCTGTTGTGGTGCTCCGCCAACCAATAGCGGTGGTAGCCTAGCCGGTCGGCAGCTTTGGCGAGTGCGATAGTTTCGGCTACCGCGTCGGCGGCACTTCCGTCCTTGCGGATCGGTGATTGATCGAGAACCGATAGCAGCATTTCGGTTTGACGGTTTCTGGGCAGTTCTTCGCACTCCATTAACCACTATGCGCCAGCCTGTGCCAGCCCTTTCAAGATTGTCGCACGTGACCGGCTCGCCAAGCATCATCGCTCTACCCATCGGCCTTCCCGAGAACGCCTCCGCCGTCGTTCCGCTGCAAACGATCGAAAGCCCAATCCTGCGCCAGGCCGTGGCCTATTGGGACGAACTGAGAGGCGCGCGCGCCTATCCCGCACGCGAGGACATGAAGCCGCGCGATTTGACGCCGTTGCTGCGCAATATTGTGCTGTTGCGCCTGCTCGATGGCGGCAAGGACTACGAATACCGCATTGTCGGCGATGCCCATGTAATCGCCCACGGCTTCACCATGCAGGGCCTACGCGTCAGCGACGTCGATAGCTATGCGCCGGGCTATGGCACCGTGCTCAAGAGCCTTTACGACCGCGCCGTGCGCCGCCGTGAGGCTTATGCGTTTCGTGGCTGGCTCCAGCGCAGCGATCGCAACCAGCGCTATCTTTACAGCGAGAGCGTATTCATGCCGATGGGCCCCGCCGGGGAGGCGATCGACCACGTGCTGACCGTTTCGGTCTACACGCCCCGCGACAGCTTTGACAGATAGCCGACCAGGCTAATCAGGTGTGCAACTCCGCGCGGGGCTTCGCGCGCGAAGTTTCGCCGTCTCCACCAAAAATTAGCAGTTCTTGACGCATCCTTCCCGCCGCAGGGGGAACCCATGGCGAGCGCAATTACCGCCATTTCGAACGATGGGACGGAGAATTCCTCCGTCTACGTCATCAAGCTGGACGAACTTGAGCACGCCGCCGTTCGCACCGGCATTGCCTATTGGCAGGCTTTGCGCGCCGGACGCAAGGTCCCGGCCCGTTCGCAATTGTCCCCGCGCGACATGGCGGGCATCCTTCGCAACGTCGTGTTGGTGAAGGTGGTCGACGGCGGCAGGGACTACGAATACCGCATCGCGGGCGACGCTCACGTCCAGGCGTTTACGGTGCGATTCAAAAATTTGCGCCTCAGCCAGTTGTCAGAGCGCGCGCCGGGACTGGGCCGGATACTGCACGGTCTCTATGAGCACGTGCGCACCACCGGCGAGCCCCTCGCGGTCCGCGGCTGGGTCGACCGCGACCTGCCGGAAACCCGTTTCATGTATTACGAAAGCGCGCTGCTGCCGCTGAGCGAGGATGGCGAGACGGTGGACCACGTCCTCGTCGTCAGCATCTACGTCCCCAAGTCGGCCGACTTCTAGGAAAGACGTCAAGAACCCGCCTTGGCGCGCGTGTTTGGGCCGACAGGTCATGACAAGCGGGCTTTCGTTGACTATTGAGGGTAGCTATCCATCGGCCCGCCCAGGGAGACGACGCATGCCGCTCGACAACGATACCCGCGCCCAGCTTCTCGACACGGTGCGCCGTTTCGTGCGCGAGACCTGCGTGCCCATCGAAGCCAAGGTGGCGGACGAAGACCGCGTGCCGGACAGCGTGATCGCGCAGATGCGTGAACTCGGCCTTTTCGGCCTCTCGATCCCGACAGAATATGGCGGCCTCGGCCTGACCATGGAGGAAGAGGTGCTGGTGGCGATGGAACTCGGCCATACCTCGCCCGCTTTCCGCTCGGTCATCGGCACCAATGTCGGCATCGGCAGTCAAGGCGTCGTGATGTTCGGCAATGAGCGGCAGAAGAACGAGTGGTTGCCCAAGCTCGCCAGCGGTGAGGTCGTCGCGAGCTTTGCGCTGACGGAACCCGGCGCGGGGTCCGACGCCGCCTCGCTGCGCACCAGCGCTATCCGCGACGGCGATCACTACGTCGTCAACGGCACCAAGCGCTTTATCACCAACGCAAACCGCGCCGGCATGTTCACGCTCCTGGCGCGCAGCGATCCGTCTCGCAAAGGGGCCGGCGGCATCTCGGCTTTCATCGTGCCGGCGAACACGCCGGGGATATCGATCGGCAAGCCGGAGAAGAAGATGGGGCAGCAGGGTGCTCATATTTGCGACGTGAATTTCGACAATGCACGCGTACCCGAATCTCTCCGGCTCGGCGCGGAGGGCGAGGGCTTCAAGGTCGCGATGCAGGTGCTGGACCGCGGCCGCCTGCACATCTCCGGCGTCTGCGTCGGTGTCGCGGAGCGACTGATCGACGAAAGCGTGAAATATGCGCGCGAACGCGAACAGTTCGGCCAGCGCATCGCGGAATTCCAGCTCATCCAGGGCATGCTCGCCGACTGCAAGACGGAAGCTTACGCTGCCCGCTGCATGGTGCTCGACGCCGCCCGGAAACGCGACGCCGGCGAGAGCGTGACCATGGAAGCGGCGTGCGCAAAGTATTTCGCCTCCGAAATGGTCGGACGCGTCGCCGACAAGGCGGTGCAGATCTTCGGCGGCGCCGGTTATGTTGCCGATTACGGCATCGAACGCTTCTATCGCGATGTCCGCATATTCCGCCTCTATGAGGGCACATCCCAGATCCAGCAGATTGTGATCGCGCGCAACCTGCTGAAGGGCGATTGAATCGTCCCATGCGGCTATCGAATCTCACGCGTGCTGGTCTTGCCGGCTTGTTCTTCGTTCTCGCCGCGTGCGCGCCCATTCTGGCGCCACCTGGGGCCGAGAACGACACGCCTGCCTTTACCGACACGGCATTGCTTGCCCGCGACGGTGCAAAGCTTCCGCTTCGCGTCTGGGCGCCAGAGCATCCGACGGCCGTCATCGTCGCGCTGCACGGCATGGGAGACTATTCCAACGCTTTCGCAACGCCCGCCGAGGACTGGAGGGCGCACGGCGTCGCCACCGTCGCGTTCGATCAACGCGGTTTCGGCCGGTCCGACAATTTCGGTCTTTGGGCTGGAAGTGAAACCATGCGCCACGACTTCGTCGACGCCATTGCCGCCGCACATGCAAAATACCCGGGCCTTCCTGTCTACGCGCTTGGCGAAAGCATGGGCGGCGCCGTGGTGTTGTCTGAACTGGCCGAGCCAGACGCGCCCATGCTGGATGGGGTGATCCTGGTGGCGCCGGCGGTCTGGTCTCGGTCCGACATGCCGTTGCCCTATCGCGTCGTGTTGTGGCTGACGGCGCACACGTTACCCGGTCTGCACGTCTCGGGCCGAGGCGTGGTTCACATTTGGCCGTCCGACAATATCTCCATGCTGCGAGCCTATTCGCGCGATCCGCTGGTGCAGAAGGATACACGTGCCGATGCGGTGTGGGGCCTGGCCAACCTGATGGATGACGCACGCCACGCGCCGGCGCGGCTCACGGAGCCGCCTCCGATCCTTTTCCTCTATGGCAAGAACGACCAGGTGATCCCTGCCGCGCCGACGGAAGCGGTGTTGAAGGACCTCGGCGCCCATGCCGAGGTCCGCCGCTATGAACATGGCTACCACATGCTGTTGCGCGATCTCGAAGGTCCGACAGTGTGGCAGGATGTGGAACACTGGCTCGATGCCCGCGCGACGCATTGAGCGGGCGCCCCGTCGCAACCCTTCGGCGCCCGTATCGTTATCTTGGACGGAACCCAAGAGTTGCGATCATGGCCAAGAAAGCCGAAAAGCCGCACGATCTGCGCGACGACATCTACGCACCGCATGCCACGGTCACCAACCTCGACGAGCGGCTCGCCGGCGCCGAACCGACGGCGGTCGATCCGGAGACCGGAAATCTGCGGCTGGTGACGCCGGAAGCCGGCAAGAACGTCCCGGCAGGTCAGACCACGAAGGCATGATCGCCGCATAGTCCCAACCTGCAATCGTCAGGGGCGAGACGAGGGCGCGCCAAATTCTTGTGTCACACGCTTCCGCTGGCGCCGCGAAATTCTAGGCTGGCTGCCGCAGCGCCTAGATAGGCCGCGTCCTCGCTGACGACCAGTCGCGTGGGGATGGACCGTACATAAGGCGACATCCGCCCCTTGGCCTCGAACCGTGTACGAAATGCGCTGGCGTTCAGGATTGGCTCGATCTTTACCGCGATGCCACCCGCGATATAGACGCCGCCTCTGGCGCCATGCACCAGCGCAAAATCGCCCGCCACCGAACCATAGATCGCACAGAACATCTCGACTGCCTCGCGGCAAAGCACATCGCCAGCGTGACGCGCGACGATGTCGGCGGCACGCAGCGGCTGTGCCGACTGCCCCGCCAGCACTGCGATTGCGGCATAAAGATTCTCCAAGCCCGGTCCCGACAGCACGCGTTCGATGGATACATGTTCGAAGCGGTGCGCCAGGATTTTGAAGACCTCCATCTCGCTTGCGGTGCCCGGCGCGAAGCCCGCATGGCCACCTTCGGTCGCAATCGGCGCCGCGCGCCCGTGGAAGCGGGCAAGACAGGCTGCTCCGAATCCGGTCCCCGCCCCGATGAGCGAGACCGGCTCACCGGGGATGCCGGCAAGGTCCGGGCCGATCCGGTGCAGCATGGCCGGTTCCAAGGCGGCGAAGGAAAAGGCGAGCGCGGCGAAATCGTTGATCAGGAGGGCATCGGCAAAGCCGAAGGCCCGCAATTCCTCCTCGGAAATCTCCCAGTTGCGATTGGTGAACCGCACCTGGCCCGCCGTCACCGGTCCCGCCACCGCCATCGCCGCGGCGCGCGGCATGGCGGCAAATTCCGCGCGATCGAGATAACAGCGCAGCACCGCGGCGAGGTTGGGAAGATCGTCGTCCACTTCCAACCGGTGTTCGATCCGCCACGGCCGGTTCGCGGTATCGACGACCGCGAATCGGGCATGCGTGCCACCGATATCGCCGACCAGGATGCGGCCATCGTCGCTCATGGTTTGATGGTCCGTTCTGCAAGCACGACCGGCGTGCTCGCTTTAATGTCGGTCGCCGAGGCGCGCACGCTCACATCATAGATCCCGGCCGCGATGCGCCAGAGATTGGTCGCCGCATCGAACCGGGCAAATGTCCTGGGCTCGGCCGTGAGTGTCAGCGTATGCGCTTCGCCCGGCTTGAGCGTGATCTTGGAGAAGCCGGCGAGCCGCGCCACGCCTCCCGGCGGCGTCACGTAGAGTTGTACCGTCTCGGCGCCTTCGTGCGGGCCGGTATTTGTGACCGTCATGGTCGCTGATACGTCGTCGCCGGCCGCGGCTGAGAATCCGCTCAGACGGAAATTCGTATAGGAAAGGCCGAAGCCGAAGGGGAACAGCGGTGTCAACTTCTGCGCGTCGTACCAGCGGTAGCCGACATCCGAGCCCTCGCGGTAGTTCACGCTGAGCGGCGCCTTGGCGTCGATCAGCACCGGCCGCGGAAGTTGGCTCTCATTTCGCGGAAAGGTGATGGGCAGACGCCCCGATGGATTGACCTCGCCGAACAGGATGCGTGCCAGCGCCGGTGCGCCGCCATTTCCCGCGTACCACGCTTCCAGCACGCCCGCAGCTTGGTCCAGCCACGGCATCAATACCGGCCCGCCGGTCTCCAGCACCACGATCGTTCGCGGATTGGCCTGTGCCACCGCCGCGATCAGTGCGTCCTGGCCGTCGGGCAGCGAGAGGTTGGATGCGTCATAGCCTTCCGTCGTCCATTGTTGTGCGAAGACGATGGCGACTTCCGACCGCGCCGCTAGCGTTGCCGCAGCCGCGATGTCGCCGCTGTTGATGAAGCGCACCTGCGCATGTGGCGCTATCCGCCCGATAGCGTCGAGCGGCGCAGGCGGATCGAAGGTCTCGCGGCCCAGCGGATTGATCCGCGCACCATTGGGCAGCACGATCACCTTGCCCCCCATATAGACCTCCTTGTCGGGATCGTTGCCGAGCGGCAGGACCTGGGAAGAGCCCCCACCGGCCAGCATGCCGAGATCCGCCTCGTCGCCGATCACCGCGATGCTGCGCACGCCTTTCGACAGAGGCAGCAGGCCGTCGCGGTTCTTCAGCAGCACGATACCTTCCTCCGCACTTTTCTGGGCGACGTCGGCATGGGTGGAAGGTTTCCGCGGTGTCATCGGGTCGTCCATCAGCCCGTTGGCGAACATCGTGCGCAAGATGCGGTGCACCATGTCGTGCAGGCGCGCCGCGTCGACCGTCCCGTCGGCCAGTGCCTTGGCCAGCGGCGCGCCGAAATATTCCTGGCGATCGAAGCCGGAAGCGGATTCCTGATCCAACCCGGCATTGGCGGCCGCGACCGTGCTGTGCACCCCGCCCCAATCCGACAGCACCCAGCCGACATAGCCCCAATCGCGCTTCAGCACGTTTGTGAGCAGATGGGGGTTCTCGCAGGCATAGATGCCGTTGATCCGATTGTAAGCGCACATCACCGCGCCGGGATTGCCGCGCTCGATCGCGATCTCGAAGGCGAGCAGGTCTGACTCGCGCATCGCGGCCTCGCCGATATCGGCGCTGACCTGGGTGCGGTCGGTCTCCTGGTCGTTCAATGCAAAGTGCTTGATGGTGGAGATGACATGCCGGCTCTGGATGCCGGCGATCTGCGCGCCGACAATGGTCCCGGCCAGCAGCGGGTCTTCGCCGCCATATTCGAAATTGCGCCCATTGCGCGGCTCGCGCGCCAGATTGATGCCGCCGTCGAGCACCACGTTGAAGCCGCGGTCGCGTGCCTCCGCGCCGATGCTCGCGCCGCCGGCGAAGGCGACGTCCGGATTCCACGAGGCGGCGTTCGACAGGCCGGACGGAAACGCCGTCGCCGTATCGCCCGGGCGCATCCAACTCGCATTGGCGATGCCGACGCCGGCATCGGTCTCGCGCAATGCCGGAATGCCGAGCCGTTCGATGCCGGGAACGAATCCGGCGGAATCGGGCAGCAGAGGGCGCAGTTCCACCGGTGCCGGCTTGATCCAAGAGAGCGTGTTGGGTGAGCCGTAATAGCCCTTCACCAGCACCAACTGCTCTTCCGTCGTCATTTGCGCCTGAAGCAGATCGGCGCGCGCATCCGGCGACAGCGTCGCGTCGCTCCAGGGCGGACCGGCAGCCGGTTGGGCGAACGCGGCTCCTTCCGCCAGAACCAGCGCGCAGGCGAGCATCGTTCCCAAACGCATGTCGTCCTCGTCGAAATCGCCCCAAGCCGGGTGCCGCGCCGGCGGCGCGAAAGCGGACACCAAGTCTATGGCGACCGGAGCGTTGGCGGCAATCACGGGCGCGACACCTGCGCTCGACCGCCTGCGAGCGGCCGGCATCGAAGCGCGGCGGTCCTGGTGCCTTAAGAACGTCGCGCCGCTAAAGCTGCGGCGTCGTGCGATCCTTCGCCTCGAAGAATTTTCGGGCAAGGGCGACCACTTCGGCCTCGGTGACGTTGCCGACCGACTCCACGCCCATGATCTTCGGCGCGAGGTCCGGCACATGGTCGCGGATATAGTGGGCCAGTTCGGTCTTCGACTGGCCATGGCCGACGATCAAGATCTCGTGGTTCGGCTTCAGCGCGGCCGACACGGCCGCGAGGTAGTGCTTGTCCTCGTGCGCGTGGCCGGAGCCGACGGTACCGGCCTTGTGATGGATATGACCGGGCTTGTTCTCCTGGCGAATGTGCTGTTTGGCGACGCCATCGGTTCCGAACTCGAAAATGCGGGCTTCTTCGTGATCGATCCACACGACCGCATGAAAATGATGTGTCATTGTTGAAATCCCTGTTTTCCGCACCCTGGCCGCTATTCTTGCGCCGTTATTGACCCATGTCAGCAAGCGGCTGCGGCAATCCCTGATGCCAACCGCCATCATAGGCAGGACGGGGCCCGTCAAAGGCGGAGGTTGCAGTCAAGAAGTCAAATCGCCGGCGGCGAGGGCGGCCATCCCGCTTATCCGGCCTGAACGGACGCAATAGTCCTGGGACAGGTTCTTTTTCGTCCCCGATCCCATGCCGGTACCCTTGTGTTACAATCCTGAAACGCCGTCACACGTCATCGCGTGCGGCAGCATCGAAGGAGACAGACCCCCATGACCATTGGCGATCAGGCAATTATCCCGGCGGCTTTGCACAGGCTTTGGAAGGTGTTTCTGGCCGAGGGGATCGTGCTCGTCGCCCTCGGTACGGCGGCGATCCTGGTGCCGGCGATTGCGAGCCTGGCGGTGGCGATCGTGCTGGGCTGGGTATTCCTGCTGGGTGGAATCGTGGGGCTGATCGCCGCGCTGGTCGGCCGCGACGGACCCGGATTCTGGTGGGCGGCAGTCTCGGCGCTCATCTCCATCGTCGCCGGTTTTGTTCTGGTCGGCTGGCCGGTCGGCGGGGCGGTCTCGCTCACGTTCGTGCTGACCGCCTTTCTGATCGCGGACGGTTTGGTGACGATCCTGTTCGCGCTCGAACATCGGCGCCAGCTCTCCCAACGTTGGGGCTGGCTTACCGTCAACGGCGTGCTCGATCTGGTGCTGGCGGCGATCATTCTGTTGGCGCTGCCAACCTCGGCGCTGTGGGCGTTGGGATTGATCGTGGGCATCGATCTGGTCTTTGGCGGCTGGTCGCTGATCGCTATAGCGCTCGCCGCGCGCAAGGCAACCGGCTGAACAACGCGGTGGGGATCGCATGTCACGCCTGAGGGAATTGGCGGCCGCTGCCGCGATCGCCATGCTTGCCATGGCCGTGGCCGCGATGGTTCCGTTCCTGTCGCACATCCAGTTCAGCTTTCATCCCGAGCGCGCGGTCGCCGCGGTGCGAGTTGTGTCGGCGACCGCCGATGCGGCGTTTCGCGCCGCGGCCGAAAGCGCGGCGCCGCAGAAACAGCCCCAGCCCATCGTACTGCCCGACCCCGCGGCGATTCAGGCGGCGGACGCGGCCGAACGCCTTCGCCTGAAGATCCCGGCGGAGCTCTATGCCTATTTCGACGTCTATCTCTATGTGAGCAAGGCGGCGGAAGGTTCGCTCGCGCAACACATGTTCGTCTTCCACAAGGGCGATGCCGACGATTTGGTCTATGAGCAGAACTTCCCCGTTTCCACCGGGCGCGAGCGGCACGAACGCTATTTCACCACCACGCCGGAAGGGCTCTTCGAACTCGATCCGAACCGGTTCGAGCGCGTGCATTACTCAAATACCTGGCACGGCGCGGCGATGCCGTGGACGATGTTTCTCGACGCGGTGATCCATGGCGGCCAGACCGGCATTGCGCTGCATTCGGCCGACGTCCATGTCGCCGAACTGGGCAAGCGCGCCTCGGGCGGGTGCGTGCGCATGCCGCCGGACAAGGCGGCCGAGCTGTTCCAGCGCTTTCAGGCGACGGAACACGGCATGGTTCCGATCTTCGCCTACGACGCCGCGCACCGGCGCACCAATGGCGACGGCGCCGTGCTGCGCGACGCACACGGGCAGCCGATTTTGACGCCGGGCTATCGCGTACTCGTCTTCATCGAGGACTATCCCGGCGGTCCGGCACTGGTGGCGCTGATCGGCTGATCAGCCCGCGATGCTCCTCGCCACGGCTTCCGCGACTTTGATGCCATCGACACCGGCGGAGAGGATGCCGCCGGCAAAGCCCGCGCCTTCTCCGGCCGGATAGAGGCCCGTCGTGTTCGGGCTCTGAAAATCCGCGCCGCGCTTGATGCGGATCGGCGAGGAGGTGCGCGTCTCCACGGCGGTCAGCACCGCGTCGGCGCGCGCGAAGCCCGGGATCTGGCGATCGAAGGCGCGCAGCGCCTCCCTGATCGCGGCGATCGCGTAGTCGGGCAGGCTGCTCGACAGATCGGTCAAGTGCACGCCCGGCTTGTAGGACGGAACCACGGCGCCCAGTTCGCGCGATGGCCGCCCAGCGAGGAAATCGCCGACCAGTTGCGCCGGCGCCCGATAGGTGCCGCCGCCCGCCTCGAATGCCTTCGCCTCCCAGAAGCGCTGCAGCGCAATGCCCGCCAGCACGTCGCCGGGATAATCCTCCGGCGTGATCCCGACGACGATGGCGGCATTGGCGTTGCGCTCGCCCCGCGAATATTGGCTCATGCCGTTGGTCGCGACGCGGCCTTCCTCGCTGGTCGCGGCCACCACCGTGCCGCCGGGGCACATGCAGAAACTGTAGACCGAGCGACCGTTCGCGGCGTGATGCACCAGCCGATATTCCGCGGCGCCAAGCTGCTGAACCGTCCGCCCATAGCGCGCCTTGTCGATCAGTGACTGCGGATGCTCGATGCGAAAGCCGATGGAGAACGGCTTGGCTTCGATATCGACGCCGCGCGCCTGCAGCATCTCGAACGTATCGCGCGCGCTGTGACCGACCGCGAGGATCACATGATCGGTCTCGATCCGCGTGCCGTCGGCCAGCACCACGCCGCGCACCCGCCGTACCTCATCCAGGTCCAGATCGGTGACACGATGACGAAAGCGGTATTCGCCGCCCAGGCCCTCGATGGTCGCGCGCAGGCTCTCCACCATCGTCACCAGGCGGAAGGTGCCGATATGCGGGTGCGCCTCGGTCAAAATCTCTTCGGGCGCGCCGGCCTTAACGAACTCGGTCAGCACCTTGCGGCCCAGATGGCGCGGATCCTTGATCTGGCTGTAGAGCTTGCCGTCCGAGAAGGTGCCCGCGCCGCCTTCGCCGAACTGCACATTGGACTCCGGATCCAGCACCGCGCGCCGCCATAGGCCCCAGGTGTCCTTGGTGCGCTCGCGCACCACCTTGCCGCGCTCCAGTATGATCGGGCGGAAACCCGACTGCGCCAGGATCAGCGCCGCGAACAATCCGCACGGCCCGGCGCCGATCACCACGGGCCGCTTGTCGAGTTTGTCCGGCGCGTGCGCGACGAAGCGGTATTCCATGTCGGGTGTGCGCACCACATGCGGATCGTCCTTGAGCCGCGCCAGCACCGCCGCTTCGTCCTGGACCTCGGCATCGACGATATAGACATAGACGATAGCGGACTTCTTGCGCGCGTCGTGGCCGCGCTTGAACACCGTGAACCTCTTCAACTCGGCCGCCGGCCCGCGCAGCCGCTTCAGCAGCGCGGGCTTGAGCGCGTCCGGGCCGTGGTCGAGCGGCAGCTTGATTTCGCCGATGCGGAGCATGGCCGAGGATTAAGCGACGCTTGTGCGAAAGGAAAGAGCGACCGATACAGAGGCATGACCAAGTCCATTGCGGTGATCGGGGCCGGCCCCGCCGGCCTGATGGCCGCCGAGATCCTGAGCGCACAAGGCGCGGCGGTGACCGTCTACGACCGCATGCCGTCGGCGGGGCGCAAGCTGCTGATGGCCGGACGGGGCGGCCTCAATCTTACCCATTCCGAACCCTTCGAACGGTTCATGACGCGCTATGGCGATGCGGCGCCGCGCCTGCGCCCCATGCTCGAGGCTTTTCCGCCGCAAACGCTGATCGGCTGGGCGAACGGGCTGGGCATCGAGACCTTCATCGGCTCCAGCGGCCGTGTGTTCCCCAAGGCGATGAAGGCCTCGCCCTTGCTTCGGGCGTGGCTGGCGCGGCTCGCGGCGCAAGGCATCGCATTCCATCTGCGACACGACTGGCTCGGCTGGGACTCTGACGGCGCGCTGCGCTTTCACGCGTCGCACGGCGAGGTCAGGGTGAAGCCCGACGCCACGCTGCTCGCGCTCGGCGGTGCGAGCTGGCCGCGCCTGGGGTCGACCGGTCGTTGGACCGGCATTCTCGAAAAGATGGGTGTCGCCGTTGCGGCGTTGCAGCCTGCCAATTGTGGGTTCTCCCTTTCCTGGAGTGCGTGCTTCGTTTCGCGCTTCGCCGGCCGGCCGCTCAAGAATATCGCTCTGCACTTGCGCGACCGCGCGGTTCGCGGCGAAGCGATCGTCACGTCCTACGGTCTCGAAGGCGGCGCGATCTATGCGCTGTCGTCGCCCCTGCGCGAGGCGATCGCGGCGGACGGTCCGGTCCGGATCGCCGTCGATTTGCGGCCCGACCTGGCGATCGAACAACTCGCCGCACGTCTGTCGCGTCCGCGCGGCAAGGACAGCCTGTCGAACGTCCTGCGCAAGGCCGTCAATCTGTCGCCGCTGGAGATCAACCTCTTGCGCGAGGCCGGTCCGCTGCCGGCGGACGCCGCCGCCATGGCCCGCCGCATCAAGGCGCTGCCGTTGACGGTCACTGCGCCGCAGCCCCTGACGCGCGCGATCTCGACGGCGGGCGGCGTGCCGTTCAACGCGGTCGATGACGGTCTGATGCTCAAGGCGCTCCCGAACGTGTTCGTGGCCGGCGAGATGCTCGACTGGGAAGCGCCGACCGGCGGCTATCTGCTGCAAGCCTGCTTCGCCACCGGCGCCTGGGCCGCGAATGCGATTCTTGATAAGTGGGGCACTCGCGCGCGGCGCGCCGAAGGGGTCGCTGCGGCGGAAGGCTCATAGCTGTGGTGATTTAGTAGAAATGGTGTTTGGACCGACTCGGTTCAAGGGGGTGCCGCGAATATATTTTCGGCGGAAATCCTGGTTTTTGTCGTCCGACGACCGCCGAGAAGAAATTTAATTTCGCAATCGGCGGCGCCCACGCGGCCAGTTCGACAGGGACCGTTTCTAGCGCGCCGCCGCCGCTTCCGCCTCGGTATAGGCGGGCGCCAGGAGGCGTCCGAACAGCAGCTTGGCGAGCAGCAGCACCGCCGCCGCGCCGGCCATCAGCCCGACATGCAGCAGCCAGAAGCTCGTCGCCGGCATGAGCTCCAGCTTGCCCGCGACCACGCCGGTGAACCAATTGCCCGCGACGAGATGCAGGTAATAGACGCCGATGATGAGGCCGGTGATGCTCTTGGGCGCGGCGCGCGAATAGAGCGCCAGCCCGACCGGCAACACGTTGGCGAAGCCGATGTCGTTGATGATCTCGAACAGCAGGATCCATTCGAAGCCCGCCTTGTGATGCGTGCTCGCGGAGAACATCGCGGCGGCGGCCAGCGCCAGCGGCGCCAGCGCCGACACCGCCACGCCGATCGCGATTTTCATCAGCTCGTCGGGTTCGGTGAACCTGGTCTCCCACCAGCGCCAGAAGCCGATCACCAGCACCATGGTGAAGGTGCTGACGATCGCGTCGACCGATTGCAGCCAGGTGGTGGGCATCAGGAGTCCGAAGAACGTCATCTCGATGCTGCGCTCGGTCCAGATCGGATAGGCGTTGCTGATCTGCTGATTGCCGACGATGCCGACGGCCAGGACCGGCAGAAGCGCGATGAGCGCGGCGACCTTGAACCAATCGTTGCGCGTCAGCGGCGGCACGGCGGCGCGATCCTTGGCCGTGCGCGGCGGCTCGGGCGGCAGCGCCGGACGGCCCATCAGATAGATGGTGAGGCCGATCAGCATGCCGACCCCGGCCGCGCCGAAGCCCAGGTCCCAGCTATAGACCTCGCCCAGCGTGCCGCAGATGAGCGGCGAGGCGATCACCGCGATCTGCACGGCCAGCAGGAAGATCTGGAACGCGTTGGCGCGCCTGGGATCGTCGGTCGAATACAGTCCGCCGACCTGCGAGGCGATGTTGCCCTTGAAGAAGCCGACGCCGGCGATCAGGAAAAACAGCGCGAAGACGAAGCTCGCCTGGAACGCCATCAGGAAATGGCCGAACGCCATCAGCAGCGCGCCGATGGTGACCGACGTCGTGCGGCCGAGATACCGGTCGGCGAGATAGCCGCCCAGGAGCGGCGTCGCGTAGACGGTCGCGGCATAGAACGAGGTGATGTGGGCGCCCAGGCCCTGCGCCGTCGCGGCCGGGCCGTAGAGCGCCGCGATGAAGCCCTGGAATGCGCCAAAGCCGATCACGTTCGCCGCATGGCCCGGTTGAAGCAGGAAATGCACGAGGTAGAGGGGCAGCAGCCCCAGCATGCCGTAGTAGGAAAACCGCTCCCACAATTCGGTGAAGGAGAGCCAGCCGAGCCCGGCGGGGTGGCCGAAGAAGGCGGTGTCGCGGCGGTGGGCGATGGCGGCGTCGGTCACTCTGGTGTCCCCCCGGGGATCGGCGTCGCTTCATTCCTTAGCGGAATTGCCGGCGCAAGGCACGTCCGCGTTACCCCGCCGGCCCGCCCAGCAGGGCGACGCCGCCCGCCACCAGGACCGCGCCCAGTCCCTTTTGCAGCAGCGCCGCGCGCGACAGATCCTCCCGCCCAAGCTGCGGGAAAAACCGCGTCAGCACGATGCCGATGGCGAAGACGAACAGCGTCGAGGTCGAGGACACCGCCGAGACCAGCGCCACCGGCGCCAGCAGGGACGCGAAGCGCACGCCCAGGCTGCCGCCCAGATTGATCAGCTCGTTGGCGCCGTTGATCGCCAGCACCGCGCCGGGGCTTTTGCGGAACAACCCGACGAACTGCGCGCGATAGCGCGGCACCGCCATGATGCCGATCCCGAACAGTCCCTCGCCGGCATAGATCCAGAAGGTCGTGACCCAGAACGTGTCGCGCACGGCGAACAGCTTGAACAACACCGAGGAGAGCGCCAGCACGAAGGTCGCGCCCAGCATCAGGCCGACGAAGCGCAGCTTCAGGCGCCACAGCCGCAATTTGCGATCGAGCGACAGCGACAGCGCGCCGGCGATCACCAGCGCGGCGCCGCCGAGCTGCGCCAGGTTCAGCGTCTCGCCGAGGAAGAGATAGGCGAGCGCGAAGGTGAAGAGCGTCGACATCTGGAACAGCGGCGCGACGACGGACGCCTCCTCGCTCTGGATCGCGCGCAGATAGAGCAGCATCGCGCCCATATAGAGCGCGCCGGACGCGGCCATCACCGCGATGTCGCCGGCGCGGACGCCCAGCACGTCCGGCACGAACAGTGCGATCGCCGGCAGCATGAGAAGACCGATCAGCGCGGTGAACACCATCAGCACCGCGGTGTCGCTGTTCCTGAAGAAGCGCTCGACCAGGTACTTGTCGATATGGGTGGAGACCGCCCAGAGCACGGGACCGGTGAAGGCGTAGAGGAGCCACATGGTTACCAAAGCCGCTTGTTGGCGAAGGCTTGTCCCGAACCGGTTTTGAGATAGTACTCGAATTCGCGCGCTCGGCGCTCCGAATGGAATCCGAGATATGTCACCAGACGCCAAGGCCGGTATTTTGCCGTGTGCTTCGATGCACCTTCGTTGTGCGACTTGAAGCGCTTCTTAAGGTCTGACGTGAAGCCGATATAGCGCTGCTTGGGGTTGGATTCGCTTTGCAGCATGTAGACGTAGAACATGGATCGGCCTCGTTTTCGCCAGCCCCCCTTCGCCAAGGCTTCGGGGGGCACCCTTCGCGAATGAGAGAGTGTGGCGTAAGCCACCCGAAGCGGCGCAGTCGCGAAGGGTGGCTGGGGGACTAGGATTCGAACCTAGACAGGCAGAGTCAGAGTCTGCAGTCCTACCGTTAGACGATCCCCCAACGGTTCAGGCGGGCCGTGATAACGGAGGCGCCCGGCGCTGGCAAGATAAGGCTTTTTCGTCGGAACCGGCGCCGCCCGATAGGCGCCGCGCGCTTGCGTGCTAGCATGGCGGCGTCGGCCCGCGTCTGGAGCGCGCGGGACCGGCAGGGGAGGGGTTCGTGCCCGAGGACGGCAAGCGCGGCGCGCGGCGGACGCGCGGACGGCAGGGATCTCCGCCCGTGGCCGCGCTCGACCTCGGCACCAACAATTGCCGCCTGCTGGTGGCGCGGGCGACGCGGCGCGGGGGCCTGCGCGTCCTCGATTCCTTCTCGCGCATCGTGCGCCTGGGCGAGGGCCTGGCGCAGAGCGGCCAGCTTTCGCCGGCCGCGATCGACCGCACCATCGCCGCGCTCAAGATCTGCGCCGGGCGGCTTCGCGCCAACAAGGTGGAACGCGTGCGCGCGGTGGCGACCGAGGCCGCCCGCCGCGCCGCCAATGCGCAGGTGCTGGTCGCGCGCGCCCGCGACGAGGCCGGCATCGTGCTGGAAATCATCACGACCGACGAGGAGGCGCGGCTCGCCGCGCTGGGCTGCGCGCCGCTGATCGATCCGCGCCTCGAAGGCGGCCTCATCTTCGACATCGGCGGCGGCTCGACGGAGATCATCTGGATGCGGCGCGAGGCCAAAGCGGATGCGCGCGTCGTCGCCTTCACCTCCGAGCCTTTGGGCGTCGTGACGCTGGCGGAGAGCTGGAACAGCGGCGCGCTCGACCGCGGCGGCTATGCGCGCATGCGCGACGAGATCGTGGGCTTCCTCGCGCCGGTGAAGGCGAAGCTGGAGGACCGCGCGCGGTTCGACGCCGCGGCGCATCATCTTTTGGGAACCTCGGGCACGGTGACGACGCTCGCCGCCATCGCGCTCGGCCTGTCGCGCTACGAGCGCACCCGCGTCGATGCGAGCTGGCATCGTTGCGCCGACATCGAACAGGTCATAGACAGTCTCGTGGACATGACTCTCGAACAGCGCGCCGCCGTCGGCTGCATCGGCCCCGACCGCGCCGACCTCATCGTGCCGGGCTGCGCCATCTTCGCCGCCATCAGGGTGCTGTGGCCGTGCGAGCGGCTGCGCGTCGCCGATCGCGGCTTGCGCGAAGGCATGCTGCGCGAATTGGTGGCCGCGCCATGACGCGCGACGCACCCGGCTCGGGCCGCGGCTCGGTGCGCGCGCGGCTGAAGGACCGCAAGGAGCGCACGGTGTCGTCGACGCGCTGGCTCGAGCGCCAGCTCAACGATCCTTACGTCCATGCCGCGAAGGCCAAGGGCTATCGCAGCCGCGCCGCCTTCAAGATCATCGAGCTCGACGGCAAGTTCCGCTTCTTCAAGAAGGGCGCGCGCGTGCTCGATCTGGGCGCGGCCCCCGGCGGTTGGAGCCAGATCGCGCTGGACCGCGTCGGAGCGGCCGGCAAGGTCGTGGCGATGGACATCCTGGCGATGGAGCCGATCGACGGCGCCACGGTGCTGCAGGCCGACATGCTCGATGCCGCGACGCCGCCGCTTTTGATCGCAGCGCTCGGCGGTCCCGCCGACGTGGTGCTGACCGACATGGCGGCGCCCACCACCGGCCATCGCGCCACCGATCATCTGCGCACCACCGCGCTGCTCGAAGCCGCGCTCGACATGGCCGATGCGGTGCTGCGGCCGGGCGGCACCTTCGTCGGCAAGGCGTTCCAGGGCGGCGCGGCGAGCGAATTGCTGCAGCGGCTCAAGAAATCCTTCGCGACGGTCAAGCACGTCAAGCCGCCGGCCAGCCGCGCGGGGTCGGTCGAACTTTATCTCGTGGCGCAGGGTTTTCGCGGCGGCGATCCTCATCCTTCGACAAGCTCAGGATGAGGATGACTCCCAACTCCTCATGCTGAGCTTGTCGAAGCATGAGGGGCCGGACGCCGTCGATTGCACCAGCAAAACAAAAGCCCCGCCGGTGCCGGCGGGGCTTTCGTCATTTCAGGCGCTCGCGACGATTACGGCGCGGAGTGCAGCGAGATCGCGCCGACGCCGGCCGCGACGTTCAGGCCGGTATTGCCTTCGACGCTGACCGGCTGCAGCGCGATCGACTTGCCGAGACCGCCGATCAGGACGTTGGCGCCGAGGCCGACGCCGACCGTGGCAGACGCCGTGGCGCCGGCATAGTCGCCGTCCAGCGCGCCGGGGCGAATGTCGGACGAGGGCGCGAACACGCCCCAGACCAGGACGCCGCCTTCGGTGTAGCCG
>CAZMHP010000031.1:0-21406 GCA_964566095.1 uncultured Rhizobium sp. | reverse complement strand
CCGTTCGCGTCGGGATGAAACCGCTTTACGAGTTCCTTATACCGCGCCTTGATCTCTAGCAAGGTGGCGGAATGCGCCAGTTGGAGCGTGTCCAGGGATTGCATCTGCAGTCGGGTCAGGGTGCGCTCCGGGCGCCGTACATGGGGCTTTGAATCCGCGTCTTTGTCGAATTGCCCGAAACCGTCGTCGACCGCGAACGTGCCGAAGGGATTTTGCATACGTGCCGTGCGTTTGCCGAGCGGCCAGGTCGGGCGGTGCCCCGTGATGGCATCGTTGCGGAAGGATTCGATGGCCTTCTCGTCCATGCCGGCGAAGAAGTCCCACGTCTCGTTGTGCTCGCGGGCATGACCAAGGCACAGCCAGATATACTCGCCCAGATGGTCGCGGCTGCGCGTGACCTTGAAGCCGCCTTCCTCCACGCAGCCCGGCCGCGCGCAGGGGCGCGCCGCCTTTACGGTCTCGGCGCGCGCGCCATCCGGCTTGATCCGGATATCCGCCTTGAATCGCGTGCTCTGTTTGGCCATGGCGAAATTATGGGGCCGATGCGTGAAAAAACAAGAAAACCTATTGCTTGACTTGCGCGCCGGAACGGATGACAGCCTGATTTATGACGATGGCCGACACGATCCGGAGCAAACTCGCCGCCGCCTTCGCGCCGACGGAACTTGGCGTCGAGGACGACAGCGCCAAGCATGCGGGCCATGCCGGCGCGCGGCCTGGCGGCGAGACCCATTTCAGCGTGCGCATCGTCGCCGAGGCCTTCGCCGGCCTTTCGCGCGTCGAACGCCAGCGCCGCGTCTATGCCGCATTGGCCGAGGAGCTCAAGCCCACCAAAGTCCACGCGCTCGCGCTGACCACGCTCACCCCGGCGGAGGTGTGGCAGGAGAAGTAGCCGCCGGCGGCGTCACGCGCAGCGCGGTGATCTGGTTGCGTTGCCGACGCAGGATCTCGAATTCGTAGCCGAAGAATTTGAAGCGCTGGCCCGGCTCGGGGATCGTCCGCGCCTCGTGGATCACCAGGCCCGCGATGGTCGTCGCCTCCTCGTCGGGCAAGTTCCATTCCAGCTCGCGGTTGAGGTCGCGGATCGGCACGGTGCCGTCGACCAGATAGGAACCGTCGGGCCGCCGCCGCACATCGGGGCGCGCCAGTACGGCGTGTTCGTCCGGGATATCGCCGAAGATCTCGTCGAGGATGTCCTCCAGCGAGATCAGTCCCTGCAACACGCCATACTCGTCGACCACCAGCGCGAAATGCGAGCGCTGGTCGCGGAACGCGACGAGCTGCTCTTCCAGCGTCGTGGTCTCGGGCACGAACCAGGGCGGGGTGACGAGGGCGGCGATGTCGATGCCGGCGCGGCCGCGTTCGATGATGGCGCGTACGATGTCCTTGGTGTTGAGGACGCCGACGATGTTCTCGGCTTGCTCGCGCCACAAGGGGATGCGCGTGTGATTGGCGTCCAGCACCTCTTTCAGAATCTCCGCCACCGGCAGATCGGCATCGATCGTCGCCATGTTCTTGCGATGGATCATGACGTCGCCGACCGTCAGCACGCGCAGGTCCAGGATGCCGCCGATCATGTCGCGGTGCTCGCGCTCGACCGAGCCCTCCTGGTGATGCACTTCGACCGTGCCGCGGATCTCCTCATGCGCCTCGACGAGATCGTCCTCATGGGCGCGCACCCCGAACACCGCCAGCACCTGCCACACCACCCATTGCACCGAGCGCACGATGGGCGCGAGCACCGCCACGACGTAGAGGACCGGCGTCGATACCGCGAGCGCGAAGCGGTCGGTGCGCGCGATGGCGAGCGTCTTGGGCAGCACCTCCACGAAGAGCAGGATCAGCACCGTCATGATCGCGGTCGCGAGGATGACGGCGCGATGTCCGAAACTGTGTTCCAGGACCGTCGTCGCCAGCGAGGAGGCGAGGATATTGACGAAGGTGTTTCCCAGCAGCAGCGCGCCGACCATGCGCTCGCGGTTGGCCACCAGCCGGTTCACGTCGCGCGCGGCGCGGCTGCCTTCCTTTTCGAGCTGGTGCATGCGCCCGCGCGACACCGCGGTGAGCGCGGTCTCGGAACCGGCGAAGAATGCGCCCAGGACGAGCAGGAGCAGGATGGGTGCGAAGGAAATGAGCAGAACCGTGTCCATGGGGAATCTCGCGTGGTCGGAGCGCGAGGATAGGCACAACTGTCATCCCCGGCGAGCCTTGCGCGCGAGGCGCGCAAGGCGAGGGAAGGGGACCCAGGTCGGAAACATGGTGACGATGATGGGTACCTGGGTCCCCTTCCCCTCGCAATCCTGTCGGATTGCTCGGCCGGGGATGACAGATATCGCCTATTCCACAAGCAACGCCGCGACCGCCTCGGCCGGCACATCGCTGGTGACGAACGCCTGGCCGATGCTGCGCGTGAGGATATAGGTCAGCCGTCCGTCCTGAACCTTCTTGTCGTGCGCCATGTGCTCGAGGAGGACCTTCGGATCGGGCCGGACGCCCGGAATGTCGGCGATCGCCGTCGGCAGGCCCACCGCACGAAGATGGCGGACGAAACGCTCCGCGTCCTGGCCGGGGCAGAGGCCGAGCTTGACCGAAAGACGGAACGCCAGCGCCATGCCGATGGCGACCCCCTCGCCGTGCAGCAGCCGGTCGGAAAACCCCGTCGCCGCCTCCAGCGCGTGCCCGAAGGTGTGGCCGAGATTGAGCAGGGCGCGGTCGCCGGACTCGCGTTCGTCGCGCGCCACGATCTCGGCTTTCATTTGGCACGAATGCGCCACGGCGTGGACGGTGGCGTCGCCGTCGCCAGCCAGCGTCTTGGCGCCGTTCGCCTCCAGCCAGTCGAAGAATGCCGCATCGCCCAGCGCGCCGTATTTGGCGACCTCGGCATAGCCGGCGAGCAACTCGCGGCGCGGCAGTGAGTTCAGGACATCGGTATCGGCGATCACGATCCTGGGCTGATGGAACAGCCCGACCAAGTTCTTACCCGCCGGCACATTGATCGCGGTTTTGCCGCCGACCGAGGAGTCCACCTGCGCCAGCAGGGTCGTCGGGATCTGCGCGAGGGCGATGCCGCGCTTGAGCACGCCCGCCGCGAAGCCGGTCAGATCGCCGATCACGCCGCCGCCGAACGCCACGATCAATCCGCCGCGATCGACCCCGGTGTGCAGCAGCTCGGCCGTGAGCCGCTCGAGGCCGGCGAAACTCTTGGTCGCCTCGCCCGGCTCCAGCACGATGGGCCGCGCATCGAGCCCATGCTTGCCCAGCGCATCGAGGAGCGCGGCCAGATGAATCTCGGCGACATGGGAGTCGGTGACCACCGGCAGCGGCCCGCGCGCCAATGGCGCCAGCAATTCGCCCGCCTGCGCCAGCAGCCTGGGGCCGATATGGATCGGGTAGCTGCGCGCGGCGAGTTCGACAGTGACGATCTTGGTCATGCGGCGAGCACTCCGGCTTCCTGCAGCAGCGCGACGATGCGATCGACCGCGACGGCGTGCGGGCTGTCCTCGCTATCGACCGTGTGATCGGCCTGCTCATAGACGGGCGTGCGCTCCTTCAGCAGACGCTCCAGCGTCTCGCGCGGATCGCCTCCGCGCAGCAAGGGGCGGCTCTCCTTGCGGCCGGTGCGCGCCAAAAGCACGTCGACCGGCGCGCGCAGCCAGATGGTAACGGCGCTGTGCTTGAGCCGCTCGCGGGTCGTGGGATCCATGAAGGCACCGCCCCCCGTCGCCAGGACATGCGGCGCCTCGGTCAGAAGGCGCGCGAGCACCTTGCGCTCGCCGTCGCGGAAGGCGGGCTCGCCATAGCGCTGGAAGATCTGCGCGATCGAGCAGCCGGCGGCGGATTCGATCTCGCTGTCGGCATCCTTGAACGGCACGCCGAGCTGCGCGGCCAGCCGGCGGCCGATCGCGCTTTTTCCCGCGCCCATCATGCCCACCAGCGCCACGGTCCGCGTCAGTTTCATGGCTTCCGATTACACGTCCGGATCGTTAACTGCCAGCAGGTCTTGCTTAGGCGCCTGCATTTCCGCCACAAAGCTTTCGGAGTGTGCGCCATGCGCAGCAGTTACGCGGAGCAGTCGGGGTGGGGCCTACGGATCGCAATCGTCGTCGCGGTGCTGATCGTCGCGGGAGCGGTCGCTTTGGCGCTGTATGGCGGCCGGGCGCAGCCGCAGACCCATCCGGTCGAGCAGATCGTGCCCAATGACAGGCTTCCGCAATAGTCTGGCATTCGTGGCCCTGCTGGCGCTTGCCGGCATGGCGGCGGGCCAGGATCAGCCGTCGCCGCCGGTCGCGACCGGCGCTCCGACCCCGCTGGGCGACGCCGCCGCGCCCGAGCCGACGCCGGCCGATCAGCCGCCCGCGGCCGACCAGGCGCCAGTCGATTACAAGCCCGGCATGCTGAGCAATCCGGCGCAATCCGCCGTGACGCAAGGCGCGCTGAGCGGCATCGTGGACGGCCCGCCCGTCGGCACGCTGGACGATGCCCATGGCGGATTGGGTCAGTCCCTCTGGGTCAATGCCCCGCGCGAGACGATCGAAGACGTCCTCGGCCGCATCCCCGTGGCCAGCGCCGATCCCTTCGTGCGCGATCTGGCGCGCCGCGTGCTGCTCACCGCCTCGGAGGCGCCGGGCGGCAGCGCCAAGCGCGCGCTCGTCACCATCCGCATCGAAAAGCTTCTGCAGGGCGGCTTGATCGACGATGCCGGCACGATCGCCGCGTCGCTGCATCTCGAAAACGATCCGGATTTCGCGCGCGTGCAGGCCGAAGCGCTGCTCTATGCCGGTCGCGACAAGGACGTGTGCGGCGATCTGACCGCGACACGGCTGACCGCGCCCGAGCCGTTCTGGCTGCAATTGCGGACCTATTGCTTCGCCGCGACCGGCGACAGCGCCTCGGCGGAGCTGACCCGCGCGGTGATGGACCAGCAAGGCATCGCCGATCCGGCGTTCGATGCGCTGATGGACAACGTGCTGACGGCCGCGAAGAAGCCCGTGCCCGCAATCGACCATCCGACCGCCCTGCACGTCTATCTGCTGCGCAAGGCGGGCCTGCCGGTGAGCAACGCCGTCGCCGCCAAGCTCGGCACCGCCGCCGATGTCCTGTCGGCGCGCGACAAGCGCAATGCCGCGCCCGACCGGCTGGCCGCCGCCGGACGCATCGCGGCAACCGGCGCGCTCTCCAATGCGGAATTGCTCGGCATCTTCAACGCCCAGCCCATCGCCGGAGCGCAGCTGGCGCATGCGCAAGCCGATGCGGCGAAGCTCACCTATCTGCCCGCGCAGGCGCTCTTGCATCGCGCAGCGCTGCTCGAATCCCGGCCGCCGGCGAAGACCGATCTGCTGCTCGCCGCGATCGCTGCCGGTCATCCTGGCCGCCTGCCGCAAACCGCTGCGCTGCAGGGCGACGTCCTCGCATCGCTGAAGCCGGACCAAACCACGCTGAAGGGTCGCGCCCTCGTGGCGCGGGCGCTTGTCCTGCTCGGCAAGGACGACGTGGCCTCCGCCTGGTATGCCGGCGCCGCCGACGGCGAGGACCTGCAGGCCTTTCGGATTCTCGTCGACCTCGCCGCGCCGAACGGCCCGCGCGATGCCGCCGCGCAGTCGGCCATCGCCTGGCTCGCCGCCAACGCCGCGCCGCAGAAAAATCCCGACGCACAGGCCGCCCTCGCGCTCGGTCTCGCGGATGTGCTGGGAAAGCCTCTGCCGCCGGCGGCGCGCGCGCTGGCCGCGACGCTGGAAGGGATGCAGTGGCCGGGCACGCGGCCGGCGGGCGATGCGCTGCGCAAGCTCGAAGAATCCGCGTCGCAGCCGGGGCGCCAGGGCGAGATGATCCTGCGCCTGCTGGATATCGTCGGCGCCGACGGGCCGCACGATCTGCCGGCCGACTTGGTGATCGAATGCGTCCGCGTGCTCGCGCAGGCCGGACTGACGGCCGAGGCGCGCGCCCTGGCGGTCGAGGCGCTGGCGATGCAGGCGCCATGAAGGCCGGCGACGCGCCGCTGATCGAATCTTTCCTCGACATGATGGGCGCCGAGCGCGGCGCGAGCATCAACACGCTGGCGGCCTATCGCCGCGATCTGCTCGACTTCGTCGGATTTCGCGCGGCCAAGGGCGGCAGCGCCCGCGATGCCGCACGCGACGACGTCAAGGCTTATCTCGCCTTGCTCTCGACGTCCGGCGCCGCGGGGTCGACGCAGGCGCGGCGGCTCTCCGCGCTGCGCCAGTTCTTCGCCTTTCTCTATTCCGAAGGCGTGCGCAAGGACGACCCGACCCAGGCGATCGACGCGCCCCGGCGCGAGCGGCCGTTGCCCAGGGTGCTGTCGCACGACGACATGGACGCGCTAATCGCGGCGGCGGGCGCGCAAGCCGAAAAGTCCGCCGAAGGGCTGCGGCTGCTGTGCATCGTGGAGATGCTCTATGCCTCGGGCCTGCGCATCACCGAACTCATCACCCTGCCGCTGTCGGCGGCGCGCAACCGCGACGGATTTCTTCTGGTGAAGGGCAAGGGCGGCAAGGAACGCCTGGTCCCGCTCAACGGTGCCGCGCGCGCTGCGATCCAGGCTTACATGGTGGTCCGCGATGCGTTCCTGCCGGCCGGCGCCCGCCGCGCCCATGCCGAGCGCTTTCTCTTTCCGTCGCGCGCGGCGGAGGGACATCTCACACGCCGTCGCTGCCACCAGATGCTCAAGGAATTGGCCTTGGCCGCGAACATCGATCCGGGCAAGCTCTCGCCGCATGTCTTGCGCCATGCCTTCGCGACGCATCTGGTCGAAGGCGGCGCCGACCTTCGCAGCGTGCAGACGCTGCTCGGCCATTCCGACATCGCGACCACAGAGATCTACACGCATGTCGCCAAGGACCACCTGACGCAGGTCGTCGAGAGCGCCCATCCATTGTCGCGGCGGAAACAAAAATAGATGTCATGGCCCGCAACAGCGGGGCCATCCAGGTGACACTATGTCGGTCTTGCGAGGTTCGCGGGGATCGCCGCATGATCGGACGAAGTTGTAGCGCCCCAACTGGATGGCCCGCTGTTGCGGGCCATGACACAGTGGGGAGGGAGATAAAGAGCATGTCCTTCACCACCATCGAACGCCAGGCGCCGGTGCGCGTCTATCGCTCCAAGCTCTTCGTGCCCGGTTCCAAGCCCAACTTCTTCGAGAAGGCTGCCGCCGGCGCCGCCGATTGCGTGTGTCTCGACCTCGAAGACGCCGTCGCGCCGGCCGACAAGGACAAAGCGCGCGACAACGTCGTGGCGGCACTGAACGATGTCGACTGGAAGGGCAAGATCGTCACCGTGCGGATCAACGGCCTCGACACCAGCTGGTGCTACAGGGACGTGATCGCGCTGGTGGAGAAGGGCGGCGAAACACTTGACGCCATCATGATCCCCAAGGTCGGCAACGCCAAGGACGTCTACACGATCGACTGGCTGATCACACAATGCTCGGCCGCGCGCAAGAAGAAGATCGGCATCGAGGTGATCATCGAGACCGTGTTCGGCCTCACCAACATCGACGAGATCGCGGGCTCGTCCAGGCGTATGGAGACGCTGCATTTCGGCTCGGCCGACTATGCCGCGAGCCAGGGCATGCGCACGACCAATATCGGCGGCGGCAATGCCGACTACGTCATGCTGACCGACAAATCGGCGGACCAGGCGCGTGAGCGGCACTGGAACGATCTGTGGCACTATCCCTTGTTCCGCATGGTGCAGGCGGCGCGCGCCCACGGCCTCGTCGCCATCGACGGGCCGTTCGGCGACTATCAGGACGCGGACGGTTTCCGCGCCCAGGCCAGCCGCACCGCGATCCTCGGCTGCGAGGGCAAATGGGCGATCCATCCCGCCCAAGTCGAGCTCTGCAACGAGATTTTCACGCCGCCGGAAAAGGAAGTCGCGCGCGCCCAGGCGATCTTGGATTCGATGAAGCAGGCGCAGGAGACCGGCTCGGGCGCCGCCTCGCTGAACGGCGTCTTGATCGACGCGGCCTCGATCCGCCAGGCGGACGTCATCGTCAAGCAGATGGCAATGATCCGGGAAAAAAGCGGCAAACCCTGACCGCGGGATCGTCCCGCGGCCTCGCGATTGCGTACGCTCTGCGGTATCCTTCCTCCTCCTGTGGGGGACCGAGATGAGACTGGTCGTCGAAGCGATCGCCGCGATCCTGTTCATGCTGTCGACGGGTCTTCTCTTCAATGAGGCCGTGCGGGCGCGCCATATCCTGTTCACGCTGGTCGGTATTGTCGCGCTGGCTTCGTCCTATGTGATCATCAAGGGCGTGCTCGACGCCACGGTCGGCCACCGGATGCATCATGCGCATGCCGCCTCGGTCGCGGCACCGGCGCCCGCACCGTCGGTCGCGGATATCCCCACATCCGATTCCGTACTCGAGACCGTCTATGCCGCCACCGAAAGCGCGTTGAACCGGGTTGTGCGCGCCGGCACCAAGCAAACGACCGCCAGCGTCGGCAGCGACACGGTCGTCGATGTGATCGTCGGACTGTCGCTCGCGGCCTTGGGACTGCTGTCGCAACTGCTGTCGTCGCTCTTTCGCCGCCTGACCGGCGGTTGAACCGCGCGCTTGCCACAATACCGCAACAATAAAGACTCTCGAATTCTTCTCTTTTTACTTGTCGGACGACCCAATCCTACTCATTATGGGTGCCTCAATTCGGGGAGGATTGCATGCGGTTTTCCGTTTCCACATCCCTTGCGCTTTGTGTTCTTGGCGCCGCGCTCGCGGCACCGTTGGCCGCCATCGCCGCCGATCCGGTGGCGATCGTGGTGTACGTGCCCGCCAATTCCAATCCGCCGGTCCCGGCCGGCCTGAAGGTGACGTGCCTCAAGGGCCCGAACGTTCTGGCCTCGAGCGGCAAATGCCCTGTCGTGACCTACAACGGCATCACGACCTGGGCGTACAGCTATATCGACAACCGCGTTTCGATGGCGCTGGTGTCCTATGACTCGAAGAACAACGTCGTCGCCAATGTCGAAAAGCCCGGCGCGCGCTATGTGTGGAACGCGACGTCGAGCCAGGTCGACAGAACGGTGATCTTCTTCGGCCAGTCCAATCAGAACGTCACGGCGGCATGGTCGTCGCTGGGCGGACCGTAGACATCGCCGCGAACCGCTTGAGCTTGTCCGGGTTGCGCACGAGATAGATCGCGCAAACCCTGTCGCTGTCGAATTCGACCGTCAGCGCGGAATGCAATTCGTCGGCGGCGCGCAGCAACAATCCCGGCGTGCCGTTGATCTCGGTCGCGTCTATGCGAAATCCGTCCGTCGGGGTGAATTTGCGCATGATGCCCAGCGCGAAGCGGATCACCTTGTCGGCGCCGAGGATCGGGCGCAGCGCCGCGGCGGCCTTTCCGCCGCCGTCGGAGTAGAGCACCACGTCGTCCGCCAACAGGGCTGCGATCCGCGCCGGATCATTGCTCGCCGCCGCCGCCACGAAGCGCGACAGCAGCGCGCGATGCTGCTCGGGCGCAACCGCACGGCGCGGCCTCTCCGCCTTTACGCGCGCCCGGGCGCGGCTGACGAGCTTGCGGCAGGCCGCCTCGTTGCGTTCTAATGCCTGAGAGATGGTGGCGTAGTCGCAATCGAACGCATCGTGCAGGATCAGCGCGGCGCGCTCCTCCGGCGTCAGGCGTTCCAGAACCAACATCAGCGCGAAGGAGAGATCGGAGGCGAGTTCGGCGCGCGCCGCCGGCGCGTCGGCGGCCAGGGCGCGGGTGTCGTCGGGCAAGAGCGGCTCGGGCAGCCAGGGGCCGACGTACGTCTCGCGCCGCGCCTTCGCCTTGCGCAGGGCATCGAGCGACAGCCGCACCGTCACGGCCGACAGCCAGGCGCGCGGATCGGCAATGTCGTCGCCATCCGCCTTGTGCCAGCGCAGCCAGGCCTCCTGCGCGACGTCCTCCGCCGCGCTCATCTCGCCCAGCATGCGATAGGCGATGCCGATGAGGTGGGTGCGCTGTTCCTCGAACTGACGAAGGTGTTCGTCGATCATGCCGCCCGTTGGATCAGGATCGATTGATTGGCGATCTCTATTTTCGCACAAGCCATGCCGTGGCCGAGCCCGCGCTTGGTCGCCGGATAGATCCGCGTGAAGGCGACGACCAGCGCCAGCGACACCAGACCCTTCTCGCCGTAACGCGCGCGCGCCCGCTCGACCAGATCGATGGCCGCCGGCGCGTTCGTCGCCACCGCCATGGCGTAGCGATAGCCCAGCGCCGCGTCGGCGCCCGCCTGCTCGACGTCGCCGCGGATCAGCGCCGCGATCCTCCGCGGATCCATGCCGGCGCGCACCGCCATGTCGGCCGCGAGCTGCGTGCAAGGCCCGCAATCCTCGCTCAGCGCCGCCGCGAGCTTGGCGGCAAACCACGCGTCCTTCGGCACCGCCGCGCGGTGCCGGGCCGCCCAGGTGCCGAGCGCGAATTTGACGCCCGCACCTGCCTCGGTGATCTCATGGATATAGGTGGCGTCGTAGCCGAACATCCGCTCGAAGCCGCGGATCGAGCGGTGCAGCAGCGTCTTCAGCATCATGCGTCTCCTTGCCGGGCACGCGCCCAAGCCAGCGCGACGCCGGCCACGCCCACCACGATCACGCCGATGCCCTCGTTGATCAGATCGCCGGTCGCCGCGGACGGACCGTCCAGCGCCCATTCCTTGAGGTGGAGCAGGGCGTGCAGCGCCGGCCAGGTCGCGCCTGCGACGGCGAAGGCGGCGCGGTTCGTGCCCCGCCAGGCGCCCAGCAGCATACCGGCGCCGCTCGCCGCAAACGCCATCGCGATGTCGGCGATGAAGTGAAGGTGCAGGCGGTCGGGCCCGGCCAGATGAACGATCGTCGCCGCCCAGGCGGTCGGCCACAACAGCATCGCCAGCCCGTTGGCGAGATGAAAAAGCCCCAAACCAGCCAAACCCAGCCTGACACCCATCGCGTCCTCCCGGCGTTACCAAGGGTTAAGACGAACCACCCCCTGGATTTGTGACCGCAATTGCGCATATCAGGGGGGAAATCTTCACCTGCCGGGACGGAAACTCCCCTTTTTTCCGGCAATCTGCCGTCCTCCGGGCCAGCCGCCCGGCCGACTAGCGAGAGGCCATGCACGCCTATCTGGATTTCGAACGCCCGATCGCCGACCTGGAAGGCAAGATCGTCGAGCTGCGCAAGCTCGCCGAGGAAGACCCGGCGATGCAGATCGACACGGAGGTCGGCCGGCTTCAGGCGCGCGCCGACGGGCTGATCCGCGACACCTATGCCAAGCTGACGCCGTGGCAGAAAGTGCAGGTCGCACGCCATCCCGGGCGGCCGCATTTCGCGGACTACGCCAAGAGCCTGTTCGACGAGTTCACGCCGCTGGCCGGCGACCGCTCCTTCGGCGAGGACCACGCCATCGTCGCCGCGCTGGCGCGCTTTCGCGGCCGTGCCGTCGCCGTGCTCGGCCACGAAAAGGGCAACGACACCAAATCCCGCCTCAAGCACAATTTCGGCATGGCCATGCCCGAGGGCTATCGCAAGGCTGAGCGCATCTTCGAGATGGCCGATCGTTTCGGCCTGCCGGTAATCTCGCTGATCGATACCTCCGGCGCCTATAACGGCGTCGCGGCGGAGGAGCGCGGCCAGTCGGAAGCCATCGCGCGCTCGACCCAGGCGGGGCTGGAGATCCGTGTGCCCTTCGTCACCACGATCATCGGCGAGGGCGGTTCGGGCGGCGCGCTCGCCATCGCCACGGGCAACAAGGTGCTCATGCTGGAGCATTCGGTCTATTCGGTGATCTCGCCGGAAGGCTGCGCTTCGATCCTGTGGCGAAAATCGGAGAAGACCCAGGACGCCGCCGCCGCGATGCGCATCTCGGCGCAGGATTGCCTCAATCTCAAGGTGATCGATGCCATCATTCCCGAGCCGGTCGGCGGCGCCCATCGCGCGCCGGAGGAAGCGATCCTCAACGTCGGCGAGCAGATCGCGCGCGCCATCGCCGAAATGGACCGCATCCCCGGCGAACAACTGCGCAAGGACCGCCGCGAGAAGTACCTCGCCATGGGCCGCGATTTGATGGTCTAAATCACCTCCTCCTTGTGGGGCTTTGCACAAACTAGGTATGGCAAGGGGCGTTTTTTGTGCAGCTACCAATGTCTTTGTGCAGACTGGAATTCGGCACGTTTGGAGCATCGGGGCCACTGGGTGCGAACCAAAAATCAAGGATCTTATAGCGGCCGGCTTATTGATCGCCTGCTCTTGGGCGGCCTGTTCCTTTTGCTATCGTCCGGTGCCTGTTGGGCCGCCGATCCCAACGTTGTAGCCTATGACGTCTCGCCGGCGTTTGAGGACCAGAACCTTGTCGCGCTCGATGTCACCGCGACATTGCATGCGGATGCCTCCGGGACCACCGCTTTTTTGCTGCCCGATCAGGACAAGGGTGTTTCCGATCTCTGGAAATTCGTGAAGGACATCAAGGTCGATGGCGCGCAATCGGTTGCCGAAGACGGCCCGGCAAAGCGGATCGTGAAATCTGCTGCTGGTGCCGCGCTCACGCTGCACTATCGCATTGTGTCGGCTTTCGACCACGATCCGACGGGGCGTGAGATCGACCCCAACAAGCCTGTGCTGCGCCCGGGCTGGTTCTGGATCTATGGCGAAGCGCTCTTTATCCATCCGGACATCGCTGGCGCCAGCGCGCAATTCCATTGGAATGCCCCGCGGGGCTACCCGTTCGCTTCCGATCTGGAGCATGCGCTCGGCCGGCCGATGAAAATGCACGATCTGATTCAAAGCGTTGTGGTGGGCGGTCCGGACATGCGCCTGTTCACGCGTCAAATCGGCGATGCGTCTTTGCGCGTCGCGATGATCGGGCAATATTCATTCTCGGATGAGGATTTCGTGTCGCTGACGAGCAGGATTGTTGAAGGGGAGCGCAAATTCTGGGGCGGTCACGAAGGGCCGTTTCTGGTGGTGCTTGCCGCGAGTGCCGGTGTATCGCGCGGCACGAACACCTCTGGCGATGGCCGGGGCGATGCCTTTGCGATCGAGACCACGCCGAACATTGCGACAAGCGATCTCGAAGCCATGCTCGGCCACGAATATTTCCACACTTTGAATCCCGCGCGCCTGGGCGGTATGGCGCAAGGTGCGCAAGAACCGTCGTCCTACTGGTTCTCGGAAGGCTTCACCGATTTCTACAAGCGGCGCCTTCTGTTGCGCATGCGACTCTTTAGTTTGGCGGATTTCGTGGCGGACTGGAACAAGGCGCTCGCGGAGTATGCTGGTTCACCGATCCGCCTGGCGCCCAATAGCGAAATCGTCAACGGCTCCTGGACCGGTAACGATATGCACAATCTCCCATATCTGCGCGGCTCGATCATGGCCGCGCGCTGGGACCGCGAGCTCAGGAGAAAATCGCGCGGCAAGCGTGGACTCGATGACGTGATGCTGGCGATGCGCGCCGATGCGGCAAAATTCGGCGACAAGAGTCCGATAGCGCCCGACCTGTTCGTCAAGACGGCAAAGCGCTTCGGCCTGGACGTTCATGCGGACGTTGAAAACGTCATCGAACAGGGCAGGCCGGCGTTGCTGCCCGACAACGCGTTCGGACGATGCATCACAATCGTCACAAAGCGTTTGCCGAAATTCGATCACGGATTCGATTTCATGGGGACTTTGCGAAATGGTGGAACGGTGGTGGGCCTGGAGCCGGGTGGGCCAGCGGATCGCGCAGGAATGAAGGAGGGTATGCGCATCGAAATCAACGAAGCGACGGGCAACGATTCGCAGAAGCCGCTGACGTATACCTATCTCAAAGCAGACGGCAGCAAGGGCCGGATCGTGTTCAAGCCTGAAGGCAAGGAGATGACAACTTTGCAGCAACTCGTATTGGCGCCAAATCTATCGGCGGAGCAGCGGGCGCAATGCACCGAGAGCGTCGCCGGAACAAGTCCCGTTCTCGATCGCACGAACTGAGGTCGGAAGGTCGTCGCGAATTTTTGTGCAAGAGCCGGAATTGATGTTCACGTCCGCGACGAAGAGCCTTATTTGTGCAATGCCCCCTTGTGGGGAGATGATTAGAGCCCCCGCGCGAATGCCCGGATGCTGGCGACCAGATCGTTCGGCCGCTCCAGCGCCGCGAAATGGCCGCCCTGATCGAAGCTCGTCCAATGCGCCACGTTGATCGCGCGCTCGACCTGGCTGCGGGGCGGGAAGGGGATGATGTCGACCGGAAAGGCAGCGATGCCCGTCGGCTTCTCCAGCCGCGCGCCGGCCGGCACCGGATTCATGAACGCTTCCTCCGCGCGGCCGCGATACATCCAGGTCGCGGTGTTGAACGAGCGCGTCACCAGATAGATCATGACGTTGGTGAGGAGTTGGTCCTTGGTATAGACGGTCTCGAATCCGCCCCGCGTATCGGACCAGCCGTGGAATTTCTCCACGATCCACGCCGCCGTGCCGACCGGCGAATCCATCATCGCGTAGGACAGCGTCTGCGGCTTGGTCGTCTGCTCGCGGAAATAGGCGCCTTCCATTTCGAAAAGCTGGGCGGCCTTGGCGGCGAACGCCTTCTCCTCCTCGGTCTGCGGCCCGACGCCGGGCGACATCCAGCCCATCATGTTCAGATGCGCCGCGCGGCAGCCCTTGCCCTCATAGGACAGGAAGGCCGAGATCGCGCTGCCCCAATCGCCGCCCTGCGCGATATAGCCCGGCAGTTTCAGCACGTCCGTCATCAGCGTGTCGAACAGCGCCGCGGTGCGGCGCGGACCGATCGGGCGCCTGGGCTTGCCCGACCAGCCGTAACCGGGCAGCGACGGCACAACGACGGTGAACGCGTCTTTCACGTCGCCGCCATGCTTTTGCGGATGCGCCAGCGTGTCGATGAGCCCCAGGAATTCGAATACCGAACCCGGCCAGCCATGGCTCAGGATTAGCGGCCTGGGCGACGGCCCGCTGCCGATCTCGCGATAGAAATGAATGTCGAGGCCGTCGACCGGCGCGACGAATTGCGCAAAGGCGTTCAGCGCCTTCTCCCATGTGCGCCAGTCGTAGCCGTCGAGCCAATAGGCGCAGAGCCTCTTCACGAAATCGAGATTGGCGCCATAGGCCCAGGAGCCGTCCACGCCTTCGTCGCGCGGCATCTCGTGCCATTCATAGGCGCGCACCTTGGCGGCGATGGCATCGAGCGTCTTCTGCGGCACGTCGATCGTGAAAGTCTTCATGACGCCGTGATCCTCTTGTCCTTGTCTTGACTGCGCTTTAAATTCGCATTGAAGGGGACGCCGGCGCCGAACGGAAGCGGCCGGCGCTTAGGGGGTAACATGTCATCATATCGCTATGGTTTGAAGATGCTGGCGCGCGCCTGCGCGGTCGGCTTTTTGTCTGTGCTGGGTGCGTGCGGCACGTTTTATGTCGATAACAACCTCCACGACCTCGCGCCGTCGGAGCGCGCCGCGGTTGCCAATCCGAAGCCGGTGCAGCTGCTGTTCGACTTCCAGACCAAGGGCGCCTCGAATTCGAGGGCGCGCGATCAGTTGACGGCGCCGGTGACCCAGGCCGTGCAGGACAGCGCGGTGTTTTCCGCGGTGAGCGCGGCGCCCGCGCCGAGTGGCGCGATCCTTCAGGTGACGATCAACAACGTCCCCCTGACCGACGATGCCTTTGCCCGGGGCTTCGCCGTCGGCTTCACCTTCGGCCTGGTCGGCACGACGGTCGGCGACGGCTATGTCTGCACCGCGGAGTATGTGGGCGGCACCGACGCCGCGAAGATCACCAAGGTCGAACGCGACGCGATCTACACCTCGCTGGGCGCCACGGCGTCCACGCCGCAACATGCGACCAAGGTCAAGAGCCTCGACGAGGCGGTTCATCTCATGGTGCACAAATGCGTCGGCAACGTGCTCAACGATCTGGCGCGCGATCCCGCTTTCGCGAAATGAGACGCGGGTACGCGATCGCCCGGCTGGCGGCCGTTGCCGGGCTTTCTCTCGCGGTCATGGGTTGCGCGGCCAAAATCGGTGCGCCGCAAGCCAATCTCGACGGCATCGAGGCCATGCGGCAGCAGAGCCTTCCGCCGATGGCGGTCGGGATCTTCGCGCCCGGCGCGCCGCTGACGGCCTCGGACGATCGATCCACGACCATTCGGGCGATCAACACGCTTGCGGCGCCGGGCGGATCGTTCTCCGGCTACCTCAAGGACACGGTCGCAGCGGATTTGCGCGCGATGGGGCGCCTGGATCCCAACGCACCCCTCGTGCTCGACGGTTTGCTGACGCGCCGGGAGGTCGATTCCTCGATCGGCACCGGCCATTCCGCGCTCGCGGCGCATTTCACGCTGCGCCGCGCCGACGCGGTGGTCTATGCCAAGGATCTGTCCGTCGAAACGAGTTGGGATTCGTCTTTCCTCGGCGCCGTCGCGATTCCCGACGCGATCAACAATTTCACCGGCCTGTTCGACAAGCTGGCGGTGAAGCTGCTGACCGATCCGGACTTGAAGGCGGCCGTCGACGCGCACCCCCAATAACAGGCATCCGCCCGACCGTCGGCATGCGCGCCGCCAGAGCCTTCGGCTACTTCGCCAGTTCGAACAGCAGGGACGAGACCCAGCCCTTGTTGCCGAGTTCGTCGGAGACTTCCCACCAGATGCCGTCCTTGTTCCCGGTCGGATAGAGCATCATGCCGCTGGAGAGCTTGCGCACCACACCGCCCTTGCCGCCGGACTTGTTGTACATCATGCCCGGCTTGGTCATCGACACGGCCTGCGCCGCATTGTCGGCGGACGCGTTGGCACTGACGGCACCGGCGCCGAGCTGGTCGACCATCTTCGTGTAGGCGTCGATATAGGCGAGTATGACGACCTGGCCGATCTCCGAGCTGGTGTAACTCGACACACCCGCGCCGCCGAAGCCGCCCCAGCCGCCCCAACCACCGGCGACGCCCCAACCGACATCGGTCTTGTCGGCGTGGCCTTCGGTGAGCGCCAGCTGCTCGGTCGAGCGCACATCGGTGATCGTCAGCACGACGTCCGCCGTCTTCTTGGAGACGTTGATGCCCGACAGGATCGCGCCGGCGCCGCCGCCGACGAAGCCGCCCAGGATGCCGCCGATATTCGTGCCGCCGGCATTGGAGTTCTTCGACACCAGATCGGGGATGAGCACATAGTCTGCCGCCTTGATCTGACCCTTGCCGATATTCGAGCCGCCGCGTAGATCGCCTTCGCCCGCCAGCGCCCGCTCCTGCTCAGCCGCTTCCAGTCCCTTGCCGCGGTCGACCAGCGTGAAGCATTGCGACTTCATCACCAGCACCTTGATCACCGCTTCGGGCGAGGCGAGGCCAAGGCCTTCCCACCAGTGATTGTCGGGCTCGTGCACGGCCAGCGTGCCGAGCTTGTGCGAGCAGACCGGAATTTCGGCTTCCTTGCGGTCGCGTTTGTCGGAGACCGACTCGGCTCGCGCCGGCGCCAGGACGGGAGCGGCGACCATGGTCGCCATGCCCGCGAGCAGAACCGCCCGCATCGTTTGCGCAAATTGCATGTTTATCCTCGCTCCAGATTGTCGTTTCGACGTGTGGAAATGGACGCCCCGTCGGCGCCAACATTAAGCGCGCTCCATGATCCTGAAAAGGCTTGTTGCGGTGCAGCTTTGGGCGATTTTCGCGCCGGCTACCACCAACCGCGCCATTTGAACCAAGCGATCGGCACGATCGTGCTGACGATGATCAACAGCCAGCCCCATTGGTAGCCGTATGCCCAATGATATTCCGGCTGGTTCGCGAAGTTCATGCCGTAGAGGCCGGCGATGAACACCGGCGGGATGCCGACCACCGAGGCGATGGTCAGCACCTTGAACATGTCGTTCTGCGCGTTGTTGATGAAGCCCAACGTGGCGTCGAGCAGGAATTGCACCTTGTCTGTCAGATGGGTCTCGAAATCGTTGAGCGACTGGATGTCGGCCACCGCAGTCTTGAGCCGCGCCGTCACGTCCTCGCCGACCCAGCTTGCGCCGCGATCGAGCACATAGGGCAGGGCGCGTTGCAGCGCGAGCAGCGTCTCGCGGGTTTCCGACAGCCGCTCGTCCATGTCGCCGAGCTTGATCAGTGTCTCGCGCAGCATCGCGTTCTGGCGCGCCACGTTGTGGCGGCCCCGCGGTGCGCGATGGAAGACGTCGCGCGACACCGTGCGCGTGTCCGCCTTGAGATGCTCGAGTTTGTCGGCACCATAGTCGATGATCGCCTCGGCGATCAGTGTGAAGATCTGCGCACTGGTATAGGTGTTCTTGTCGTTCTCGATACGCTCGCCGACTTTGTGGAAGGTGTGGAGCTCGTCGAAGCGCACCGTGACAAGCAGGCCCGGCGTCAGCACGAAACCGATCGGCGCCGAAACCGGCTCGCGCCCAGGATGATCGGGCGTCACCGGCAGGCTGAGCGTCAGGCGGTTGCCTTCGGCCTGCATCCGGCTCGACGACTCGATCTCGTCGAGCTGCTCACGCGAGGGGATGTGCAGGCCGCAGAAATCGCAGGCCTGGGCGCGCTCGTCTTCACTGGGATTGTGCAGGTCGACCCAGACCGCCTTGCCGTTCTCGGAATAATCGTGCCGCATCGCGCCTCCCTGCCGCGACGCATGGGGCGGTGCGCGGATCGCGCGAGCTTACCGCAATGCGGGGGAGGGGCGTCTAGCCGTTGCCGTAGAAGCAGTTCAGATAGTTGCCTTGCGGTTGGTGCGCCTGAGCGGCCACCAACGGGGAAACGTTCTGCACCGAGTCCCAATATTCCTTCTCGGCCAACTGCTGATCGGTTTCGATGGCATAGGTGCTGGTGTTGTCGACCGAGATGTAGTGCAGCGTCCCGATTTGATCGTATTCCAGGTTCGGTTCGGGAGGTACCGGCGGATGGATGGCTGTGCAATCGGGCAGAAAGCTGGGGGGGATGACCGGGAGTTTTTTGGGCGCCAGTGGTATGACGTCGTGCTGGTTTTGATACCGGATCGTCCGCCGGGTCAGCCCGTTCCTGTCGTAGTTATCACGGAACACGGCGTCGCCCACGCAAGGCGCGGCGGAGGTCACGATGGTCATCGTTGAGGGGAAGAGCGAGAAGGTCTTGTGGATTCTCGGTGCCGCCAGCACGGCCATCGCGCCGCCCTTGCTGTGGCCGGTGATCCAGATCGGGCGGGTTCTCGAGGGGCGATAGTTCCGAATGGCGCTCGCAATGCCGTCCCACACGCTTTCCGTCGCCGCCGCGAAGCCCTCGCAGACATAGCCGAAGGGCTCTGACGATTCGGGGAGCAGCCATGGGACGGGGCTTAATTTCTGATCTTGCGTCCAGTCCAGGCATGCCACCTCGTTTGAGACGAGTGGCGGCGTGATCGTCCCGCGAAAGGCGACGATGATGCTTCCCTCCCTCGTCAGCCCGACGAGCCCGGCATTGATCTTAAAGTCGCCGCTCTGGACGGCGATGGGCGGCTCGCCCAGTTGCATCGCGGCGTAGCCGGGCGCGCTCTCGGGTATGGTGTCGCTGTCGGGCCGGATGGATATCGCGGCGATGCTGGCATTGATCATCCGATAATGCCACGCACGGTCACTTTCCGAAATGGTGGTCATTGCGGGTCTCCGGGTTCGGTATTTTGGGAATGAAGTTCCGACCAACACAGAACGCAACGAATACTTTAATATCGAAGTATTCGAATCCAATTACTTAAAAGTCAAGTTGAATTCGCGCGCAACGCCGGGTGCGCCCAAGCGGCGAACGTCAAGCGGTTTGAAAAAGCGGTGTTTTAAACCAGCGCCCCGTGACAGTGCTTGAACTTGCGGCCCGACCCACACGGGCATGGCGCGTTGCGCTGGACCTTGCCCCAGGTCTGCGGATTGTTCGGATCGACTGCCACGTCGCGGTCGCGCGCAAACGTGCCGCGCTGCAGCGCCCCGCCCGGCTCGGGCGGCGACGCGAATTCGTCCTCGCCGGTCAACGGGTCGATGTGCGAGGCGCGCAATTGCTGCATTGAAGGCTCGATGAGCTGCGGCACCGGCTCCTGCGCGATCTGGAAGTGCATCAGCTTTTCGATCACGCCGGCGCGCATGCGGCCGAGCAGGCTCTCGAACAGCGTGAAGGCCTCGCTCTTGTATTCGTTGAGCGGATCGCGCTGGCCATAGCCGCGCAGGCCGACATATTGGCGCAAATGGTCGAGATGGATGATGTGCTCGCGCCAATCGTGGTCGAGCGTCTCCAGAAGGATCGCCTTCTCGGCATAGCGGATCAGCTCCGGACCGAAATTGGCGGCGCGTTCGGCCGCCTTCTTGTCGACCGCCGCATGGATGCGCTCGCGCACTTCCTCGTCCGCGATGCCTTCTTCCTTGGCCCACTCGACGATCGGAAGATCCACGCCGAAGATGCGCAGGATCTCCTCGTGCAGGCCCGGCGCATCCCACTGTTCGGCATAGGCGCGTTCGGGAATATGGCGCGAGACCAGATCGGCGACGACCTCGGCGCGGAATTCCTGCACCTGCTCGGTGACCTCGTCCGCCGACATGATCTCGCGGCGCTGCTCGAAGATCACCTTGCGCTGGTCGTTGAGCACGTTGTCGTATTTGAGGATGTTCTTGCGGATCTCAAAGTTGCGCGCCTCGACCTTCTGCTGCGCCTTTTCGAGGGCCTTGTTGACCCAGGGATGCGCAATCGCCTCGCCCTTTTCGAGGCCGAGCCGGCCTAGCACCGAATCCATCCGCTCGGTGCCGAAGATGCGCATCAGATCGTCCTGAAGGCTCAGAAAGAATTTCGACGCGCCCGGATCGCCCTGGCGGCCCGAGCGGCCGCGCAATTGGTTGTCGATGCGCCGGCTCTCGTGCCGTTCGGTGCCGACGATGTAGAGGCCGCCGGCGGCCAGCACCTTTTCCTTGTCGACCTTGATCTCGCTGCGGATGATGTCGGCGCGCCGCGCCAGTTCGTTCTCGTCGACGATCCCGCCGAGTTCGGTCTTGATCCGCATGTCGGCGTTGCCGCCGAGCTGGATGTCGGTGCCGCGGCCCGCCATGTTGGTGGCGATGGTGACGGCGCCGCTGACGCCGGCCTGCGCCACGATGGCGGCTTCCTGCTCGTGATAGCGCGCGTTCAGCACGTTGTGCACGATCTTGCGCTTCTTCATCAGCTCGGAGAGCTGCTCGGACTTCTCGATCGAGGTGGTGCCGACCAGCACGGGTTGGCCCTTCTTGCGGCATTCCTCGACCAGCTTGACGATCGCCTCGTTCTTCTCGTCGGCGGTGCGGTAGACCTCGTCGTCGGCGTCGATGCGCAGCACCGGCACGTTGGTCGGCACCTCCATGACGTCGAGATTGTAGATGTCCATGAACTCGGCCGCTTCGGTCAGCGCCGTGCCGGTCATGCCCGCCAGCTTGTCGTAGAGGCGGAAATAGTTCTGGAAGGTGATCGAGGCGAGCGTCACGT
>CAZMHP010000030.1:0-21529 GCA_964566095.1 uncultured Rhizobium sp. | reverse complement strand
GATGATGTGGCGGGGGCTGGGCATGGATCACCCGATGGAGGCGCACAAGGTCGACAGCCGCGGCATCTATGCGCGCGGCGCCTCGGCCGATGTGAAGGAGGGCGTGGTCGCGTTCCTGGAAAAACGGCCGGCGAAATTTCCCCAGACCGTGTCGCACGACATGCCATCCTATTTCCCCTGGTGGACGGAACGGACCTATTCGTGATCCGTCACCCGTGTATCCTCGGTTCGAATTCGGAGAGCTCGATATGCGTCATCTGACTTTGATCGCCTTGTCCGTCGCAGCCTTCGCCGTTCCCGCGCTCGCTGACGATTCCTCCGCCATGCTGGGCGCCGGCGGCATTGTCCTCACCAAGAACGCCGACATCCGCATGGCGAGCGAGGACCTCTTCCTCAGCCCCAAAGCGGTCAAGGTGCACTACGTCTTCGCCAATGACGGACCGGCGGACATCGATACCATCGTCGCCTTCCCGCTGCCCGATATCGACAACTACGAATATTCGGAGTCGCCGATCGGCACCACGGTCGATGCCGCGCCCAATTTCGTCGGCTTCAAGCTGTCGGTCGACGGCAAGCCGGTCAATGCGGCGGTCGAGGTGCGGGCCGTCCAGAACGGCCGCGATGTGACGGCCCAGGTGCTGGCCGCCGGCGCGCCGCTCCTGGTCGCGATCGGCGGCGGCTACGACAAGATGCAGAAGCTGTCCAAGGCGTCGCGCGCCCTGCTCGTCAAGGCCGGGCTGGCCGATGCCGACGATCCGGACCTGCATCCCAAATGGACCACGACGACGAAATTCTGGTGGAAGATGCATTTTCCGGCCGGCAAGACCGTCGCCGTCGACCATTCCTATCAGCCGGTGACGGGGCAGACGTTCTTCACCCCATATGCGCTTTCCCAAAAGGATGAATATGCGGGCTATGTGAAGAGCTATTGCATCGACGCGCAGACGCGTGACGCCATCGCCGCCGGCCTTGCCGCGATCAAGAAAGCGTCCGGCAATGACGGGATGTTCAATCAGTACACGACCCAGTTCGTCATCAAGACGGCGAACAATTGGAAGGGTCCGATCGGCCGCTTTCACCTGACGATCGACAAGCTCAAACCGTCGAACGTGCTGTCGCTGTGCTGGGCGGGCGATTTGAAGAAAACGGGCGTTACGCGGTTTGAATCGACGCTGACGGATTTCGCGCCCAAGGCGGACATCAGCCTCCTGGTGCTCGAACGGCCGGACGCGACGGCGAACTGACCGGCCGGTCAGCCTTCAGTGCTTGCGGAACAGCGCCGCAATGGCGCGGCGCAGAAACGCCGGCAGGACAGGCGCGCTCGGTTGCAGCGGCTCGTGCTGCGCGCGATTGGGAACCAACAAACCCATCATCGATTAAAAGCTCCTCACAAAGAGCATTAACGACGTATACGGACGATGTGACAATTTGCCTGTTGAGGGTCACTGTCAAGCGAAAGTTTCGCGCAAACTGGTTAATCGAGCGTTAATCATGCGTGCCGCCGAGCGATCCGGCAAAGAACGCGGCGAGCGCGTCAGCGCATGTAATGCGTCAGCCGCTCGCCCCAGGAATCGAGCAGCCCGCTGGCGCAGGCGGCGCTCGACATCTGGCTCGTCTCCACCCGCGTCCAATGCTCGACGGACGGCCCCGCCTTGGAGCGCCGCGCCCGCTCGACCGCCAGCGCGCGACACGGATCGGCCTGGCCGTAAGCCGCGAACAGCGAGCCGAAGGCCAGCACCAGCACGCCGAACAACGCCAGAAGGCCCGTGCGCAGCTTGGGTGAACTGAGCAGCGCGCTCACAACTGCCCCGGCGGTTTGGCCGTCGGCATCCCGCCATAGTCGGGATCGGACGTGCCGCTGCGCGTGGTGTTGCAGGCCGCGTAGCCGGCGCCCCAACCGGAGCGATAAGGCTTGGAGGACTGATAGAGCGCCTCGTCGCGGATATCGTTGCCGCGGCGGTAGTCGGTGCCATGCGCATTGGCGGAGGCGCAGCCGTCGCTGTAGCCGGCCTGGAAATTGGGGTTCTTCACCATCGCGCGCTCGGCCCGCGTCTCGAAGAAGATACAGCCGCCGAGCGAGAGCGACAGGAGCGCCGCCACGGCGAGGCGCGGCGCCAAGGATGCAAGTCTATTTCGTGTTGTCATGGACATGACTGTATCAGCCCGGCACGGGCTTCGAAACTCGCCTGTCGGCGAGTTAACCCGGGCTTTACGCGCCGTTTCTATCCTGCCTGCGGGAATGGTGCGATGAACTTACGGGCCGATCTTAAGAGCCTGCAGATCCTTCTCGTCGGCGGACGGCCTGCAAGCGTGCAGATCCTGCGCACGGCGTTCGGTCTTCTGGGCGTCAAGCAGATCACGGCGATCGCGGAATCCGCGCGCGCCATCGAGGCTTTGCGCACGCAAAGCTTCGCGGCGATCTTCTGCGACGCCGCCGCCGACCCGTTCAAGAACATGCCGTTTCCGGTCGCCGCGCGGCGCGCCGCCGGCGTGCTCAATCCGATGGCGCCGGTCTTCATCATCCTCAGCACGGCACGCCAGCGGCAGGTCGAGCAGGCGCGCGACGTCGGCGTGACCGATGTGCTGACCCATCCGGTGAGCGCGGCAACCATCGCGCGCAAGCTGGAAGCGGCGATCGTGGCGCCCCGGCCCTTCATCGCCGCGCCGAGCTTCGTCGGCCCCGACCGCCGCACGCGGCGCCAGGGCGTCTGGAGCGGCGACGAGCGCCGCAAGCGCCTCGCCAAGAAGGCCAAGGTTACCTTCCCCGAAGCCCCCACGCCTGGCGATCTGACCTATGTCTGAACCACGTTGGGACTTTCATCACAAATCAGATTTTGCTCCCACAACCTAGACTGTCGCATCCACGACACCTGCCGCTCGCGCCGATGCAGGCAGGCGGCGGCGCAATGACGGGTCGCCCATTTTGGGGCGTGGATAACTCGGCGAAATTCAGGAAACTTTCCCGGGATTTTCCCGTGTAAGTTGTAAATCTTATCGAACACCACCGAAAGTAGGATAAGATTCCTCCGAAGGGCGGCTTTGAGGCCGGCTCATCGGCAACGGGGTGTTTTTATGGATCGGTCAGTGAGTTCTTTCGACGGCGCGCTCGAACCGCTGCGCGCCGGCATGGCCCAGATCGTGGCCGCGCACGCCTATGGCGTGGCGCTGGACGAGATCCGGGCGCGGTCGCGCGGCGAATCGCGGACGGCGCTGGCGCGCCAGGTCGCGATGTATCTGGCGCATGTCGTGTTTTCGATGACCATCACCGAGGTGGCGCACGGCTTCGGCCGCTGTCGCGCCACGGTCTATCACGCGATCCAGCACGTCGAGGCGCTGCGCGACGATCCGGAGCTCAACCGCCGGCTCGGCTGGCTCGAGGCGACGCTGCGCGGCGCGGTGGGCCAGCAGCCATGAGCGGCGAAGGCGAGATTGCGCGCGAGGGTCGGCGCGTGCTGCGCAAGCTCCTGGTACCCGGCGCCTATCTGACCAGGAACGGCGCCGACGAATATCGCCTGGTCAGCCGTGCCGAGATCGAAGCCTCGCGCACCGCGCCCGTCGCGGCCGCGACGGTGGAGGCCTTTGCGCGGCGCAATTGGATCAAACGCGCGGGCGCGCAAGGCAGCTTCGTCATCGCCGAGGCCGGCCGCGGCTGGCTGGCGCGCGCGCTGGCCGAGGGGGAGCCTTTCGCCGCGCAGCACCGCATCCTGCGCACCCGCGTCGTCAGGGACGCGCAGGGCATCGAGCGCAGCGTGGTGGTCGACGACGGCGAATCGCCGCTGACGCGGCTTCGCCATCGCAAGCTGATCGACGGCACGCAATTCGACGCCGGCGAGAAATTGCGCCGCGACTTCACGCTGGCCCGGCTCATGCCGCGACTGGGCGTCGACTACGAGGCGCCGGTCGTTCTGGGCACGCGCGGCCAAAAGCGCGACGAGCAGTTCAGCGATCTGGTGCTCGCCGCCAAGCAGCGCTTTACCGCGGCGATGAAGGCGGCCGGGCCGGTGCTCGGCGATCTTCTGTTCGACGTGTGCTGCCATTGGCGCGGCCTCGAAGACGCCGAGCGCGCCTATGGCTGGCCGGGGCGCGCGGGTCGCGTGGTGCTCGCCATCGCGCTCGACCGCCTGGCCGAGCACTACGGCATGCGCGCCGCCGGTCGCGCCCGCATGCGCGCCTGGGCGATGGAAGGGGACGCGTAAGGCGTGAGGCGGGCGTAGCCCTACATCAAGCTCCTAGTCCTCATTTTCGCGAACGTAGAACAGTTTCCAGGCCCATCTTGGAACACCCAGCATGACCTTTGCACCCACCTCAAATCGGCCCGTTCGAAAAAATGACTCATTGCCATCGAGAAGAATCTCGCAAAAAGGCTCGAAGACGACCTGAGTGTCTGGAAGGAAGCGATATGAGTTGTCGAAGAGAACTACGCGATCGCATTGAGCAATGGCCAGCGGAAGCAGCGTCATTGCCCGGCTATAGCGCGCAATTATCCGGTCATCCGGAACGTCATGCCCGCCAAGCCCAACGCGTTGCCGCACTCGAGAGATATTTAGTTCCGGCAACTCCGTGCCAACGAAATAGAGAACATTAAAGTAGCCCAGAGCCTTCGCTTGTTTTAGCACGTCGATCTTAGACGGATGAGACATCACAGTCTCAAAAGAAAAGCTCTCCCGCCGGTGAAGGCAGTGCTGGCGCATTTCGTCAGCGATGGTCTGTGCGTCAGCCACTCGTTCAGCGTAGCTGCCGCTTAGTTCTTGGGCGATGTCGTCTGGATTGATGTAGGTGCCTAGATCAAGCCCATCGGCCTGAAGCTGGCGCGTTAACGTCGTCTTTCCTGATCCATTTGGTCCTGCGATCATGAGCAGAACCGGACTGCTCATGCGCGGACGCGTCTCCTGGCAAGCCGTTGTTCAGCGATTGTAATTTCCTTCTCGTCACCAATAGGCCCGTTGACGCCCGCTACTTCAATCCCCGCGTCTCGCGCCTGCTTATCGGCCTTTCTCGCCGCTCTGCTGGCGGCTTCAGCTAGCTCTCGAACGCTTATCGTGGCAGGTGTTTTAGATTTGGTAGCCATTCGCAAAATCTGACATTTTCGGGCGCAAATGTCACGAATCCTGACATTCCGCCGATTTCGCCTACAACCGCATCAGGTATCTGTGCACGCCGTCCAGCACCAACTCGCCCTTCTGATTGTGGACCGTGGCGCGCATTGCGACGATGCCGGTCGTTTTCTGGCGCAGCAGTTCGCTGATCGCCAGCGCCGGATAGAGCGTGTCGCCCGGAAACACGCCCTTGAGGAATTTGGCGTTGACCTCGATGAAGCCGACCAGCTTCTCGCCCACCACATGCGGAAAAAGCCCGGCACCCGCCGCCGTGAAGCTCAGCACCTGCAGCCCGTGCGCCAGCGGCGCCGGATAGCCCAGCCGCTTGCAGTATTCGACGTCGTAATGGATCGGATGGTTGTCCAGACTGACGGTCTGGAAAGCGGCGAAATTGGCGTCGGTGATCGTCCGCGACGGCAGTGCGAAGACCTCGCCGACCTTAAGATCGTCGAAGCCGCGCAGCGGCACGACGCGATGCTCGGAAGGGTCGAAACTCATCCCCCTTCTATCGCGAAAATCGCGCGGCCTGTCGACAGGCCGTTCAGCGGCGGCGGTTGGCGTCGATGTCGGCGCGGACCTGGTCGAGCGAGCGCACGGCGAAGGCCTGCAACCCTTCCAGGACGGACAGTCCTCCGGCACAGGTCGGCGCATGGGCCGCACACGCATTCTGCGCACCGGCCTGGATGTCACTACCACCGCGGATCAAATCGGCGATCGATCCGGACGATATCGCCGCGCCCGGCCGGCCGAAGCCCAGGTCGGGCTCATGCGGCATCAAAAAGGAGACCAGACCGATCCAGAAAATCGCACGCAAGATCATCGCAACCACCACCCTTTGCGGACGCTGATGCACGGATCATGCGCGAGGGGTTTTGCGGGGGACTGAAACGATTCGGTAAAGTTCGAAACAATCCGGTTAATTCAGGACGTTGCCGGTAATTCGGCAAACAGATTTCTTGCCGATTGGCGACGAATTGATTCAAGCTTTGTGCGCATTCGAGACGAATTTTGTTCGAGTTCGAGACAAACTTGTCGCGAGTTTGAATCGCATTTGAATCGAATTGTCCACAATCGGGACGGCCGTCACGTCTCGCGCCAGGCAAGCGGATGCGCCGCAAGAACACGGTCGAGCGTGACGAGCCGAAGGCCCTCGACCTGGCACTGCGCCAGCAGCAACCGGTCGAAAGGGTCTTTTGTTGGGGGCACCGGCGCAAGCTCGGCAAGCACATGGCTGAAGGTGATGGGAAGCGGATCGATTTCGAGCTGATCCAATTGCGCCGGGATCCGGTCGAGTTCGACTGAAAGCGCCAACTTTCCGGATCGTACCTTGATCGCGATTTCCCACAGGCTCGCCGCGCTTGCGTGCGCCACAATGCCGTCGGCGGAAAGGCCACGTCGTATCTCGTCCGGGAGCCTGCTCTGCTCGCGCAAAATGAGCAGGATGAGTATGTTGGTGTCGAGCAACAATCTCATTTCGCGTCGGGCGGTTCCGGCGTAATCAGAAAATCCTCCGGCAGCGGATCGTCGAAATCCGGCGCGACATAGGTAAAGACTTTGTCGATGCCATGCTCGCGCTGATAGCGCGCCAGCGCCTCAAAATTGAGGCCGCCCTTTTTCTTCTTGTGCTCGGCCAGGTCGGCCACCGGCTCGCCGTTGCGCGTGATCACGACCCGCTCGCCGGCCTCGACCAGACGAATGAGTTCGCTCAAGCGATCCTTCGCTTCCTTGACGGATACCGTGACCATCTCGAAAAGGTAGCCACCGGTAGCTACCGTGTCAAGAAAGCCGATACCGCGCGTCGTCGCGGATCACCCGCCCCTCGCGCTCCAGCTTGATCAGATGCGCCAGCACCGAGCGCGACGCTGCGGGATGCAGCCGCGCATCCACATCGGCATACATGTGCGCGACCATCGCCGGGATCGTGTCGCGACCCACCGCGATCGACGCCAGCACCTGCCGCTCGCGGTCCAGCCGGTGTTCGCGATAGGCGGCGAGAAACGGCTGGGGGTCGCTCACCGGCGCGCCGTGGGTGGGATAGAGCGTGCGGTCGCCGCGGCGCTGAAGCTTTTCGACGCTCGCGATATAGGCCGCCATGTCGCCGTCGGGCGGCGTCACCACCGTGGTCGACCAGCCCATGACGTGATCGCCGGTGAACAGCGCCTTCTCCTCGGCCAGCGCGAAGCACATATGGTTCGAGGTATGCCCCGGCGTGTGCACGCATTCGAAGGTGAAACCGTCGCCCGCCAGGATGTCGCCGTCCTTGACCCGCACGTCCGGCGCGAAGTCCATGTCGCCGCCGGCTTCCACTTTTGGCCCCCCATCTTCCGATGCGGCATCGCGGCCCGAGCCGTGCGGCCCGAAACCATAGGTCTTGGCGCCCGACCATTCCTTGAGCGGCTTGGCCGCCGGCGAATGATCGGCGTGGGTGTGGGTGACCAGGATATGCGTCACGCGCCGTCCGTTGAGCGCCCGCTTCAACGCCTCGACATGCTCCGGCAGATCGGGACCGGGATCGATCACCGCGACGTCCTTGGTGCCGACGATGTACACGCCGGTGCCGGTGAAGGTGAATGGGCCGGGGTTGTTTGCGACCACGCGCGCGATCGTCGGCGTGACTTGCACGCGCTCGCCATGGCGCGGCTCGAAGGCGCGGATGAAGGGGATTGCCATCACTCGCTCCTGTCGCCGTCGCCGCGCGTTGCGATCCGCTCCTTGCGTACGATGGACGCGGGATGGGAGCGGTGCAGGATGCGCGCGATGGTCTTGGGCCCGCGGCGGGCGAAATGTTCCAGCATGCGCGAAAACCAGCGCACGCGATGGCGCACACGCTGGATGGCGCGCCGCATGGTGCGCGAATTCTCGATCAGCAGCGCCAATCCCGCGGTCAGTGGCAACAAGCCGATCAACGGCACCGGCACCGGCGTGACGCACAGCACGGCGCCGAACAGCGTCAGCACCCAACCGAGAGAAAGAAGGAGGAACCTGCGCAAAACCATTTCGCCATGGGGCCGCATCCATAGATGGGGCAGAGCGGCGGCGCCCGCAACCGCTTGCCGGCGAAATACTACCCCCGGCCGGTCTCGTCCGTCAGCAGCCGGGCCAATTCCGCGAAGGCCGCTTCGGCCGGCGCGCGCGGCAGGGCTGCGATGGGCACGGCCGTGAAACGCCGCAAGCTGGCGACGGTCTCTTCCAGCGGCACGCCGCCCTGGGCGCTCTCATTCACCACGACGGCGGCGACCTTGAGATTCGCACGCGCGATCACGTCGAGTGCGGTCAGCGTATGGCTCAGCGTACCCAGATAGGAACCGGCGACCAGGATCAGCGGCAGTTGCAGCGCCTTCGCCCAGTCGAGCACGGTGTGCGTATCGTCGAGCGGCACCATGACGCCGCCGACGCCCTCGATGAACAGCGTGCCGTCGCGCGCCGCGACGGCATCGCGGCAAAAGGCCACCAGGGCATCGAAATCGATGGCGCGCCCCTCGCGCGCCGCGGCCATGTCGGGCGACAGCGGCGCCTTGAATCGCCATGGCGATAGCCGCGCGATGGCATCGGGCGTCGCCGCTTCGCCGAGCGCGTCCAGGAGAACTGCCGGATCGCTGCCCATGGCCGACGCCGCATCGAAGCCGCTGACCAGCGGCTTCAGCGCCGCCACGGCGCGACCTTGCGCGCGCAGATGGCGGATGAGCCCGGCGGTGACGAAGGTCTTGCCGATGTCGGTGCCCGTGGCGGTGACGAAGAAGGCGCTCATTGGATTCGCTTCTGCCAATTTCCAACTCTCTAACATCGTCATGGCCGGGCTTGTCCCGGCCACCCATGATCACGCCTGCGGCAATCGTGCGTATGGATGGCCGGGACAAGCCCGGCCATGACGTATTTTCTATATCTGAAGAATATTTTTTCGCATCACCCGCGCCAACCGCTCGATCTCTTCATCGAGATGCGCCGCGGCGAAGGCGAGCCTGAGGCGCGCCGTTCCGGCCGGCACGGTCGGCGGGCGGATCGCGGTCACCAAGAAGCCCTCCGCCTCCAGCCGCGCCGACGCTTCGAGGGTCGCGCCCTCATCGCCCAGCACGATCGGCACGATTGGGCTTTGCGCCAGCGGCAGGTTCAGCAGGCGCGTGAAGCGCTGCGCCTTTTCCAGCGGCTTTCGCCCCAGCCCTGGATCGGCGGCGAGCACGTCCAGCGCGGCGATGGCGGCGGCGACGCTCGCCGGCGGCAATGCGGTCGAATAGATCAGCGTACGCGCCCGCGTCTCCATCAGGTCGATCACCGCGCGCGAGGCGCACAGATAGCCGCCATACGACCCCAGGGCCTTGGACAGCGTGCCCATCTGCAGATCCACGCCGTGCGCGTCGGCAGCGACCACGCCGATGCCGTGCGCGTCGTCGCTCATCAGCCAGGTATCGTTCGCGCGCGCCAGCACGGCAAGCTCCGCCAGCGGCGCGACGTCGCCGTCCATCGAGAACACATGATCGGTGACGATCAGCGCGCGCCCGTGGCGCCCGCGTTCCGCCGAGAGAATCGCCGCCGCGTGCGCGACGTCGTTGTGGCGGAAGGTGACGACATCGGCGCGCGACAGCCGTGCCCCCGCCCACAGGCAGGAATGCGCCAATTCATCGACCAGCAGAAGATCGCCCTCGCCCACCAGCGCCGGCACGATCCCGGTATTGGCGAGATAGCCCGAACCGAACACGCAGGCGCCTTCCGTCCCCTTCAGCCGCGCCAACCGCGTCTCCAATTCCGCGTAGAGCGGATGATTGCCCGTGACCAGCCGCGACGCCCCGGCGCCCGCGCCGTAACGGTCGATCGCGGCGATGGCGGCGGCCTTCACGGCGGCGTGTTGCGCCAGGCTAAGATAATCGTTGCAGGAAAAGGACAGCAGCCGCCGGCCGCCGCGGCTGACCCACACCCCGTCCTCGCGCGCCGTCTGCGCCAACACGCGCCGGCGCTTGGCGGCTTCGATCTGCGCGAGTTTGGCGTTGGCATAGGCGTCGAGCGAGGACATGTCTCTCCAGTCGGCGCAAAATGTGTTGCGGCCGAAAAACTTCTTGTCATGGCCCGCAACAGCGGGCCATCCAGGTGACGCAGCCATATATTTCGGAATTCCGGGCGCACCAACTGGGTGGCCCGCTCTCCGGCGGGCCATGACAATCTTTCCTATAACGATTGCGTCTGTACGGGGAGTAAGAAAAAACCATGACCACCAATCCCCCCTGGTACACGACCGGCCTGCCGCACCTCTGGCTGCCCTACACCCAGATGAAGACGGCGAACCCGCCGCTCGCCGCCGCGCGCACGCACGGCACGCGCATCACCCTGGCCGACGGGCGCGAGCTGGTCGACGGCATCGCGAGCTGGTGGACGGCGGTGCACGGCTATAACCACCCTCACATTATCGGCGCGATACAGGCACAGGCGGCGGTCATGCCGCACGTCATGTTGGGCGGGCTGGTTCACGAACAGGCCGCGACGCTGGCGCGCCGGCTCTGCGCCATCGCGCCCGGCGGCATGGAGCGCGTGTTCTTCTCCGATTCCGGATCGGTCGCGGTCGAGGTCGCGATGAAGATGGCGGCGCAATATTGGCTCAACCGCAACATCCGGGGTCGCACGAAATTCCTCGCCTTTCGCGGCGGCTATCACGGCGACACCTTCGGCACGATGGCGGTGTGCGATCCGGAGGAGGGCATGCACAGCCTGTTCGCCGGCGTGTTGCCGCAGCATCACATCGTCGATCTGCCGCGCGACGAGACGTCCATCGCGGCGCTCGATGCGACCCTTGATCGCCACGCCCACGAACTCGCCGCCATCCTGGTCGAACCCTTGGTGCAAGGCGCCGGCGGCATGCTGTTCCACGATCCCGCCGTACTGCGCCGCCTGCGCGCGGCGGCCGACAAATACGACTTGCTGCTCATCTTCGACGAGATCTTCGTCGGCTTCGGCCGCACCGCGCAGCTGTTCGCCTGCGAAGCGGCGGGCGTCGCGCCCGACATCCTGACCGTCGGCAAGGCGCTCACCGGCGGCGCGCTGCCGCTGGCCGCGACCTTGGCGACGCGGAAGGTGTTCGACGCCTTCTGGTCCGACGATCCGTCGCATGCGCTGATGCATGGCCCCACCTATATGGGCAACGCGCTCGCCTGCGCCGCGGCCAATGCCTCGCTCGATCTGTTCGAACGGCACAACCGCCTGCTGCAGGCCAACGAGATCGGCGCCGCGCTGACCAAGGGGCTCGGCCCCTGCCTCGGCATGAAACGTGTCACGGACGTGCGCGTGCGCGGCGCCATCGGCGTCGTCGAACTCGACCGCATCGACGATCTGAACGCGCTCAAGGCGCGCCTCGTCGCGCAGGGCGTATGGGTGCGCCCGTTCCGCAATATCGTGTATCTCACCCCGGCGCTCACCATCGGCGAGGAGGACCTCGCCACGCTCTGCCGCGCCGTCGTGGCCGTGCTCGGCGAGCGCTAGCCGAACGCCCGCCGCACATGCGCGCGCAAGTCGCGCAGCCGTTCGCGGCGCTCCTCCTCGCCAAGCGCGTAGATGTCGGCGGCGACGAAGGCCGGCAGGACGTCGAAGCCGCAGAACTTCAAGATCCCGCGCTCGATGTGATGCAGCGGATGCTCGGCCCCCTCGGCGCGGAATTTCTCGGACTTGGTCTCCGCCACCACCGCCAGCATGGCGCGGCGGCCCGACAGATCGGCGCCGCCATAAGCGAAGCCGGCGGACAGGACGCGGTCGACCCAGCCCTTCATCTGTGCCGGCAGCGACCACCACCACAGCGGAAATTGCAGCACGACATTGTCCGCGCGCGTCAAAAGCGCCTGGCTGCGGCGGACGTCGGCGCCGGCACTTCCCGTCTTGGCCTGATGGGCCTGTTCGGTCATCACCGCGAAGGCATCCTGGTCGGCGCGCAGCGGAAACTGATTTTGGCGGATGACGGGGTCGAAATCCTCCGTATACAGATCGAGAACGTCGACGCCGTGCCCCAGCGCGGCGAATTCTGCGGCGAGCGCCTGCGTCATCGCCGCGCTGAAGGAATTGGGCGAGGGATGCGCGGCGACGATGAGCGATTGCATGCGGCGACCTGTGCTGGCGGACGCGCCACAATGCGCCGCCGCGCGGCGCCGCGCTCCCCGCTTTGCGCCAAGGGGGATATGCGCGTACCGCGCTCGTGCTGGGACGCGCCGATGCATAATTTGATCGGTTGACTTCGCGCGCGGTGCAGCCCCGTTGCGCGCGTCGCGCAGCGCGCATGGTCTTCCGCTGCGGCATTTGACCGAGCAAAGACGGGCGCCTACGGTCCCGCCGATTTTGCCGGGAGACGCATCATGAAGCTCTACAATTCCATCGGACCCAACCCGCATATCGTGCGCATGTTCATCGCGGAGAAGGGCCTCGACATCCCCAAGCACGAGGTCAATCTCGTCGCCGGCGAGAACCGCCAGCCCGACCACCTCAAGCGCAATCCGCACGGCCAGATGCCCTGCCTGGAGCTCGACAACGGACAATTCATTTCGGAGATCACCGCGATCTGCGAATATCTCGAAGACAAGCATCCGAAGCCGGCGCTGATCGGCGCCACGCCCGAAGAAAAGGCGGAGACGCGGATGTGGACGCGCCGCGTCGATCTCAACATCTGCGAACCGCTCGCCGCCGGCTTTCGCTACGGCGAAGGCGAGAAGCTGTTCGCCGGCCGCATCCTCACCGTGCCGGAAGCGTCGGCGGGCCTGAAGAAGGTGGCGCAGAACCGTCTGGCCTGGCTCGACGGCCAACTCGCGGGCAAGGAGTTCCTGTGCGGGAACCGCTTCACCCTCGCCGACATCCTGCTCTATGGCTTCCTGGAATTCGGCGGCTCGGTCGGCCAGCCGCTCGATCCGCAGAACAAGAACGTCGCGGCCTGGTTCGCGCGCGTCAAGGCGCGGCCCTCGGCAAAGGCCTGATATCGTACACAGAACCGCGACATAGGCGCCGCCGTTAAGCATGGCATGAGATTCCCCCACATCTGCGCGGGAAGTCATGCTTAACATTTCCTTATGGACGAGGACGAAAGCGACGGCGTCGAGCGGCACACCGCGCGGAACATCTGGGCGATTTGCATCGCGCTGGTGCTCGGCCCGGCGCTGATGGCGTGGATCGTGCGCCTGAGCGCGCTCGGCCTGCAATGCGCCCCCGGACCCGATCCGTGCCGCGGCATGACGCTGGGCGGGGGATTGCGCGACGCGCTGGGACTGACCTGGGAGATCAACGCGAACACCGCGCTGCTGCTCGCGATCGCGTTCATCGCCACCATCGCCGCTCTCTTCGCGCGCCGCCCGCTGATGGCGGCGCTGACCTTCCTGCTTCTGCCGCTCGTCGCGCTGATCCTGCCGATGGCGGTGGTGTTCGTCTCGATGTATCCGGGCTGCACCGTGAGCGAGTCCGGCATCGGCAGCTGCACGCTGTGGGGCGCCGAAATGGGGATGAGCTTTCATACCGCGGCCAGCGTGCAATGGCAGATCTACGGCTTCGTGCCCTACACCTTCGCGGTGGCATTGATGCTGGGCGTGGTCGGGCTGTTCCTCATGCGGCCAAGGCCCATGGGCCATGCGACCGCCAATCCGCACCGTTTCCCCGACAGCCGCTTCGAAGGACGCGACTAGAAGCGGCCGATAGCGCCCAGTTCAGACATAGGGCCGCGAGTCGACGGCGGCGAGCAGGCCCTTGATCGTGCGATAGAGAAAATAGACGAACGCCAGGAGGATGATCGGAAGTCCGATCAGCACGGGGCTCAGCACCACCCCCACCGCGAACAGCGCCAGCCAGATCCAAAAGGCATGGATCGCATTCTGGAAATGGCTGTACCAGACCGTCCCCGCCGCCTCGTCGCGCTTGATATAGGCCAGGACCACGCCGACCAGGCCGGCCCCGCCGGCCGTCACCACGCTGCCCAGATAAAGGCCGTAGACGATGATCGTCAGGGTTCGCGTATCGGTTGCGGCCGCCGCGGCGGAAGGCGCGGACGGCTGCGGTCCAAGGTCGGACATGGGCAATTCTCCGGGATTTAAGACCCTTTAAGCCCCAGAAAGTGGGGCGACGGCCCCCCGCCGTCAAGGTTGCGTCCGATTTCGCACCTGATGCGTTCACCGTCATAGAGGGATGGTCTAATCTCTCGGCCCCGCCCCTTTCTGAAAAGGACCCCACCCCATGAAGATGTTCGCCAAGATCGCCGCTGGCGCGGCCTTCGCCACGGCGCTGATCGTCGCCTCAGCGGCCCAGGCGTCGGACCAGACCGAACTCCTCGCCCAGGCCAATCGCACCGTCAATCACCTGCGCTCCGATCCCGCCTTCGCCCAGGCGGCCGGCATGATCCACAATGCCCGCGCCGTGCTGATCGTGCCCAGGCTGATCAAGGGCGGCTTCATCTTCGGCGCCGAGGGCGGCGACGGCGTGCTCCTGCGGCGCAGCGGACGCACCTGGAGCTCCCCGGCCTTCTACACCCTCGCCTCGGCGTCCTTCGGCCTGCAGATCGGTCTGCAGCAGGCCGAGCTCGTCTTCATCATCATGTCGGAGCGCGCGCTGCGCGGCATCCAGCAGGGCGAGACCAAGCTCGGCGCCGGCGCCGGCCTGACGGTCGTGACGCTGAGCTCGGCGGCCGAAGGCGCCACCACCGTGCGCGGCGGCGACATCGTGGTGTGGAGTTCGGGCACCGGCGCTTACGGCGGCCTGACCTTCAACGGCTCGGTGGTCAAGGCGAAGGACGACTGGAACGAGGAGTTCTACGGCCCCAACGCCACGGTGTCCGGCATCCTCGCCAACCGCGTCTCCAACCGCGACACGCGCAGCCTGCAGCGCAACATCGCGACCGTCTGGTGAGACCATGAGATCCAAACGCCTAGAATTGCTGGCCGGCGTCGCCCTTGGGGCGGCGCTGCTGGCGCCCTTGCCCGTGCTGGCCGCCGATGCAGCCGGCGAGATCGTCACGGCGGCGACCCATGCCGACCTCGCCGCCAAGGCCACTGACCTCGCGGGAACGCGGATGCATCTGCATCACGCGCTGAACTGCCTGGTCGGACCCGGCGGCAGCGGCTTCGATCCCAAGAACCTCAATCCCTGCGCCCATGCCGGCAACGGCGCGATTCCCGATACCGCCGACGCGACCAAGAAGGCGGCGCTCGGCGGCGCGGCCGACAGGGCCCGCGCCGGTCTCGCCGCGCCCGATCTGGCGACGGCGCAAAAGGACGCGGCGCAGACCGCCGCCGCGCTGAAGGCGATCCCGTAGGCCTTCCTCCGGGGAGGCGAAGCCTAGACCGGATTGAGCGCGCCGCTGGAGAGCAGCATCGTGAACAGCCGGCGCAGGTTCTGCGCCTGCGGCTCCAGCGAGCGAATATATTCGGCATGCCGGTTGAGGTCGGGGCGCGCGCGCAGGCCGCCGGGCACTTCGAGCACCCAGCCGTTCGCGACCAGCTTGGCGACCTTGCGGCGCACCGTCTCGCGCGGCAATCCCGTGGCGCGCGCCAGCGCCATCCGGCTGATCAACAGCGTGTGTTCGGGCGGAATGGTCGTGTTGTAGCTGCCATAGATCTCGCGCAGCTTGGGATCGTGCATCGCCTTCTCGGAATTGCGGTTGGAGATGGTGAGGAAGATCAGCGCCGCCTCGAGATCGTTTTCGTAGACCTGCGCGATGTTCTCGGCCGAGCGCAGGATGAATTCCGTGACGTAGAACGCGATCAGCCGCGAATAAGGATGATCGCGCACCGTCGGTCCCGGTTCGGGCAGCGGTTCCTTGTCAAGCACGCTGTCGGCGCGCCTCGCACGGCGCCCCCGCCTTTCGGCCATGATCGTCCCCCCAAAGCTTACGCAACCCATCGCCGTCGCGAGGATGAAGAGCCATTACACCGTCGGGCGCCGCAGGTGAACTCCGGGGAACCTGGTTTTGATCTTCGGTCCGGCCTCGTGCGGGGCGCCGAGCGCGCCTTCATTGCGCGGCGTTCACCCAAGCCGTCGGAACGCCCGGACGTGAAGAGGGCAGCGGCTAGCCCGCGTTGAGCGCGCCGCTGGAGAGCAGCATCGTAAACAGGCGCCGCAGGTTCTGCGCCTGGGGCTCCAGCGTGCGGACATATTTGGGATAGCGATTGAGATCGGGCCGCGCCCGCAAGCCGCCCGGCATGTCGATCACCCAGCCCTTTTCGATCAGCTTGGCGACCTTGCGGCGCACCGTCTCGCGCGGCAATCCGCTGGCGCGCGCCAGCGCCATGCGGCTGATCAGGAGCGAATGCTCGGGCGGGATGGTGGTGCGGTAACTCGCATAGCCGTCGCGCAGCTTGGGATCGCTCATCACCTTTTCCGAATTGCGGTTGGAGATCATCAGGAAGAGGATCGCCGCCTCGTAATCGTGATCGAAGACCTCGCTCACGCTTTCCGCAGAGCGCAGGATGAACTCGGCGACGAAATGGGCGATCAGCCGCGAATAGGGATGATCGCGCGCCGTCGATTGCGGCTCGGGCAGTTCGGGCTCCGGGTAGTTCAACGCGACCGCCCGATTCGCGCGGCGCGACCGTCTTTCCGTCATGTCATGCCCCTTCAGGATTCTTCCCATTTGATCCATGTGACGCCGCCGAGCCGGGCGCTTCGCCTGAGCTGGTGCGCGCCCGTCTCAATCGAGCGCGACCCCCAGCGTCTTCAGTCCGCGAAACAGTTCGCGCAGCTTTTCGAGATTGAAGGCTTCCATCTTTTCGTTGCCGCCCAGGCCGAGCGGGTTATCGGGCAGGAAGATGAGCCCGCCCGCCTGCTCCGCCAGCGCCTTGCGCTCGATGAGGCCGGCGACGCGTCGGCGCACCGTCTCGAGCGGGATGTTCAGTGCACGGCTGACGGCGTTGCGGCTGACGCCGATCGGCGCCGGCGCGATCGCGCCCGGCCGGATCGGAGAGCCCGCCGCGTTCATGTTCGCAATGGTGAAGAGCAGAAGCAGATCGAGAACATCGACCGGCGCCGTGCGCAGCACCTCGGTCGCGACCGTCATGATGTACAGGATCGAAAGACGCGCGGCCCAGCGCGCCTCATCGGCGACCGACATCGGCAACTCCACGCTATGGCGAACCAATTCGGAGCGACCTCTGTTCCCGCCAATAAAGCGGTAGAACCCCGCAAGACAAATGCATGTCGAGCGCAGGGCGTACCAAGACGCCAAAGAGCGCGTCCACCGCAAACATACCCAATATGAGTATTGGACAAGTCTGTACCGTTTTTGACGGAACGGATCGGATCGCCACTATTTGGAGCAAATCGCGGTTTCACGCGTTTGCCATACGGAGCGTGGAGGGAACCGTGCAAGCAGAGCCCAGACGATATGCCGCCACGGCCGCAGCAATGCCGGCCTGGATTCCCAAACCCTATCTGCTCCTGACCCTCGCGGCGCTATGGGCCGCGGCCAGCGCCCTTCACGTCCTGCTCTGACGACGCCGCCGCGTTGGCGTCCGCCTTTCGTCCCGGACGGTCGCCGCGCGCGATTGCCTCGCTGGTCTCGCGGCGCCATTGCGCGGTCAGTCGCGTGCGCGGCACGGGATAGCGGACCGACAGGAAATCGGCGACGCGGATGCGATCGGTGCGAAAGCTGCGAAAGGCGTTGCGCAATTCGCACCAGGCGACCACCACCCGCGTGGTATCCCAATACGACACGGCGATCGGCCACACGATCCGCTCCGTCGCGCGGCCCTCGCCGTCGCCATAGGCGATGGCGATCTTGGTCTGGGCATGGATTGCTGCGCGCACGCGCACCACGTCGATGGCATCGCGCTCGATCGGTTTCCAAGTGGGCGATACCAGCGTCGAATCGAGCGCCAGCGGCTTCAAATGCGCCGGCACCACGGCGCCGATCTTGGCGACGAGATCGCGCGCGGCGCGCACCAGGCTTTCGTCGCCGCGGCCCATCACCCATTGCGCCCCCAGCATCGCCGCCTCGATCTCGTCCGCGGTCAGCATCAGCGGCGGCATGTCGAAGCCGTCTTCGAGGATATAGCCGATGCCGGCCTCGCCGCGGATCGGCACCCGTTCCGCCAGAAGCTGCGCGATGTCGCGATAGACCGTGCGCAGCGAGGTCTCCAGTTCCTCGGCGATGTCGCCGGCACGGATCGGATGGCGCTTGGAGCGCCGAAGGATCTGGATGATCTGAAAGAGCCGTTCCGCGCGCCGCATGGATCAGGCCGCGATCTTTTCGACCGGCACCAGCCGCGCGCTGCAGGTTGCGGTCGCCACGAGTTGGCCATCGGCGTCGCTCAAGCCGGCCTGGAGGAACGCGATGGTCTTGCCGCGGCTGACGATCCGGCCCTCTCCGATGAAGCGGCCGCGTCGCGCCGGCGCGACGAACTGCACGTTGAGGCTGACCGTCGCGGTGAAGAAACGTCCGCCCGTCGCCAGCATCACGGTCGGGCCCATGGTGTCGTCCAGCATCGCGGTGACGAAGCCGCCCTGCACGAAGCCCGCGGGATTGAGGAATTCGCGCCTGGCCTCGAAGGCCAGCCGCGCCCAGCCCTGCGCCGCGTCGTAGTCGAGCAGCGACCAGCCCAGATGGCACGCGCAGGGCGGCAGGTCGTAATTGTCGAACACGCTTGCGATCATGGCGCGACCCCGGTTTTGCCAGCATACTCTACTGCCATCCTCCTGACAGCATCCTGTCAGCAGGATGGCGGTTGGGGAAAGCTCGGGTTTTGAGGCCGGCGTCAGTCGGCGGCGCCGTCGCGCCCTTCGCCGGTCAGGGAGCCGACCCAGTCCATCAGCGCGAACAGCACGCCCGAGACGATGAAGGTCATGTGCAGGCCGATCATCCAGGCCATCTTGCGCTCGTCGAACCCGCCCGGCTCGGTCAACGTCATGAAGGCGCGCAGCAGCGAGATCGCGCTGATCGCCACGATCGAGCCGATCAGCTTCATCTTCAGGCCCGAGAAATCGAGCGTGCCCATCCAGTGCGGCCGGTCCTCGCTGTCGCCGGTGTCGATCTTGGAGACGAAGTTCTCGTAGCCCGAGAACACCACGATCAGCACCAGGTTCATCGCCAGCGACAGGTCGATGAGCGACAGCACCACCAGGATCACCTCCTCCGTCGTCTGGTGCATGATCGACGGCAACGCGGTCAGGAGTTCCTGGAAGAACGTCACCAGCAGCATGAGCAGCGAGACGATCAGCCCCAGATAGACCGGCGCCAGCAGCCAGCGCGCGTTGAACAGAAGCGTTTCGAGCGCCCTTTCGAGCCGATTGCGCCGATGCATGCGGGTCCCCCTGCCGGTGGGCCGCTATAACGCATGACGGCGCCCTTCGACAAACCGGTTGCCTCGGCGGCGCCGGCGGCTAAGTCTTGGCCGTCATGGCCTTTCTTTCCCGCCTCGCGCGCGCATTGCGCCGTTTCGCGACCGAACCTGCCTATCGCAGCGAGTGGCGGCTGCGCCTGGCCGCGCCGGCAGGCGCGCTGCAGCCCTACAACCGCACCCAGCCGGACCGTTACCCCGTCATCTTCCGCCGCGCCGCCGAAGCGCTGGACGACGGCCCCGACCGCCGCATCCTGTCCTTCGGCTGCTCCACCGGCGAGGAGGTCTTCTCGCTGCGCCGCTATTTTCCGCAGAGCCTCATCGAAGGCATCGACATCAATCCCGGCAATATCGCGATCTGCGAGCGCCGGCTGCGTCGGGTGCCCGATCCGCGCGTTCGATTCCGGATCGCCGCGACGACCCAGCACGTGCCGGACGCGGCCTATGACGCGATCTTCTGCATGGCGGTGCTGCGCCATGGCGCGCTGAGCAAGCCCGGTGTCACGCGCGCCGATCCGTTTCTGTCCTTCGCGCAATTCGCGCGCCTGACGGATGACTTCGCGCGCTGCCTGAAGTCGGGCGGCCTTCTCGTCCTGCGGCACAGCAATTTCCGCTTCGCCGATGCGCCCGCCTATGCGCGGTTCGAGCCGCTGCCGCCGGTTCCCTTGAACAACAGCGGCAGCCGCACGCCGCTGTTCGGTCCCGACGACCGCTTGATGCCCGGCGCGATCTACGAAGAGGCGCTGTTCCGCAAGCGCGCCTGCTGAAAAACGGGTATCGGGCCGCCCCAACCGCGCGCCCGGCGCCGATTCTTCTGATACGCTTCGAGCAGGAGATCGCATTGCCCCTGCCGCCCGATAACGCACGCCGCGCCGTCTATTTCGACGCCTTGCTGCCCGGCCGTTCCCTCCGGGATCGGTTCGCGCTCGTGGCCGAAGCCGGGTTCGCTGGCGTGGAATTGCGGGACCCTGAAGACGAAGGCCTGCGCGACGAACTTCGGGACGCCGCGGCCGAAACCGGCATCGCCATCCACAGCGTCGGGCCGCGCGGAATTTGGCAGAAGTCGCTGTGCAGCAGCACCCCTTCGGAGGCCGTGCATGCGCTGCGCGCGGTGGTGCATGCCCTGCACACTGCCAAACATGTCGGCGCGGAGACGTTGCTGATCACGACGGGCCACTTCGACCCAAGCCTGGCCAGGGCCGAAGTGCTGGCGCGCCTGCACAAGATCGTCAGCGACGAGATTCTGCCGGCGGCGCAAAGCCTCGATATCGGTCTCGTGATCGAAAACACCCACAATATGCCCTTCGCCGACGCGCCGGCCTATGCGCAATTCATCGACGCCTTCAATTCGCCCCGCGTTCGCGCGCTGCTCGACATCGGCAATGTCCGTTCGGGTTTGGCGGCGGAATGGATCGACGTCCTGGGTCCGCGCATCCAAAAGATGCACGCCAAGGACTTCACCGTTCGCCGTTCCGACGGAAAGTTCACGATCCGAAATGTCGGCGAAGGCGTTGTCGACTGGCCCAGCGTGTGCCGCGCGCTCGAACGCATCGGATTCAACGGCTGGATCACCTCGGCGGAGCCCCGGGCGCATTTCGTCGGCCGCGCCGTGGACCGCATCGCCCGCAATCGCGCCTGGATGGACCGGGCGCGGCGCGTTCCGCAGCTCGGTGCCGCGGTCCACGCATCGCAGGAAGCGCTGACCCGCGCCTTCCTCAAGCACACGAACCTGCGTTCCCGGCAGTATCTCGCCTGGCGGGCTGCCTGACACGTGTCAGCAGCGTGCAGGTTTTCGCGTCAGGGACGGTGCACAAGCGCCCGCGCGCGCCTATATTATTGCCATGGCGCACAACAACGGCATGGTTCCGCGAAAGGGCGGGAAGGGCTCGCGTTCCCTTAAGGGGATGTCGGAAGCCGCCGCCAAGTTCCAGCACGCGGTCGAGGCCGTGCCGCTGAATCTCGCGCCGGCCGGCGATGCGTACGACCCGGCGCCGCCCCCAATCGGGAACTTGCCGCTTCATGGCGCGACCGGCGCGGAGCTCGCCGGTTTCGTGCCGCACCGCCCGGCGCGGCCGCAGAAGTCCGAAGGCGGCAAGCTGTTCAAGCTGGTCAGCGAGTACCAGCCGGCCGGCGACCAGCCGACCGCGATCAAGGATCTCGTCG